>NZRL01000178.1 GCA_002696205.1 Rhodospirillaceae bacterium | reverse complement strand
TTGTCCGCGCCGTAAACATCGACCGCGATGGCCCGCGACAGCACCAGGCCGACCGCCCCGCCGCAGGCCTGCACGACCCGCCCGGCGATCAGGATTTCGACGTTGGGGGCGACGATGCAGACCGCGTTGCCGATCAGATAGAGCGCCAGGCCGAAGACCACCACCGGCCGGCGGCCCGAACGGTCCGACCAGGGGCCGTAGGCCAATTCGGAAAAGGCGAGGGCGAAGAAGGCGCCGGACAACGCGATCTGAACCGTCGCCGTGGTCGTGCCGAAATCCGCCTGGATCGCGGGCATGGCGGGCAGCAGAAATTGCGTCGAGGCCGGGCCGATGGCCGTGATCGCGATCAGGATGGCGAGCAGCAGTTTCGAGCCCGCCGTCCCCGCGTCGTTCTTGTTTTCCATTTCCCCTCCTAATTCCGTCGCCGCCGTAGACCGGCGGTCGCCGCGCGGAATGCCCCCACGGCGAGGTTCTTCCAGGTCAGCGGCACCAGGGTGACCAAGCCGTAGCCCTCACTGTAACGAGGGTTCAATTTCAGGAATAGCTGAACCTCGGGCCGTGGATGATCACGCCAGAAGCCGGCCTCGCCCGCGTCCTGGCGCGTCGGCACCCCGTCGAAGGTGACGAAGGGATGGGTGGCGTCCGTGATATCGATGCCGGTGGTCTCGGACAGCTTGGCGATCAGGGCGCGGATGTCCGGCGGCGTCTCCCGGTCGTGGCGGGGCCAGATCTCGGCCGCGTTCTTGGCGAACAGGTAATAGGACGACGGATGGACCAGGGCGCCGATGTAATAGCAGGGGCGCAGGGGATGCCGAAGCTTGCGCTTCACCGCGAGCATCATGCCGAACCCGAGGGTCGAGCCGCCGCCCCGGTATTCCGGCGCCATGGCGGCGACGGCGCGGAACAGATCGACGGGACGGCCATCGACGATGGGCGCAAACCGGCGGACCATGTTGTAGCCCCGGACCCGGCCGTCGCCGTCGCGGAAGAACAGAATGCGCGCGTCCCGCAGGCCCTCCGCCGTCAGCATCTTCTCGAACCCTTCGCGGGTTTCGTTCTCGAACATGCCGCTGCTGAAGGTAAAGAGGTCGTCCAGGCAGGCTGCGCGGATCGGCGGCGCGGCGCGGGTAAAATCGACCACCTGTTTGGTCAGATTGGGATGCAAAGGATGGTTCCCGCCGAGAGGGCGATCAAGATGTTGCCGGTTTCAGGTCCTTGCGCAGGATCTTGCCGACCGGGCTTTTCGGCAGGTCGTCGCGGAATTCCACGGTCTTGGGCACCTTGTAGGCGGTCAGCAATTCCCGGCAATGGGCGCGCACGGCGTCTTGGTCGACGGCCGGATCGGTCTTGACGACGAAGGCCTTCACCGCCTCGCCGGTGGCTACGTCGGCGACGCCGATGACCGCGGCTTCGGTGACGCCCGGCATCTTGGCGATACATTCCTCGACCTCGTTCGGATAGACGTTGAAGCCGGAGACGATGACCACGTCCTTCTTGCGGTCGACGATGCGGAAGAAGCCGGTTTCGTCCATTACGGCGACGTCGCCGGTGGCGAGCCAGCCGTCGCGGAAGGTCGCCGCCGTGTCCTCGGGCCGGTTCCAATATCCCTGCATGACTTGCGGGCCCTTGGCGCAGAGCTCGCCCGGCTGGCCCTGGGGGGCCGGATTGCCGTCGTCGTCCAACAGGGCCACGACGGTGCCGGGCAGGGGGATGCCGATGGTGTTGCGCCGGCCGCTGGCGCTGAACGGCGTCACGGTCAGGGTCGGCGAGGCTTCGGTCAGGCCGTAGCCTTCGACAACCGGGCTTTGGGTGATTTCCTCCCACCGCTTGGCCACGTCCTCGTGCAGGGCCATGCCCGCCGAGACAGAGGCTTTCAGGTGCTTCGGCGGCTGCTGGGCGAACCAGTCTTCGTTGCAGAGCGCGTTGAACAAGGTGTTGACCCCCGATGTCCAACTGATGGGGAAGGTCTCCAACGCCGGTTTCAGATTGCTGAGCGGGCGCGGCGAGGGGATCAGCACGTTGTGCCCGCCGACCTGGAACATGCCCAGCAGATTAATGGTGAAGGCGAAGATGTGATAGAGCGGCAGCACCGTCAGGCAGACCTCACGCCCCGGAATGACCCGGTCGCCCAGCATGCCGTAGCTTTGTTCCACATTGGCCATCAGGTTGCCGTGGCTCAGCATCGCGCCCTTGGCGACGCCGGTGGTGCCGCCCGTGTATTGCAGGGCGGCGGTGGTGTCGTGGCCCAATCCTTCGGCATAGGCCAGGACGGCGTCCGGCTCGGCGGCGAGGCGCCGCGCCCCGGCGGCGACGGCGTCCGTCAGGCGGGCATGGGGGAAGGCCGGGGTCGGCACCTGTTTCTTGACGCGTTTCAGGACGAACTGCACCAGCTTGCGTTTCAGGGCCGGGAAGAAATCGACGACGCTGGCCAGGATCACGTTGTCCAGGTGGCCCAGGATTTCCGGCGTCATGCGGTCCGCGAACATGTCGATCAGGATCAGCGTTTTGGCGCCGGAATCATGGACCTGATGCAAGGTCTCCTCCGCCGTATAAAGCGGATTGACGTTGGCGACGGTCAAGCCTGCCTTGAGCACGCCGAAGGCGGCGACGGCGTAGCCGAAGCTGTTGGGCATCTGGATCGCGACGCGGTCGCCCGGCTGCAATCCCAGGTCCTCGCGCAGATAGGCCGCGAAGGCGTCGGACGCACGGTCGACCTCGGCAAAGGACATCGCCGCATGGGCGCCGTTGGGCAGGCAGACGCTGAATGCCGTCTGGTTTCCGTAGGTCGCCGCCGCGGCCCGCAGCATGGCGGGGATATGGGGATGGGGCAGCGGCGGCAGGGTCGCCGAGACACCCGGCGGATAGGCGCCGATCCAGGCCGGTTGGTCCGTCATGTCGTCACCCCCTTGGTGTTTCCCCTAAACCGGCGCCCTTTCCGGCGCCGTCAGCCGATGATGAAATCGAACCCGACGATGAAGAAGGCGTAGATGCCGATCATCGCATGGGAAATGCTGGTGCCCAGGATCGAGCCCTGACGCGAGAACAGCCAGCCCCAGAAGAACCCGGCCGGCAGCACGAACAGCGCCATGCTGAGCCCGACATGCAGATGGGTTGCCGAGAACAGCAGGTTCGACAGCACGATGGATTGCAGTATCCGGTATTTGCCCGTCAGGAACATCTGACAGGAACATTGAATGCCGCTGCGCGCGATCATCTCCTGCACCGGGCAGAAGGCCGCATAGGCGCCAGACAGGATCAGGATATCGGTCAGGCTCAGGCCTGTGTTGCGGGACAGTTCGAACACCGTCGTCCCGGCGAGATCGGGAAGGAAGGTGACCGCCAGTAACTTGAGCAGCGCGATCGCGCCCAGCATCGGCAGCGTCCACAGCACGGAATCGACGATGTTGTGCCGCCAGTTGGCCAGGGTGAAGCCGTAGTTAGCTTTCGGATAGGGGCTGGTCACCACTGTGCGGTAAACGCCGAAGGCGAAGCCCGCGAGGATCGGAATGGTCACCCAGGTCGTGTCGATGACTTTGGCCAGGGCCGCGGTGAAGCCCATGGTGAACATGTACAGCGCCAGGCCGATCAGCACCCGGGTCAGGAACTTGCCCATCTCGACCCGTTTTTCCGCTTCGGACAGGCGTTCCTGCAGATAGCGGACGGAAGATTCGTTGGTGTCGCGCAGGCGCCGGCCCATTTCGTAGGCCAGGTTCATCTTCATGCGGATATCGACCGATTCCTCGGCCTGCGACAGGGCGTTCAGTTTTTCGATGGGGATGACCAGCAACGTGCCGGGCTCCAACGCCCGCACGGAGGCCGACCGCGTGCCGGAATCCAGCAACGCGACTTCGCCGATGCTCATCCCCGGGCCCAGCTTGGCGATGGGATAGACGGTATCGGAATCGAAGTCCTTCTTCAGGACTTCGTAGCTGCCGGACCGAATAATGTAGATGTTGTCGGCCTCGTCCCCTTCGTGGACGACGTAGTCGCCCGGCGCCAGATGCCACATGCCCGTGATGATGCCCATCAGGTGTTTCAACTGGTCGTCCGACATCAGACTGAACAGGGTGTTCTGTTTGACCAGTTCCCGCAGTTCGGCGATATCGACCTGATTTTCGTCGAAATTGATTTTTTCGGGCTGGGTCACGCGGCGGTTGCCTTTTCTTTTCCTAATGCAATGTTTTGCAATCGTTTTTTGTCGTTCCGCCGCTTATCCCGGCGAACGAATATGGTAAAGACCGGCGGCACGAAGAACAATGCCAACAAGGTCGCACCGATCATGCCGCCGGCCACGGCGATGGCCAGCGGCGGCCAGAAGATGCCGCCCCAGATGATCAGCGGCAGGAACCCGCCGATGGTCGTCAGCGTCGTCGAAATGATGTGCCGGCTGCCGACCACGACGACCTCGCGGATCGCGTCCTGATCGGCGGCACGGGCTTTCTCATTGGCAATCAGGGCCGACAACACGACGATGCTGTCGTTGATCGCCAGGCCGATCAGCCCCATCGTGCCGATCACCGCCATGAAGCCCATGGGAAAGCCGAACAGCCAGAGCGTGAACAACGCCCCGCCGATGCTGAACACGGCGACCATGCCGATCAGCCCGGCATAGCGGAACGAATTGAAGGCCAGTACCACCGTCGAGATCATCAGCACGATCAGCGGCGCGAAGACGCCCATGAGATTGGCCCGGGCCTCGCCGCTGCCTTCCTTCTCGCCGCCCAATTGCAAACGGTATCCCGCGGGAACCTGCAAATTCCGTTCGGCCATGCGTTTTTCGAAATCGATCAGCGCCTTGCCCGGCAGGGTGAAGGGGTCCACATAGGCCTGGACCTTGTTGTAGCGTTCGCCGTCGCGCCGGGTGATCAGGTTGATCTGCGGCGCCAGGGCGATCCGCCCCAGCGCGTTGAGCGGCACGCCCGAGACGGCCTCGCGCGCCGTATCGGCATCGCGCACGGGCGGGCGCACGGTATTGGCGACGATGCGTTCCAGGTCGGCGCGGTCGGCCTGCCCGACCCGGACCCGCACGGGCAACTCCTCCGTGCCTTCCAGGACGCTGCCGCCGACCACGCCGTCGAGCGAGGCGTTCAACTCGCGCGCCAGATCGACCAGGTTGAAGCCGGCCAGGCTGGCCTGGTCCTCGTCGGCGATCAGGTCCAATTTCGGCCGCCCGCCGGTGATGGTCGCCCGCGTATAGGTGACGTTCAGGGTCTGCGACAGGATCAGGCGGACTTCCTCGCCCAGGCGCTGCAGTTCATGAATGTCCGGGCCGTAGATGCGGACTTCCAGGGGGGCCTCGATAGGCGGGCCTTGTTCGTAGGGCAGGGCCAGCAGGGAGGCTTCGGGGAACGCCTGCATCAATTCCTTCTGCAGCACCGGGACCAGGGCATGGGTGCCTTCGGACGACCGGGTATTCACGAACCCGCCGGCGAAGCTCGGGTTGGCATCCTCCAGGATCGTCACGTTGTAGAACACCCGGGGCGGCGTCTCGCCGATGAACCAGACGCTGTTTTCGACCTCGGGATGGCGCAACATGATGTCGCGCGCGCGGTGGACCTGGCGTTCGGTTTCGGTGATCGCGGTCTGGTCCGGCAGCTTCAATTGCACCTGAAACTGATTGCGGTCCACGGGCGGGAAGAACTGTTCGATCAATTGCGACGCCAGGACGAAGCCGGAGACCGGGATGACCAGCGAGATCGCGATGCCGATCCACGGCCGGGTCAGGGTTTTGTCCAGCGTCCAGCGGTAGCCCTTGAGCAGGGTTTCGCTGCTGATCCCCCGGGCCATGAAGCCCTGCCCCGGTAGGATGCGGTCGCGCCGGTCGGCGAACGCAGCCAGGGCCGGTATCAGGGTCAGCGAGATCACCAGGGAATAGACGATGGACAGGATCACCGCCGTGCCGAGCGCACTGACGAATTCCCCGGCGTTGCCCGGCATGATGACCAGCGGCATGAAGGTCAGCGCCGTCGTCACGGTCGAAGCCGCCAGGGGCACCAGCAGATGGCGCACGGTGACGGTGATCGCCTCCGCCCGGTCGCGGCCCGCGAGCCGCGCCTTGACGTAATCGTCATAGGCGACGATGGCATTGTCGATCAGCAGGCCCAGCGCGATGATCAGGCCGGTCAGCGAAATCTGATGCAGCGGCACGTTCAGTGCGTTGAGGCTGGGCAGCACCAGCAGGACCGTCAGCGGCAGGGCCGAGGCGACGATGATCGCGGCGCGCAGCCCCATCATGAAAAACAGGACGACGACGACGATGGCCGCCCCGATCAGCAGGTTGTCGACCAAGCCGCCCAGACGTTCGTCCGTATGGATGCTCTGATCGAAAATGATCTCGGCCTTGACGCCCGGCGGCAGCAGGCGCGTGAAATCGTCGACGATGGCCCGCGCCGACGCCGCCCAACGGTCGACCCGGCGGTTCGTTTCCATCTTTGCGGCGATGACGATGCCCCGATGGCCGTGGATGATGGCCATGGTCTCGGGCGGATCGCGGGGCGTCTTGGTGACCTGGGCGATGTCGCCGACGCGGATCATCTGGCCGGTATCGTCTTTCAGGATCGGCACGCTGCGCACCCGGTCGACGGAATCCAACTCACCTGCGACCTCGATGATCAGGTCGTTGCGGTCGCTTTGCAGGCGTCCGGCGGGGATCTTGGCATCGGCCTGGGAAATTCGCTGGGCGATCTCGGTCGCGGTCAGGTTGCGGGACGCCAGGGTCGCGGAATCCAGCGTGACCAGCACTTCTTCTTCCGGCTCGCCGTAAAGCTCGACCTCCTTGGTGTAGGCAAGGGCGACCAGCTCCTGGCGCAGGTCCTTGGCCAAACGGTGCAGCAAGTCGATCTGAAGCGTGTCGTCCTGTACCCAGGTCAACCCGACCAACAAGGTAAAGGCCGCCGTCGTGTTGCGTTTGACCTCCAGCACCCGGGCGTCGGCGGGAAAGATCGCTTCGGCCTCCGCCACCTTGTCGCGAATGCGCGACCATACGGGGTCGACGTCGAAGACATGGTCTTCCAATTCGATGGAGACGATGGAAAACCCGGTCTGCGAGCGGGAGTTCAGGTGTTTGACCTCCTCGACCTCCTGCAGGGCGTTTTCCAGTTTTTCGGTGATCAACGCCTCGACACGTTCGGCGCTGGCGCCCGGCAACGTCACGGTGACGGAGCCGTAGCGTTCGGTCAGCGCCGGGTCTTCCTGACGCGGCAAACTGTTCAGGGCGGTCAGCCCGGCGACCAGGATCAGGCCCAGGACGAGAACGGTTAGGCGCGGCTTTCGGAAACACAGGTCGTAGACCATGGCGCCCGGCCTCCCTATTCCGCGGCGGGGGTCGGTTTGACCAACTGGCCGGGGACGAGCCGGTGCAGGCCGCCGGAGACGACCCGCTCACCGTCCATCAAGGTGCCGCGCACATAGGCGCGGGTGGAATCGCTGTACAGCATCTGCAATTCGCGGCGGGTCGCCTTGGCCAGGCCGGGAACCTCGCTGTCGATCAGGGCATAGGCGTTCCACAGGCCCCGCCGCCCGCCGACGATGGCCGTCATCGGCAGCCAGAAGCCGTCCGCCTTGATGCGGTAGGCGACCTTCAATTCCGCCAGTTCGCCGGACCGCAGGCGGCGGTCCGCATCCTCGACCTCGAGGATTGCCGGCAGGGTCCGCGTCTGCGGGTTCAGCGACGTCAGCAGCGCCTTGAGACGCGCCGGATGGGCATCGCCATCGACCTCGATCTCATAGGTCTCGCCGGGGGTCAGATGGCGGGCGACCTGGACCGGCAGGCCGACGCGGACCTCTTTGACGGCGTCCTCGCTGATCTGCAGGACAACTGTCCCACCCGGCACGGCGGCCCCTTCGTCGACCGTGCGGTCGATGATCGTGCCGTCGAAGGGCGCGCGGATCGCCGATTTCTCGATATCGACCTCAAGCGAATTCAACAGCGCCTCGGCGCGGGCGATCTCGGCCGCGTTGGCCGCCAGGGCCGAGCGCAGACCCACGACCTCGAACTTGGCCTCGTCATAGGCCTGCTGCGAGACGTTGTTGCGCTTCAGAAGTTCGCCGCGCCGTTTCATGGTCGTCCGGGCCAGGTCCAGGCGCGATTGGGTTTCCGCCCGGCTGGCCTTGCTGACGGCGAGGTCCGCCTGCAGTTCCGTGCGGCGGGCTTCCAGAATGCGGGTGTCGAGGCGGGCGAGAACCTGGCCCTCGGTGACCTTGTCGCCTTCGTCGGCGGTCATCTCGACGACCGTGCCCGTGCGTTCGAACCCCAGGCCCGTCTCGCGGCGGCTGACGATGCGCCCGACGTACCGGTTGCTGACGTCGTATCCGTCGGAATGGCGGGCGACGACGACGCCGACCGGCAGGATGTTGGCGCCGTCGTGTTTTTCGACCTGGGGGCCCTCGACCGGCGCCGTCACGGGCTCGCTGGCAGGTTCGGTGGGGCTGCCCCCGGTCATGTAGGCCCAGCCGCCGCCGACAACGGCCAGGACCACCGCCGCGGCAGCGATCCGGCGCCGGACCGAGCGGCGGGCGCCGTCCTTGACCGCGTCGGCGTTCGCCGCCTTCTTCGGATCGGGCCGCTTGATCTGTGGCAGGTCCGGCAGGCGGTCGATATTGGCATAGCGTGCAATGCGCGGGTCCAGGTCGCCCTTCAGCGCGGCGATGGCGTCGCGGTATCCGATCTCGGCGATTTCCTCCAGGGCATCGAATTCCAACACCCGGAAATGGCTGACCGGCGGGGTCAGCAGGAAATCCGTCCGCCCGTGCGTCCGCTTGGCCAGCCGGTCGCTCGACAGGGTCGCCGTGCGGTAGAGAATTTCGAAGATGCCCGGCATCTTCAACGGGTTCGCGAAGGGATTGATCCGATTCCACAACACGCCCCAGCCGGACGGCACCTCGTCGATATCGGCGGGGACGGTCATGGACGCCATGGGGTTGACGTCGACGGCGACGACGGCGCCGGTGTAGCGGTCCATCATCAGGTCGCCCGGCAGGTTGTTCAGCACCCCGCCGTCGACCAGGACATGGCCGTTCAGGAACATGGGCGGCCCTGCCCCGGGGATCGAGCCGCTGGCCCGGATGCCTTCCCATAGGGTTCCGTGGTCGTGCATCATCAGGTCGGTCGCCGTCAAATCGCCGGACACGCAGAAAAACCGGATCGGCATGTCTTCGATCTTGCGCCCATGCAGGGCGTGCTTGACCAGGTTGTGCAGGCGACGTCCCCGGACGATGGCGATCGCCGGGAAGGTGTAGTCGGACAGCGGCTTGCCGTCGATCCAGATTTCCCGGTTGATCTCCGTGATGTCGTCGATCCCCATGCCCAGCGCGTAGAGCGCCCCGACCAGGGAGCCCATGCTGGTGCCGGCGACGCGGTCGATGGGGACGCCGGCCTGCTTGAATGCCCGCAGCACGCCGATCTGCGCGAAGCCCCGGGCCCCGCCGCCGCCCAGGACCAGATTGATGGCGTTGCCGGTCAGGATGCGTGCCAGGCGCGCGAAATCGCCCTCGACCCAGGCGCGGACGTGATGGAAATCGGCGGTGTTGCGCGGCGCCAGCCATTCCGCCGTGGCGCAATCGTCCTGCCAGTCGCGGTTATGCACCAGGACCAACTCGCTGCGTGGCGCCAGGTCCGGGTCGACCCGGCCGAGCAGGCTCGCCTCGGCCTCGCTGAGGTTCGGGGCGTCCCCGACGGCGCCGATGGAAAGCACCAGGTCGGCTTGGTTCAGGCAAAGCGTCGTCCAGGTCGTGGGCGCGGGGTCGGCGAGGTAGATCGTCAGATCGTTTTCATCCTCGATCGCCGTGAACGCGCCGTGGATATCGCGCCGCGCATCGGCGCTCAAGGCGCCCTGGCCACGGATTTGCGTGGCCCGCTGGGCGCCCAGGTCGTCGACGGTGACGGCCCGTGTGGCGGCGAAGGCGGAAAGCTGGACCCGCAGCATTTCGACGAAGGTCGCGATATCCGCATGATCGCCGATCGGCAGGATGGCGATGGCGCCGTAGAGCAATTTGCCGCTGCCGCCGCCCAGGCCCGAGCGCAGGCGCTTGATGACCGTCCGGGTGACCTGCAGGGCCGCCTCGGGCGAGGTTTCCATAAGCTGTTTGTAGGACTCGCGGGAAAACCGGATCAGATCGCAATCGTGCATGGCGCGCACGGTGGCCGAGGTCGTTTCGTCGGTCAGCAGCGCCATTTCGCCGACGCCCTCTCCGGGCAGAACCTCGCCGACCCGTTTCGCCGTGCCGTCGGGGTTCGTGACGAAAACCCGCAGGCGCCCGTGGACCAGAAGATAGAAGGCTTCGCCCCGCTGTCCCTGTTCGATCAGGGTCTCGCCCGCCTTGACGCTCAGCCATTCCGGGGCCGGGTCGAGGCCGCGCAGGCGGTCTTCCGGCACGCCGGCCAAAAGATCCGTTTTCGCCAGTAGTTCGACCGCGTCCTGTGGCATCAATTCCCCGTCGTGTATGCCCGGCGTTCGGATTTATTCCGTGTTTGCCGGGAGACCTCGCCCCTGGGCGCCCACCATAAGGTATTGATTGGAAGAAATTAAATGCTTTGTCGGGGCGCCGCGGAGGTCATGCCAGGGCCAGCGTCGGCCAACGGTCGCGCCAGGGTTTCGCCGCTTCGAATTCCAGCGCCAAGGCCAGCAAATCCTCGTCATGTCCGAACCGCCCGACCAATTGCACCCCGATGGGCAGGCCCGTCGGCGCGGGGTCGCCCGGGATGCTGATCGCCGGATGGCCGACCGCGTTGACGAAGGTGGCGAAGGCCGCCGCCGCGCGGGGCCCGGCCGGCGCCCCATCGACGGTTTCGGGGAATCGGCGTTCGGCCGGCCAGGGCAGGGTGGCGGAGGCCGGGGTCAGCATGGCGTCGACCCCGGTCATCCAGCGTGCGAAATCGGCCCGCAATTCTTGAATGCGGTCCAGGGTCCGAAGGTAGTCCCCGGCGGAGACCTCGCTCGCCCGTTCGATCACGCCCCGGATGCCGTCGTCGACCTTGGTTTCCCAGTCTTCGACACCATCGACGACGCGGCCCATGCCGACGCCGATCATCAAGGCCCAGATGCGGTCGATTTCCTCGGGATCGTAGGGGGCGTCGGCCTCGGTTACGTCATGACCGAGATCGGCGAAGGTATCGGCGGCGCGGCGCAGGCTGTCGGCGACGGCGGCTTCGACCGGGCCCGAACCGGCGCGCGGCACGAAACGGATCACGGCCTTGCCGTTTGGCCCTGAAAAGGCTGCCCGGTTCATGTCGAACGGTGGAAAGGCGAGAGACAGGCGATCCGTCGCCGATGGCCGCGCGATACAGGATAGGGCCAGGATCAGATCGCCGACCGTGCGGGCCATGGGGCCGATGGCCTGAAAATCCTGGGCGATGGCGGGAAAGCCCAAATCGCGGGCGACGCGCCCCGTGGTCGGGCGGATTCCGGCCACTCCGGCGTAACCGGCGGGACGGCGGATCGATCCGCCGGCGTCCGTGCCGATGGCGAGCGGCGTCAACCCGGCGGCGACCGAGGCCACCGCGCCGCCGCTGGACCCGCCCGGCGTCAGCGATAAATCCCAGGGGTTGCGGGTGACGCCGAACAGCTTGTTTTCCGTCACCGGCAGCATGGCGAATTCGGGGGTGTTGGTCTTGCCGACGATCACCGCCCCGGCGTCGCGCAGGCGGGCGACCGGCAGATCGTCGCCCGGCGGCGTGAAATCGCGGTAAAGGGCGCTGCCCCAGGTGGCGGGCAGGCCGCCGACGTAGATGTTGTCCTTGATCGTTATCGGCAGGCCGTCCAGCGGGCCCAGGGCTGCGCCCGCTTGGCGGCGAGCGTCCGATGCCTCGGCGGCTCTCCGCGCACCCGCTTCGTCGATCAGGACGACGGCGTTGATGTCGGGGTTGAGGTGCCTGATCCGGTCGAGGGCGCCGTCCAGCAATGCGGCCGCCGTGGTCTCACCGGCGGCAAGGGCCGCGGCAAGTTCGCCCGCCGATTGCCGCCACCAGGTGCCCGCGCCGGTCACGCCCGGTTATCCCGCGAACAGGGGTTCGGGGATGCCCTGGGCGCCCAGGCCGGTAATCGCGAAGAGCGATCCGGCCAGCGGCTGGCGGGTTTCGTCGCCGGGCTGCATGAAGCGGGTCGCCGAGACGACGTAGAGCACGTCCAGGTCGTCGCCGCCGAAGGAACACATGGTCGGCTGGATCACCGGCACATCGACTTCCAGAACGCATTTGCCGTTGGGATCGTATTTCAGGATTTTCGATCCATGGATATGGGCGAACCAGTAGTTGCCTTCCGTATCGACGGTGGCGCCGTCGGCCCGGCCCGGCATGCCTTCGGTCGAAATGAACACGCGCTTGTTGGCGATGGTTCCGGTTTCGATGTCATAATCGTAGGCATAGACGCTTTCGGCCCGGGTATCGGCGAAATACATGATGCGGTCGTCGGGGCTCCAGGCGATGCCGTTGGAACAGATGATGTCCGTATCCATCTTGTGGCAACTCAGGTCGCCCGGCTCCAACTTGTAGAGCGAGGCCAGCGGGTCCTTCAATTCGGCGTCCATGGATCCGCACCAGAACCGGCCCCGGCGATCGCATTTGCCGTCGTTCATGCGGGTGCGGGGGCTGTCCGGTTCGGGGTCGACGATATAATCGATGGTCAGGTTATCGAGATCGTCGATGAAGGCGTAGCCGGATTTCATGGCGGCGCAGATGCCGCCCTTTTCCCGGAAGACGAAGCTGCCGACTTCTTCGGGCATCGGCCAGACGCGGTGTTCGCCGGTCGCCGGGGTATATCGCTGGATATTGGATTTCAGATTGTCGCACCAATAAAGGGCGCTGTCCGACGGGTTCCAAATGGCGCCTTCGCCCAGAATATCCCCGGCCTCGACCAGGCATTCGACTTGGACCATTCGAAGTCTTCCGCATTGCGGCGGCGCGCCCGGTTTCGGCGCGCCGCCCGGCCGGGGGTTACGTTCCGGCCTTGGGTTGTCGTTTCATGAACTTCAGAAAGCCGGTCGACCGGTTCAGAACGATGACCACGGACAGAACGGTCAGGGCCCAGAAGAACCAGCAGATCGGCCCTCGTACGAAAATGCCGTAATCGCCCTGCGATATCAGCAATGCTTGGCGGAAGTTGTCTTCCAGCAAGGGCCCGAGGACGAAGGCGATCAGGAACGGCGCCGTCGGGAACCCGAACTTGAGCATGCCGAAGCCGAGCACGCCGACTGCCATCATCACCAGGATGTCGAAGATCGTGTTGTTGATGGCATAGGCACCGAACACGCAGAGGATCAGCACTGCCGGATAGAGGATGCTGTTGGGGATTTCAGCGATGCGGCTGAACATCCGGATCGACGACTTGCCGATAATGAACAGGAACACGGAGCTCATCATGATGCCCATGAACAGCGCGTAGATGATGTCCAGGTTCTGTTGGAACAGGATCGGGCCGGGGCGGAGACCGTGGACCATGAAGGCCCCCAGGATGACCGCCGTGATCACGTCGCCCGGCACGCCGAGTGCCAGCAGCGGGATCATGGTCGCCCCGGCGACGCCGTTGTTGCCCGATTCCGCTGCCGCGACGCCTTCGACCTCGCCTTTGCCGAAATTCTTGCCGTTGGGCGAGGTGCGTTTGGCTTCGCTGTAGGACAGGAAGGCCGCCGGCGCACCCCCGATGCCCGGGATCGCGCCCAGGACGACGCCGATGACACTGCCGCGCAGGATCGACTTGAGCGAGCCTTTCAATTCGGCGAAGGACAGGCGCGCGCTGCCGATCTTGTTGATATCGCCGACGCCCCGGTCCTTGTGGGTGTAGTGGTTGATGATCTCGGGCAGGGCGAACAGGCCGATCAGCACGGGAATGAAGGCCAGGCCCCCCATCAATTCATAAACGCCGAACACGAACCGGTCGGTGCCGTAGACCAGGTCCAGGCCGACGGTCGCGCCGATCAGGCCGAGCATGGCGCTGGCCAGGCCCTTGATCAGGTCGTCGCCGGAAACACCGGCGATGATGGTCAGGGAGAACACGATCAGCGTGAAGAACTCGGGCGCACCGAACTTCAGCGCCAGGCTGGCCAGGAAACCGGCGAAGAAGATCAGCGCCAGGTTGGAAATGAAGTCGGCGATGCACGACGCGTAAAGCGCCATTTCAAGCGCTTTGCGGGCCTCGCCCTTCTGGGCCATGGGGAACCCGTCGAGGACGGTACAGGAGGCCGCCGGCGTGCCGGGCGCGCGGATCACGATGGCGGTGATGGAGCCGCCGTAAATGCCGCCCTTGTAGACGCCCAGCAGCAAAAGAATGCCGGTCACCGGATCGAGCGTGAAGGTGAAGGGCAGGGTCAGCGCCACGCCCATGCTGACGGTCATGCCGGGGATGGCGCCGATGATGGTGCCGATGGCGACGCCGCAGAAAAGGGCAAGAATGGTCTGCCAGGTGGCGACGTGGAGAAAGGCTTCTTGGATGATGTCCATGACAGAAAGCGGGCTCCGTCTAAAATTCTATGAATTCGAAGAAGCCGAGCGGAATCGGGATCGCGGCGATCTTCGTGAAGAAATAATAGAGAACGATCGGCAACAGGACCGCGACGGGCACGAAGTAGCGATACCGTCGCTCACCGGCCAGGGCGGTGAAGGCCAGCCCCGCGATGATCGACGCCAGAACCATGCCGATCGGCTCCAGGGCGGCCTGATAGACGAACAGCAACACGATGGCGATCAGGGTACGCGTGGTGCGGGCTTTCATGCCGCTGTCCGCGTCGACCTCGGCGCCGTCCGTGTCGGCGCGCATGATGCCGAAAATCCCTTTGGCGATAATGAGTGTCGCGAAACCGAGCATCATCCAGAAAATGATGCTGGGCCAGAAGGCCGGCGCCAGCGGCGCGACCGAAATGTTGGGCGGTGCCTTGACCCCGACCGGGACGAGATAGGCCAGCCCCAGCACGGCGAAGGCCGCAACCACACCGCCGGCGGCGATGTCACCATATTTTTCGAATTTCATTGTTCCCACCCAATTTGGGACGGGAGCCGAAGCTCCCGTCCCGATAGGTCAATAGTCTGCTGTGCTTACTTGATCTTCATGTTGAGCTTTTCAACCAGGGCATTCATCTTGGAGTAGGAGTGTTCGATGAATTCCCGGGTCTCTTCCGGCGACAAGATGGTCGGGATGGAACCCAGCTTATGGGTCATCCGGTTCCAGCTTTTGTCGTCCTTCAGCTTGGCCAGGACGTCGACCCACTTTTTGGTGGCTTCTTCGTCCATTTTGGGCGGGCCCACCAGGGCGCTCCAGCCGACCGCGACTTCAAGGCCAGGGTAGCCCAGTTCACGGGCCGTCGGCACGTCGGGGATCGAGGCGACGCGTTCCGGCATGGTGGTGACCAAGGCGCGCAGCTTGCCGGCCTGGATGTGGCCGATCAGGGCCGACAGGTTGGTGCAGACGAAATCGACTTCGCCTTTCAGCGCGGCCAAAGCGGCCGGGCCGCCGCCCTTGTACGGGACGTGGGTGGCTGCCTTGTTGGCGTCAGGGATACCGGCTTCATCGATCAGCATGACACCCGCGACCTGCAGCAGCGTGCCGACGCCGGCCGAGGAATAGGTGACCTTGCCGGGGTTGGCCTTGATCGCGTCAAGCAGGTCCTTGAGCGACTTGTACGGCTTCTCAATCGACGTGGCGCAAACGAAGGGGTTCTTTTCCAACAGGCCGAGGAGCGTGAATTCCATCGGCTTGTACGGCAGGTTCTTCATCGCCGGCGAGACCGCGTGCGTGGCAACGCGCGCCAGCAGCAGGGTGTAGCCGTCTGGGCGGGCCTTGTACACAAAGGTCGAGCCGATCGTGCCGCCGGCACCGGCCTTGTTGACGGACAGGACGCCCTGCTGCAGGTAGTTCGGGGCCGAGGCCGCAAGCGTACGCGTCGCCATGTCGGACGCACCGCCCGGGCCATAGGGGGCGACAATCGTCACCGGCTTCTTCGGATAGCCGTCGGCGACGGCCGCCGTCGACGAAACTGCGAAAGCCGCCGTCAGGGCGAGTGCCCATCCCGTGGCCTTCAGTTTAATACCTCTCATCGTATTTCCTCCTTGTCGCTGAGTGGTTTTAGGTCTGTTTGTGTTTGTTGGTCCCGATTTGGTTCCGGGGGCAAATCAATGTCAAGACGTACGACGTCTCCCCGGTAAACGAAATCGGCGACATAGATCGCCGTGCCGGCGCCGTCCTGGATGGCGCGATGAAGCAACGCCACCGGTGCGCCGAACCCGATCTGCAGGTCTTCGGCCTGTTCGCGGTCGGCGCCGTCGACCAGCAAAGTCTGGCGGACGCCCGCCATTTCGACGTCGGGCATATCTTTCAACACCTGCATCACCAATTCCTCGCGGAACCGCTGGGGCGCGCGGCGAAACAGGCGGCTGTCGAGATACAGGCGGACGACCGAGAACGGATTGCCGTTCCGCTCGTGGACGCGACGAATGTAGTGGTAGCAAGGGGCCGGGTCGCCGTCGCCGGCGTTCAGCCGGGGTTGTTCGCCGGACGATTCTTTCAGCACCTGGCGCGGCGTCAGTTCCTCGATATTGCGAGCCAGGGAATCCCAATCGGCGCCTAATGGCAGCCAGCGCATGTCCCGGGGGACCGCGCGCACGAAGGTCCCGCGCCCGTGGACGCGTTCCAGTAGACCCTGTTCTTCAAGAGTGCCGATGGCTTGGCGGACCGTCGAAATGCCGACGCCGTATTCGCGCGACAACTGTTCGATGGAGGCCAATTGGTCGCCGACTTCCCATTGACCGGAATCGACCTTGGCTCGCAACGTACTTGCGATCTGGGTGTACAGAGGCACCCCGGCCTGACGATTCCTGGTTTGCACGGTAAATCGCCCCTCCCAGTGCCGATCCGTGAAGTCATCGTCTCATTCGTATTTACGCATGTCAACATGCCGACGTGTGCATATCCGGGCTTTGCGGGGGCGGGGGGATGATCGTTTCGATGCGCACGACCGACACGGTTGCGGAAAACACCTGACATTGTCGGTGTTGGGCTTTATCCCGGAACCATGGGTCGGGCCCAGTGCGGCCGGCCCGGATTGATCGATGTTGACGGAATGCGCCGAGGCAAATGAACGTGGAAACCAACCAGATACGGGCCGAAGACCTGCTGCACTCCGTGTTCGGGCTGCAGGCGTTTCGCCCGGGGCAGGCCGAGATCGTCGGCCGTTTGTTGGATCGCGGCAACACCCTGGTGGTGATGCCGACGGGGGCGGGCAAGTCGCTTTGTTATCAGATTCCAGCACTGGTCTTCGACGGTCTGACGATCGTCATTTCGCCCCTGGTTGCCTTGATGGACGATCAGGTCGCGGCGCTTCGTGCGCTTGGCGTCGATGCCGCCTGTATCCATTCCGGGCGCGACCGCGATGCCAATGTGACCGATTGGAAACGGGTGCAGAGCGGCGCCTGCAAGCTTCTCTATATGTCGCCGGAACGCCTGATGACGGATCGCATGCTGGCCGCCCTGCGAAATCTCGGGCCGGAGATGTTCGTCGTCGACGAGGCGCATTGCATTTCCAAATGGGGCGTCAACTTCCGCCCCGAGTACGAAGCGTTGGCGGCCCTGAAGGATACCTTTCCCGAAGCCGTCTACTCGGCCTTTACCGCGACGGCCGACGCGGCGACCCGCGAAGACATTGCGGGGAAATTGTTCGACGGGCGGGGCGAGATCGTCGTCCACGGCTTCGACCGCCCGAACCTGCATCTCGCGGTCGAACCGAAAACGGACTGGCGGCGGCAATTGTCGGATTTCGTCGGCGAACGGAAGGGCCAGTCGGGCATCGTCTATTGTTTGTCCCGGAAGAAGACGGAGGAGACGGCCGCGTTTCTGTCTGCTGAGGGCTTCCAAGCCCTCCCTTATCATGCCGGCATGGACGCGTCAGAAAGAACGGCCCATCAGGATATCTTTAAAAACGAGTCCGGCGTCATCATGACCGCCACAATCGCCTTCGGCATGGGCATTGATAAACCGGATGTTCGATTTGTAATTCATTTTGGACTACCAAATTCACTGGAAGAATACTGCCAGGAGGCAGGTAGAGGAGGTAGAGATGGAAAACCTTCAAAAGCAGCCTTGTTTTTCAATAAAAACGATATTCATAACCTTCAAAGCTTAATGAATTATCGTTTCCCG
>NZRL01000177.1 GCA_002696205.1 Rhodospirillaceae bacterium | reverse complement strand
GAAGATTCGACATGATCGGCGCCGTGTTCTCGACGGGATTGACCTGAATGCCCTTGGTGAAGGTACCGTGGACGATGGCCTCGCCGACGCTGGATTCCTCGCCCGGCGCGAAGGCGCGCGGCACCGGCGCACAGGCGGCGGCGATGAAAGCCGTGAACAACAGCGCGGCCAGCGCCGCCAGGCTTGGTCCGGAAATCCGGTATCGATGACGATATTCTGCCCGCAAGGCTCTCTGCCCCTCGGTTTTCGGGATCATCAGACGATGACGCAGGTGACGAGAATCACCGCGAGCGTCGCGAAGGTCAAGATCGCCAGATACGGCACGGCCCCGCCTCCCCGCCTCAGCCCGGGACCAGGGCGATCGCCGCCAGCGCCCGGCCGTAATCGGGCTCGCCCAAGTGAGTGGCGCGGCGGTAGCTGAAGAACCGGTCGGGCTCAGGATAGGTGTCCAGGCCCACGTCATGGCTGCTGCCCAGGCCCAGGCCCGACAGGCGGTCCATGATGAAGCCCGCCAGATCGAACTGAAAATGATCGCCGTCGGCGCCGGGGGCGAAATATTTGTCGTGTTCGGGATGATGGCCCGCGAAGGTTTCCTTCATGTCACGGCCGACCTCGTAGGACGGCTGGCGGATGCAGGGGCCGAGGGCGGCATGGATGTGGGCACGGGCGGCCCCGTCGGCTTCCATCCTTGCCACCGTGTTTTCCAACACGCCCGCCATCGCCCCCCGCCATCCGGCATGGGCGGCGGCGACGATCCCGGCATCGGCGTCGGCGAACAGCACGGGCGCGCAGTCGGCGGCCAGGACGCCCAGCGCCAGGCCGCTGCGGCGGCTGACCAGGGCGTCGGCCTTTTCCATGGCATCGCGGGCGCGCGGCGCCTCGGTGGCCCAGACCTTGGGCGAATGAACCTGATGGACCAGGGCCAAGGCCTCGCCGCCCAGCCCCAAGGCCGCCATGGCCCGGCGTTTGTTCTCGGCGACAGCGTCCTGGGAATCGTTCGATCCCTGACCGCAATTGAGCCCGGCGTAAATGCCGCCCGACACCCCGCCCCGTCGGGTGAAGAAGCCATGGGCGATCCCGGCCCGCCCGGCCAGGTTGGGGGCGGTGATGAATTCGGGGATATCGTCGGTGTCGGCCATGGCTGTTTGTACTCCGTTCCCGTCCGGCAACTCAAATCGTCCGTTCAACCGGTCGACGCAAGCCTGCCCTTAAAACCCGATCGGCGCCGGCAGGCCCGGATGCTGCAAGGCCAGCACACGGAACAGGCGCCCCATGCCGCCCTTGTCCTCACCGGTCAGGCGGTCGAACGCCGCAGAAATCTCCGCCTGTTGGCGTTCATCGGCATTGGCCGCCAGCGCCGCCGCCCGTTCGGCGATGCCCAGGACCTTGAGAAAGTCACCTTGCCCCACGGGGCCATGGGCCGCCGCGCCCGCCTGGATCGCAGTCGCGGCGAGCTGCTGAAAATCCACGTGAGTCGTCAGATCGGCCTCACCCGGCCGCGCCAGGACATCCGCATACGCATGATCCTTCACGGCCTGCAGGGTCTCGCCGGGGGCACTGCGGTCATGGCCGTAGTCGATGATCAACGCCGCGCCGCCCTGTTCCGCCAGACGCGCGGCAAGCGTATGCGCCTTGCGCAAGCCCGCCGGGCAGATCTCGACCATTGCCCCGTCGGGCGCGGCGTCCAGCGGCGGCGGGATCAGCGGCGTTTTGGGCGCCACACCGGAAAGCGCGAAAGCGAAGGCCCCATTGCCGTCCTTTCCTCCGGTCTGGTCCCAGACGACCAGGCGTTCGCGCCAGCCGTCGGGGCCGCGCTGGAACTGGCGAACCGGCAGGGCATCAAAGAATTCGTTGGCCAGAACAATGGCGGGGCCGTCGGGCACCTGGCTCAGGTCGTTCCACCAGTCGGGCGCAAGGTTGGGGTGAAGAGCCGCCAGGGTCTCGGCCTGCTTGGCGCGCAGCACGGGGCTCATTTCCACCAGATGCACCCGGATCGCCGCGCGGAACGCGGGCACCCCCGCGGCGGCGCGCAGGGCATCGGCCATCAAGGTGCCGCGCCCCGGGCCCAGTTCGATGAGATGAATTTCACCCGGCTCGCCCATGGCCTGCCAGGTCACGGCGGCCCAAAGGCCCAGGAGTTCGCCGAACATCTGCGAAACCTCGGGGGCGGTCGTGAAATCGCCGGCAGCCCCC
This sequence comes from Rhodospirillaceae bacterium, assembly GCA_002696205.1. Lineage (GTDB taxonomy): Bacteria > Pseudomonadota > Alphaproteobacteria > Rhodospirillales > Casp-alpha2 > UBA1479. The sequence continues at coordinate 5,651 of NZRL01000177.1, read as the reverse complement.
AGGGGGTCGCGGGTCATGTAATAACCATGATGGGGATTGCCGAGGCATTCCTCCATGTAGCGGGCGACGGTCAGCGGCCCTTCCAGGGCGATGCGGCGGCGGAGATGATCCGTCAGGCCCGTCATGCGCCGGTGACGGGCGCCGCCCGCCGGGCGCGCCAGACCAGCCAGACGCCGAAGGCGATCATCGGCAGGCAAAGCAACTGTCCCATGGTCGCCCCGTAATAAAGAAAGCCCAGATAGGCATCCGGTTCGCGGAAGAATTCCGCCGTGATCCGCGCCAGGCCGTAGCCGATGAAGAACACACCCGCCAGGAACCCGGGCCGCGCGCGGAAATGGGGGCAGCGCCAAAGGGCGGCCATGACGATGAATAGGACAAGGCCCTCGAGTCCCGCTTCGTAAAGCTGGCTCGGGTGCCTTGGGATATCGCCGCCGTGGGGGAAGACCATGGCCCAGGGCACGTCGGCTGCGCGGCCGAACAGCTCGCCATTGATGAAGTTGGCGATGCGCCCGAAGAACAGCCCGATGGGGGCGGCGCAGCCCAGCATGTCGGCGAAGGTGAACAGCGGGATATCCCGTTTGCGGCAGAACAGGATGGTCGCGATACAGACCCCCAGCAGCCCGCCGTGGAACGACATGCCGCCCTGCCAGACGGTCAGGATGTTCAGCGGATTCTCTAAATAATACCCCGGTTTGTAGAACAGCACGTAGCCGAGCCGCCCGCCCAGAACCACGCCGAAGGTCGCCCAGACCAGAAAGTCGTCGACGGCAAAACGGGTGACGACGGGCTCCTTGACCGTCTCGACCTTGCCGTTTTCATCCGTCACCTGGACCTCGCGCAGCGGCAGGTCCTTGGTCATCCGCAGCATGTAGCGCCAGCCCAGAATCAGCCCGGTGATATAGGCCAACGCGTACCAGCGGATGGCAAAGGGGCCGATCTGAACGACGATGGGGTCGATGGCTGGAAACGCGAGCGCCATGGTCAATGCTGCCTGTCCGGTGTTCCTGCGGTCTTATAGATAAGGGTCGTCCGTATGGAGGAAATTCTGCACGTAACGGCGCACCCCTTCCTCCAGCGGCGTACCCGGGTGGCCGTAACCGGCGGCGCGGATACGGTCCATGCGGGCCTCGGTGAAATATTGGTACTTGTCGCGGATATCTTCCGGCGTCGGGATGAAGTCGATCTTCGGCGCCAGGTCGAGAGCGCGGTAAACGGCGACGGCCAGGTCGTGAAAGCTGCGCGCCTTGCCCGACCCGCAATTGAAGATGCCGGACGCCTCCGGATGGTCGAGCAGCCAGAGCACCATGTCCGTGCAATCGCCGACCCAGACGAAATCGCGCGACTGACCGCCGTCGGGATAATCGGGATTGTGCGATTTGAAGAGCGTGCAGGTCCCGCCCTTGGCGGCCTTCTCATAGACTTGGCGGGCGACCGATTGCATGCGGCCCTTGTGGTATTCGTTGGGCCCGAAGACGTTGAAGAATTTCAGCCCGGCCCAGCCCGGCGGGGTGGGCGCGCCGGCGGCAACCCGTTCGGCGACCCAGATGTCGAACTGGGCCTTGGACCAGCCATACATATTAAGCGGACGAAGCGCCTTCAGCGCCGGAATCGCGTTGTCGTCGTCGAAGCCCAGCGACCCGTCGCCGTAAGTCGCCGCCGACGACGCATATACATAAGGGACGCCGCGTTCCGTGCACCAGGACCAGAGATCGCGGGACAGCAGACTGTTGGCCTTGATGATCTTGACCAGGCGCGTTTCCGTGGTCGCCGAAATGGCGCCCATGTGGATGATGCCGCGAATCCGCTCCGCGTTATCGCCGAGGAAGGCCTTCAAATCCTCCGGCGCCACGGTGGTGACCGTCTCGCGCTTGGCGATGTTCCTCGCCTTTTCATCGGAATCGATTCGGTCGACGACGGCCACCGGGCCCAGGCCCTTGGCCTCCAGTCCGTGAACGATGTTCGATCCGATGAACCCGGCGCCGCCGGTGACCACATACATGCCGTGCTTATAGTCGGGCGGCTTGCGGTCGGCAACGGTTGCGCGGGACGGTTTGGAAGGTCATATATTCAGGGAACAGTCGAAACCGCAGGAACCTCAAGGAGTTCAGCCATGCAGACGTCCAACCGAATCTTCGACGACCTGGCCAAGGTGGCCAACGGCGCGGTGGCGACGCTGGCCGGCGTGAAGGACGAACTGGAGGCCATGATCCGCCAACAGATCGAACGTTTCCTGGCCGACGGCAATCTGGTGCCGCGCGACGAATTCGACGCCATGGCCGAAGTCGCCAAGAACGCCCGCGCCGCCCAGGAAAAGCTGGAGGCCCGAGTCGCCAAACTTGAGGCCGCGTTAGCCGACAAACCGGCGGCGAAAACGGCCAAGCCGCGCGCGGCGGCCAAGAAAACGGCGGCCAAACCCGCCGCCCGAAAGGCCCCGGCCGCCAAGCCCAAGTCCTAGCGGACAGCCCATATATAGAATCGTTTCAGGGCCTTGGCCCCCGTCGCCATCCAGTATTGCGCTTGACGGGGCGGGCTAAGTCGTTCTGGCGCCGGATTCTTCCACAAAAATTCATAATGCGGACGTAATCGGCCCTTGCACCCCTGTCGTCCATCGGGCAGGCTAGCTCTTGTATCCAAGGGGGCCACAAATACCATATTTCGGTAACCTCCGAGATGTTGTGGGGCACCTGAGGCTACCAGCCTGGGGCGCCAGCACGGCGCCGCCGTGCCAGCCACGAAGGAGGAGCGGCCCATGCCTGCACTCGATTTCGCCGTCGACACCCGAAAAAGCAACCCATTGGACCTGATCGAACAGATCGTGGAGGGGAACGATTGGACGTTCGACCGCCGCAGCGATCAGGAACTGGCCGTCCAAGTGCCCGGCACTTGGTGCGACTACAGCCTGTATTTCGCCTGGAACGATGAAATCGAAGCGATGCACTTCACCTGCGCCTTCGACATGCGCGTGCCGAACGACCGCCGCACGCCGGTGTACGAACTGCTGGCCCGGGTGAACGAAAAGCTCTGGCTCGGCCATTTCGGCATGTGGGACGACGAAGGCCTGCCCATGTTCCGCCATGTCCTGCCCATGCGCGCGGCCAAGGGCCCGACCATGAGCCAGATGGAAGACATCGTCGAAACGGCGCTTTACGAATGCGAACGCTTTTACCCCGCCTTTCAATACGTGATCTGGGGTGGGCGCACCGCCGACGACGCCGTGGCGGCCGCCATGGTCGACACGGTCGGCGAAGCCTGATCCCCGCAACCATGCTGATGGAAACCGCGCCGTGAGCGCCGCGCGCCCCTTGCTGCTGGTCGGCGGCGGCAAGATGGGCAGTGCCCTGATGGCCGGTTGGATCGCCCGCGGCATTCCCCCAACCGATATTTACGTGGTGGAACCGAACGCCGACGGCGCGGCGGCGTTGGCGCAAGGACACGGCGTCCATACCGTGGCGGGACCGGATGACCTGCCGGACGGCTTTTCCCCCGAAACCATCATGTTCGCCGTCAAGCCGCAGGTCATGGCCGACGTGGTCCCGGCCTATGTCGGCTACGCAGGACCGGACACGGTCTTTCTTTCGATCGCCGCAGGCACACCGATCTCGTTCTTCGAGGAAGTCCTCGGCAATAGCGCCGCCATCGTTCGCGCCATGCCGAACACCCCCGCCGCCGTCGGCCGGGGGACGACCGTGGCGGCCCAGAACGACCGCGTCACCGATGCCCAGCAGAAGCTCTGCCACGACCTGCTGACCGCCGTCGGCCAGGTCTTCTGGGTGACCGACGAAGATTTGATCCATGCCGTGACCGGCCTGTCCGGCAGCGGCCCGGCCTATGTCTTTCATTTCGTGGAATGCCTGGCCCGGGCCGGGCGTGATGCCGGCCTGCCGGACGAATTGGCCGAGGCCCTTGCCCGCGGCACGGTGGAGGGCTCGGGCGAGCTTCTCCATCAACAGGGCGAGACCTCGCCCATGGTCCTGCGCCAGAACGTGACCAGCCCCGGGGGTACGACGGCGGCAGGCCTGCGTGTGTTGATGGGCGACGATCCGGACAAGGACATCCCCGCCGACGGGCCGCTCGGCAACTTGATCAGCGAGACCGTCGCCGCCGCCGCCAATCGGTCGCGCGAACTCGCCGACTGAGCCTTCCCGGATCCGGGTGGCTGGAATTCTCGCCGGGACTCCCTACATAATGGATAGGTAACGCAAGGGAGGCATCGCCATGGCGAAGCGGCCGCAAGGCAATTCCACCGCTAAGACCAAATCCAAGACAACCGGCAAGACGGCAAAAGCCGACAGCGCCGAGATTCTGCGCAACACCGTCATCGAAACGACAATGGCGATCGCCGCGCGGGACGGCTGGCGCGGCCTGCGCCTCGCCCGGGTTGCCGATGAATCGGGCCTATCGCTCGCCCAGATTTTGATCCCCTTCCCCGACAAATACGCGGTCATGAACGCCTTTCAGGATCGCATCGATGCCGCCATGCTGGCCGAGGCCGATGCCTTGGCCTCCGGCGGCGACGATGGCGGCGATGTCCGCGATCGGCTGTTCGATCTGATCATGGCGCGCTTCGATGCCCTTGCCCCGTACCGCGCGGCGATGGCCGAGATCGCCCGGGACGCTCTCCGCGATCCGGGGTCGGCGCGGTTCCTGCCGCGTATGGCGCGGAGCATGTCGCGCATCCTGGAAGCCGCCGGCGTCGGCGCCACCGGCCTTGCCGGCGCGGCGCGGGCCAAGGGCCTGGCCCTGGTATACGCCGATGCGTTCCGGACCTGGCTGGGTGACGATACGGCGGATCAGTCGAAGACCATGGCGACGCTAGATCGTGGGCTTGCCCGCGCCGAAAAAGCGCAACGCTTTCTCGCCCGCATCTGCGCCACGAGAATACCCAGGTATGCAGACACGGACGAGGGCGGCAAAGCGGCGGAAACGCTCGGCTGATCAATGCCTCGCCGATTTTATTGCACTGCAATATAAGGCTTGACTCCACCACCCCATCAGCGGCATAAAGTCGTCACTGCTGCAGTGCAGCAATTTTGCTGCGCATGCACGCCGCCAATCCGTTTCGCGCTCCAATGGAGGACCGACTAAGATGTACGCCGAAATTTTCAAACTCGACAAGAACGGCTTTCCCGCCTGGACGGCCGACTTCACGAAGCTCTACGCCGACTTCGACCCGACCAAAATTTCCGAGCAGATGACCAAAGCCATGAAGGGTGCGGCCATCGAAGGCGTCGACGTCAACGCGATGCTGGAAATCCAGCGTAAAAACATGGAAGCCCTGAACAAGGCCAGCCAGGCCGCTTTCGAAGGCGCCCAAGCGGTTGCCCAGAAGCAGGCCGAAGTTTTCAAGGCCGCTTTCGATCAGGCCACTTCCGCCGCCGACACCCTGGGCAAGGCCTCGACCCCGCAGGACCTGGCCGCCAAGGAACTGGACCTCTGCAAGTCTGCGTTCGAAACCTCCCTGGCCAACACCAAGAAGGTGACGGACATGATGACCAAAGCCAACGACGCCGCGGTCAAGGTGATCAATTCCCGCATCACCGAAGCCCTGGACGAAGTTAAGGGTCAGTTCGCCAAGCCCGCCAAGTAAGGGCATCGGCATCGAATACGAAAAGGCCGCCTTCGGGCGGCCTTTTTTGTTGCGCGCCTCCCGT
>NZRL01000176.1 GCA_002696205.1 Rhodospirillaceae bacterium | reverse complement strand
TTTGACCTGGCTGAAGGCGGAGACCTTCAATTCCTCGAAGCCCAGAACCCGCATGAAGCTGGTCGGAATGACGGCCGAAGCGGTCAATTCCAGCGTCTCGTTGTCGATATCCGGGTTCTTGATCGGCCCCGTCACCGTGGCGCCCAGATAGCCCGGCGGAAAGTTGGCGCTGAAGAACATGTCGATATCGGCGTCGCGGGTCGTCAGAAAGAAAGAGCGGCCACCCGCCAATGCCGCCGCGTCAAGTGCCGAGGACAGGCGTGACTTCACCAAATGCGCGCGGGCGATGTCCGTGCCGATACCGATGAAGCCGATGGCGGGAATGATCGCGAAGGCCAGAAAAACGGCCACGCCGCCGCGCCGGCAATGCCGCAGGCGTTCGGATATTTCACGAATTTTCTCAATGACTTGGCGCATATCAGGGGTTCCCGATAACAGGCGCCCAGTATTGGCGGATTGCAGGGGCGGTCAAATGAAACGTTTGCGCGAAAACAAGTAATAAAATTCGATAAAATTTTATCTAAATGTATTCGATATTTTAATACTGTTTATTAGCAAATAAAAATTTTGACGTATAACTTTGGTCATAAGTAAATTGGTCTTCGAGGTTCACACCGGACCCCGACACGATATTCAGGAGAGAAGCCATGAAGACCAATATCCTCAAGAAGCTCCAGCAGGACGAGTCCGGCGCCACGGCCATCGAATACGGCCTGATTGCCGCCCTTGTTTCCGTCGCCGCCATCGGCGCCCTGACCGCCATGGGCGGTTCGCTGGATTCGATGTTCACCGCCGTTTCCGGCGAACTCGACACGGCCGTCGGCGGCTGAGCCCGGACAGGCACAGCAGCATCATTAAAGACTGCCCTACGATCTCCATGTCCCTCCCCAGAGCCCGATCCGGGTTCGTTCTTCGGGCTCTCAGCTCCCCATGAAACCGGTCCTCCGGTTTCGAGAGCCTGAAGGGGGAGGGGGCGGAGACCCCGCCCGGCCCCGACATTCCCCACGCGATTTTTCCGCACCAGGCCCGGCGCCCCATTAGTTAGTCAATTTTCCTTACGTAACGACGAAGAGAGAGCAGAGCGCAGCGTGAAACCAAGGCGGATGGCACACCCCAGCCATCCGCCGGATTGGAAAGGCCCCGACCTCATGTCCCTCGCCACCGCCATTCATGCGTTTCCTTTGGCATTGTTCACCGGTCTGCTCGGTCTGGCCGCGGTGACCGACCTTCAGGAATACCGCATCCCCAATTCCGTCAATCTGGCCATCGCCGCGCTGTTTCCCGTCTATGCCTTGGCGCCGGGTGCCGGGGTCGATATCACCGGTGCGCTGATCCTGGCGGCGGTGGTGCTTGCCGTCGGCACGGGATTGTTCGCGCTGGGCGTGCTGGGCGGCGGCGACGTCAAGCTGATTGCCGCGGTCAGCCTCTGGGTCGGGCCGGCGGCCTTCGTCGATTTCCTTCTGATCATGGCGTTGACAGGCGGCTTGTTCGCTTTGGTTCAGTCGTCGCAGTGGCGGCTCGGCGTCGCCCAGTTCCTGATGGACCGGGGCGAGACCGGCGTCGCCAGGACCCTGATCGGCCGCGACGTGCCCTATGCCGTCGCCATCGTCACGGCCACCGTCATCGCCATGCCCGTGCCGCCGCTGTTGACCGGCGCGCCGGGGCTGGCCGGTTAGGAGAATCCCAATGGCCATCAACATGTCCCTGCGCGGCGTTCTGCTGATCGTCTTCGCCCTGACCGCCGCCGGCGGCACGGGGCTGTTTGCCCGCAACTGGATCGCCCAGCAGCAGGCGGCGTTCAATTCGCGCCCGGCGGACTCCGGCCCGGTCGCCGAGACGGCGATGGTCTTGGTCGCCAAGGAAACGATGGAAGCGGGGCGCTTCGTGCGCGCCGAGGACCTGCGCTGGGCCGCCTGGCCTGAAGACGGCGTCGCCGAAGGCTATGTCGTCAAGGGCGAGCGGCCCCGGGGCCTGCGCCCGGCGCCCGGCGGCGAAGTTCGCCAAGCCGGGATGCTCGGCCTGCGCTCCGGCGAGGATGAAGACGTTGCGCGTCCCCGCAAATCCGGGCGTGCGGTGTTCGACGGCGCCGTCGTGCGTTCGCGCATCACGGCGGGCGAGCCGGTGACGACGCTGAAACTGGTCCAGCCGGGCGAGCGGGGCTTTCTTGCCGCCGTGCTGGAACCAGGACGCCGGGCCGTCTCCGTGCCCGTCGACGCGACGACGGGGATCGCCGGCTTTATTTTCCCGGGCGATTGGGTCGATGTGATCTTCACCGGCCACCTGCGGGTCGAAACGAACAACGGCAGCGGCCCCGAAGGATCGAAGGCCAAGCGTGTCGATTTCTCGGAGACCCTGCTGTCCGAGGTCCGCGTGATCGCCATTGATCAAAAGGTCGAAACCGGCGACGGCCAGGCCAAGGTGGCCAAGACGGCGACGCTGCAGGTCTCCCCGAAACAGGCGGAAAAGATCGCCCTGGCGTTGAAGATGGGCGGCCTCAGCCTCAGCCTGCATTCCCTGGCCCGACCGGAAGACCTGGTCGCCGACAAGACTGGCGAGGGCTTCACCAACGTCGCCCGCCGCGCGATCTCCAAGGCCGCGGGCCGCCCGGCGCCGCGCCAGGACCTGCGCGGCAGCTACACCCTTGAGAACGACATTCTCAGCGCCCTCGGCGACAAACGGTTCCGCACCGGCCCGGGCGTCCACGTGATCCGCGCCGACAAGGCCGAACAGGCCGGTTACTGAGCGAACGGCAACCCATGGGAACCCCGGCTATGGATATTTTCGACAGCAAACCCAAACCCCGCGAGATCAAACGGTGGAACCGATTGATCCTTGCCGCCGGGGTCATGCTGGCCCTGATGATGGCGTTGTTGTTCGCGCCGCCGTTCGCCGCTGCCGCCCAGGCACAGAACCGGGATTCCGGGCGGGTCTCGGTCATCAGCCCGGCCGGAACCAACATCCAGATGGAGGTCAACAAAGGCCGTCTGGTGCGCCTCAACCGACCGGCTTCGACCGTGTTCATCGCCGATCCGCGGATCGCCGATGTCCAGGTCAAGTCGCCGTCACTGGTGTACCTGTTCGCCAAGGCCCCGGGGGAAACGACCCTCTATGCCGTCGATCAGGGCGAAAGGGTGCTGGCCAATGTCGATATCACCGTCGGCCACAACCTGTCTCGCTTGCGCCGCGCCATTTCCAAGCTGGCGCCTGGCCACGACATTTCGGTCGATAGCGTCGACGGCTCGTTGATTGTCGATGGGATCGTCACCTCCGCTGCCCGGGCCGAGGATATCCGCCGTCTCGCCGCCAGTTTCGCCGGAGCGCCGGAAAACGTCATCAATCGCCTGGGCGTCGATGCGCCGAACCAGATCAACCTGCGGGTCCGCGTCGCCGAAGTCTCCCGCGAGGTCGATAAGCAACTCGGCTTCAATTGGAGCGCCGTCGGCTCGATCGGCGCCTTTGCCTTCGGCGTCGCCACGGCCAATCCCTTCGCCTCGACCCTGGTGACGCAGACCGTCACGGCCAATCCGGGCAATTTTTCTGCAGGCAACGGCAAGTTCACCTTCGACGTCAATGGCGTGATCGACGCGCTGGAGGAAGAGGGCCTGGTCACCGTCCTGGCCGAGCCGAACCTGACCGCCATGTCCGGCGAGACGGCGAGCTTCCTGGCCGGCGGTGAGTTTCCCATTCTGGTCCCCGAAGGCGACGACCGCGTGATCATCGAGTTCAAGGAATTCGGTGTCTCTCTCGCCTTCACGCCGACCATCACCGGCGGAAGCCGCGTCAACCTGCACGTCCGCCCCGAAGTCAGCCAATTGTCCAACACCAACGCGGTGATCTTGAACAATTTCCAGATCCCGTCGCTGACCACGCGCCGGGCGGAAACGACGGTCGAACTGGGCTCGGGCCAAAGCTTCGCCATTGCCGGGCTGATCCAAAACAATGTGACCCACAGCCTGTCGGAAATGCCGGGGCTGGGCGACGTGCCGGTGCTCGGCACGCTGTTCAAGTCCGACCGTTTCCAGCGCGAGGAATCCGAACTGGTCATCATCGTCACGCCCTACATCGTCAAGCCCGCGCCTGCCCGCAGGCTGGCCGCGCCCACGGACGGCTTCCAAGCCCCCCACGATATCGAGCGGATCATCGGCGGGTCGACCCATCGCCATTCCGAAGCCACCGGCAAGCCCAAGGTGTTGGCCAAGGACGGTCAGGCGCTGATCGGCCCCGTCGGGTTCACCTTCGAGGATTGAGCCCCCGCATTTCACCCCGAACGCTTCACCGCCCAGGAGCAGGACCCATGAAAACCCAGCCGAGAGCCACCGCCAGAAGCAGATCCAGCCGCCAGACCGCCGCGCCGCGGCCCAAACGGCAAACGTCGTCGATCTGGGACCGGGGCGTCGGAGGTGGGCGTAGCGGGCGCAAGAAATCCCTGAACTGGGCGGCGGGGGCCTTTTCCGGAAGTTCCTGGGCCAATTCCTGGGCGGCGGGCTTGGTCAGCCTGGGCCTGCTGGGGGCCTGCGACCATATGCCGGATTTCAAGGCCTACACCCCGTATGAGCCGCAGACCGTGCGCGAGCCCAGGGTCCAACCCATCGCGGTCGCCCATTCGGTGCCGTTCGGCGCCGGTTCGGTCACCCTGGATGCCGCCGCCGGGCAGAATATCGATGCCTTCCTGACCCGCCAGCGGGTCGATCGGGTCGACGCCCTGGAAGTCGCGATCCCGGCGGGCGGCGGCGAGATCGCGCGCGGCCGTGCCGAACGGCTCCTGGCCTATCTCAAGCTCAAACGCCTGCATGCCGGACTGGTCATCGATGACGACCCTAAGATGCCCGCCGATACGGTGCGTCTGGTCGTCAATCGTTATCAGGTCGCGCTGCCGGGCTGTCCCGATTGGTCCGGGCGGGGCGGGATCACCTGGGACAATCAGCCGTCGTCGAACTGGGGCTGCGCCAACGCGGTCAACCTGGGCCTGATGGTGGCCAATCCGGCCGACCTGATCGGCGCGCGGGATGCCGGGCCGGGCGACGGCGAGGCACAGGTTCTTGGCATTCAGCGCTACCGCAAAGGCGAGACGACACCGCTTTTGGGCGCGGAAACATCGGAGGCCCCGGCCGCCGGAACCGGCGCGCCGCAAGCCGGCGGCGGTGAAGGAGGCGGCCAATGAGCATCGCCCCGAAACGTACAGCGGCGGCGCCCTCGGTGGCCAAGCCCTTCATGGCCTTCGTCGCCGACGACGTGACGCGCAGCCAGGTCGAACGGGCGGCGCAGGACAGCGGCTTCGACGGCGAGGTTTACGTCGGCGGCACCGACGATGCCCTGGCGACCCTGGCCCAGGTCGTGCCGGCGCGGTTCCTGGTCCTGGACCTGTCCGATCGCGAGGACGTTCTGGACGCCGTCAACCTCTTCGCCGACGTCTGCCAACCGGATACCCGGGTCCTGGTCCTGGGGGCGGTCAACGATGTGGAGACCTATCGCGCCCTGATCGACCTGGGTGTGACGGATTATCTGGTGAAACCGGTCGCACCGGCGCGTCTCGCCGCCGCCTTGGAGCGCCTGGGCGACACGGGCGAGGTCGAAAAGGAAGCGGCCCAACCCAAACCGGCGGCCCGTGGTTCGGTCACCGGCGTCGTCGCGGCGCGGGGCGGGGCCGGGGCCTCGACCGTTGCGGTCAACCTGGCTTGGGCGTTGTCGACCGAGGCGCCGGGCAAGACGGCCCTGGTCGATCTCGACCTGCGGTTCGGGACGACGGCGATGATGCTCGACCTGGAACCGGGGCGGGGATTCAAGGAAGCCCTGGCCAATCCCGGGCGGATCGACAGCCTGTTCATGGAACGCGCCATGGTGCGGGCGACGGACAACCTGTTCTTGCTGGCCGGCGAGGAAGACGTGGCAAGCGAGCCGCCCGCGACGGAAGGCGCGCTGGACGTATTGTTCGAGCTGCTGGGCGGCGCGTTTCAGCAGGTCGTCGTCGATATCCCCCGATGGCATCTGGCCGCCCATGCGGCACGGCTCGACCGCCTGATCCTGGTGACCGAGCCGACCCTGGCGGGCTTGCGCGACGCACTGCGCATGAAGGACGCGGCGACCGCGCTGACCGACGGCGAACTGCCCGTGCTGATCGTCGTCAACAAGGGGGGGGCCGCGAAACAGGGCGAACTGGCGGTAGCCGATGCGATCAAGGGTGGGTTGCCGAAACCGGCCTATACCCTGCCGGACGAAGTAAAGGCCCAGGGGCAGGCCCAGGCGACCGGCAAGCCCCTGGTCCAGGTCGCGCCCCGGGCCAAGGCCGCCAAGGTCTTCGTCGAGATGGCCCGCGATCTCGCGACGACTGGCGCAGATGCCGACGAGGCGCCCGGAAAATCCCTGTTCGGACTGATCCTCGGCGGGCGGAAGTAGGAGGGGGCCATGAGTTTCGGACGCCGCGATACGTCGAAAGTCGTTGCCTTGGAGGCACACCGGCCGTCGGTGCCCGCCGAAGAAGCGCCCGACCCCGACCCCGATCCCGAGACATCGCCCAAACAGGCCGCGCCGGAAGGCCCGGAGGACTATCGTCAAGACGTCGTCGAACAGGCCATCGACAAGGTCTGGCCCGGTTTGCGCATCAATGCGCGGGACTTGTTGGCGCCCGAGTACAGCCGGGGCGATCAGGCGGCCTGCGTGGGCGTCATCCTGGACGCGGAATTGGGCATGTCCGGCGTCTCCTTGTTCGAAGGCGAACGGCGGGACGCGATTACCGAGCTGTTGAACCGTTTGTTGGCCTTGCCCGAGGCGACGCGGGACGCGGGCATGCCCAACGTCGTGGACCCGGTCGCGCTGGCCAAGGACCGGGTTCAGCCGATGCTGATGGAGCGCATGGACGTTTCCAAGGCCGCCGAGATGCCGCGCGGCGAGATTGCCCGCCAGGTCACGGATCTGGTCGCCGAAATCCTGGCCGACGAGAAATTGCACCTGAACCTGGTCGAACAGCGCGATCTGGTGACCAAGCTGTTGAACGACATGCTGGGCCTGGGGCCGTTGGAGCCGCTGCTGGCCGACGAAGCGGTCACCGACATCATGGTCAACGGCCCGGATCATATTTACGTCGAACGCGGAGGCAGGCTGGAACTGGCCGAAACGGTCTTCCGCGACAACGCCCATGTCCTGAACGTCGCGCAGCGCATCGTGTCCGCCGTCGGACGGCGGGTCGATGAAACTTCGCCGCTTTGCGACGCGCGCCTCGCCGACGGCTCGCGCGTCAACGTCATCATCCCGCCGCTGGCGATCGACGGGCCATCGATCTCGATCCGGAAATTCGCCAAGCAGAAGATCACCATGGAAAAGATGGAGGGGCAGAACAATTTGTCGCCCGCCATGGCGACGGTGCTGCGGATCGCCGGGCGGTCGCGCCTGAACATCATCATTTCCGGCGGCACGGGGTCGGGCAAGACGACGCTGTTGAACGCCTTGTCGCGCATGATCGACCCCGGCGAGCGCATCGTCACCATTGAGGATGCCGCCGAACTTCAACTGCAACAGCCCCATGTCGTGCGCCTGGAAACCCGGCCCGCCAACCTGGAAGGCGAGGGCGAGATCACCCAGCGGGAACTGGTCAAGAACTGCCTGCGCATGCGCCCGGACCGCATCATCCTGGGCGAAATCCGCGCCGGTGAGGCGCTGGACATGCTGCAGGCCATGAACACGGGCCATGACGGATCGCTCTGCACCATCCACGCCAACCGGCCGCGCGAGGCGCTGACCCGGCTTGAGAACATGGTCGCCATGGCCGGGGTGAAACTGCCCAACGAGGCCGTCCGCTCGCAGATCGCCGGAGCCGTCAACATGATCGTGCAGATCGCCCGCATGCGCGACGGCGTGCGCCGCATCACCCATATCACCGAGGTCGTGGGTATGGAGGGCGAGGTCGTCACCACCCAGGACCTGTTCACCTTCGAATTCGAAGGCGAGAACCCGGACGGCACGCTCTACGGCAGTTTCAAATCCTCCGGCCTGCGCCCGGCCTTTGCGGTAAACGCCAAGTATTTCGGTCTGGAAAAGGCGCTGCTCGACGCCATGTCGCAGCCTGAGCATTCGACGCAACCGCCGGAAATGGCGGCGGAGTAGGGCGGGCAAATGGAAATCATCGTCATCGCATTGGGCGTGTTCACAACCATCCTGGCCGGATGGGTCGGCCTCGGGGCCGGTCGGGGCCGCCGGGCCCGGACATTGGCGCGGCGTATCCAGGCTGCCGGCGGCCGCCACGCGATGGGTGCCGCCGGGGGCAGGGACGGGGCCGGGAACGGGCAGGCCGTCACCTTGCGCCGCGAGGATCCGGGGGGGCGGGGCCTGGACAAGGTGCTGGGTCGCCTGTTGCCCAATATCGAAACCTTGCGTCAGCGATTGGCCAGAACGGGTAAGCCGATCACCGTCACGGCCTACATCGCGGCTTCGGTCGGGATCGCCGTGTCCGTCGCCGGGGCAATGATCTGGGTGATCTACCTGAACCCTGTGCTTTCGGTGCTCAGCGGCGTGGCGGCGGGCCTGATGCTGCCCCATCTCGCGATCGCCATGATGGGCAAGCGGCGGCTCGCCGACTTCAATCACCTGTTTCCGGACGCCATCGATCTGATGGTGCGCGGACTGCGGTCCGGCCTGCCGGTCACCGAATGCATCAAGGCCGTCGGCCGCGAATTGCCCGATCCTGTCGGCGGTGAATTCCGGCGCATCACGGACGAGATCAAGTTCGGTTCCAAGACGGCGGAGGCCTTGTGGGCCACCGCGCACCGTCTCGACATTCCCGAATTCAAATTCTTCGTCGTCAGCCTGTCGGTGCAGCAGGAAACGGGCGGGAACCTCGCGGAAACGCTGGCGAACCTGTCCGACATCCTGCGCCGCCGCAAACAGATGCGCCTGAAGATCAAGGCCATGTCGTCGGAAGCCAAGGCCAGCGCGATGATCCTGGGCTCGCTCCCCTTTGTCATGTTCTGCATCATCTATGCGATCAACCCGGACTACGAAGCGGTGTTGTTCACGGATCCGCGCGGGCGCCTGATCCTGGGGGTCGGACTGGCGGCCATGGGGGCGGGCATCCTGGTCATGGCGAAAATGGTGAGGTTCGAGATATGAGCTTCGCCCAGATGATCCCCGCCGGTCTCGGCATGGAAGACCTGATCACCCTGATGGCGGCCGCGGCCGCCGGGTTCGCGGTCTACGCCGTCTGGAGCACCTTGCTGGTCCGCGATCCGATGGCGCGCCGGATCAAGAGCGTCGGCCTGCACCGAGACGAACTGCGTCAGGCCATGTTGGCCGTGCAGGGCAACCGGGCGCGGCGGCGCGACGGGGCCGTGCACGTCATGCGGCGCCTTGCGGAACGTCTGAAGCTTCTGAAAACCCAACAGGCGGAAGCGATCACCTTGCGCCTGGCCCAGGCCGGGTACCGGTCCAAGGACGCCTTGGTGATCTATCTTTTCGCCAAATTGGCGTTGCCCTTCGTTTTGGGCGGGGTCGCCGTCGTGCTGGTCTATTTCTCGGGCATCTGGGCGCTGTCCGGAACGTTCAAGCTTTTGATCGCCCTGGCGTCGGTGATCGCCGGGGCCTATGCGCCCGAGGTCTTCGTCGCCAACGCGCGGCAGAAACGCCAACATGCCATGCAAAAGGGGCTGCCGGACGCGCTCGACCTGTTGGTGATCTGCACGGAGGCTGGGCTGGCGCTCGACGCCGCGCTGACCAGGGTCGCCCGGGAAACCGGCCCGGCATGTCCGGAACTCGCCGAAGAACTGGGAATTTGCGCGGTCGAGTTGGGCTTCCTTCCCGAACGGCGCCTTGCCCTGGAAAATCTGGCGAAGCGGACGGCGCTGGCGTCGATCCGAGGCGTTGTGAACACCCTGCAACAGACCGAAAAATACGGCACGCCGTTGAGTGTGTCGCTGCGGGTGCTGTCCACGGAATTCCGTAGCGACCGGATGATGAAGGCCGAGGAAAAGGCGGCGCGGCTGCCCGCGACCCTGACCGTGCCGCTGATCCTGTTCATCCTGCCGTCGCTGTTCGTGGTTTTGCTGGGGCCGGCGGTGATTGGTGCGATCGACGGTCTGCGGGGGGTCGGTTACTGACTTCTGCATGGCAAACGATTGAATTTTCGAGATGATTTGGGTGTGCCGCCTCACTTAGGGGTCTGGCGGACCACCAGGCCGGAGGACGGAGGGGTGCCGTCCTCCGGCCGCTTTTTGTTGCAGCATGAGGTGCAGCATAAACCGCAGCATAAATGGCGCAGGGGCCGGGGCAGGGAGGGATCAGCCGTCGGGCGTCTGGCCGGTGTGAACGGCCCGCGCCCGGGCCTTGTCCGTAAGATTTCGCAGCGTTTCGTAGCGCTTCAGATTGCTTTGGACTTGGGGTTCCGTCAGGTCCAAGCGGCCGATCGCGGCGGCCCGCGCCGTCG
>NZRL01000175.1 GCA_002696205.1 Rhodospirillaceae bacterium | reverse complement strand
TTCTATGGCGGCTACCGGGTGATCCACGGCAATACGGACGCGGGTTCGTTCTTTTCCTTCATCACCGCCCTGTTGCTGGCTTACGAGCCGATGAAGCGCCTCGCCAACTTGAACGCTGCCCTGCAACAGGGCCTGGCCGGGGCGGATCGTCTGTTCCAGATGCTCGACATGGAACCGGACATTCAGGAAACGGCCGAGGCCAGGGCGCTGCCCGCGCCGGTCAAGGGTGCCATCGATTTCGAGGATGTGCATTTCGCCTATAAGCCGGACCGGCCGACCCTGACCGATCTGACGTTGTCGGTGCCGGCGGGCAAGACCGTCGCCCTGGTCGGCCCGTCGGGTGGCGGCAAGTCGACGATCCTCAACATGATCCCCCGGTTTTATGAAGCCGCCGACGGCGCCGTCCGCGTCGACGGCATCGACGTGCGGGATTTGACCTTTGCGTCCCTGCGCGGCGCATTGGCCCTGGTCAGCCAGGAAGTCACCCTGTTCGACGATACGATCCGTGCCAATATCGCCTACGGCCGGGCCGGGGCCTCCGACGCCGAAATCGAGCAGGCCGCCCGCAGCGCCGCCGCCCACGATTTCATCGTGGATCTGCCCGACGGATACGACACCATGGTCGGCGAACAGGGGGTGAAGCTTTCGGGCGGCCAGCGCCAGCGCCTCGCCATCGCCCGCGCGATGCTGAAGAACGCGCCGATCCTGTTGCTGGACGAAGCGACCTCGGCCCTGGACACGGAATCGGAACGCCAGGTTCAATCGGCGCTCGACGCTTTGATGACCGACCGCACGACCCTGGTCATTGCCCATCGCCTGTCGACCGTCGTCCGCGCCGATCTGATCTACGTGATCATGGACGGCCGCGTCGCCGAACAGGGCAGCCACGCGGAATTGCTGGCGCGCGGCGGTCATTACAAGCATCTCTACGAACTTCAGTTCGCGGGCGAAGCGCCCCATGACGGGCCCGGCGGCGCCCGTCAGGCGGCGGAGGGCTGACCGCGACCGGCGCCCCATGGGCGGCGGCACGCGGTGCGGGAAACGATGCTGAAACGTCTTCTGAAAAGCGATGGATTGCGCCGGGTGCTTTGCTGGCTCGGCTCGCTCTATATCCGCTTTGCCCATGCGACGGGGCGGTGGCGGGTGATCGGCGGCGAAGCGGCGCAGGGCCGGTGGGAGAGGGGTGAGCCCTTTATCCTGTGCTTCTGGCACGGCCGGTTGCTGATGATGCCCTATTGCTGGCGGCGCGACCGGACGATCCACATGCTGATATCGCAACACCGCGACGGCCAGATCATCGCCCGTACGGTCGGCCACTTCGGGATCGAGACCGTCGCCGGATCGTCGTCGAAGGGCGGCGCGCAGGCGTTGCGCGCCATGGTCAAGGCGTTGAAGGCCGGCGACTGCGTCGGCATCACGCCGGACGGGCCGCGCGGGCCGCGCATGCGGGCGACCGACGGCGTCGTCAACCTGGCGCGGCTGGCCGGCGTGCCGATCATTCCGGCGACCTTCGGCGCCACGCGGGGCCGGGTGCTGGGCAGTTGGGATCGGTTCCTGGTGGCCTGGCCCTTCGGGCGCGGCGTCATCGTTTGGGGCGATCCGATCACCGTCGCGCGGGACGCCGACGCCGACGCCCTGGACGCCGCCCGGGCGCGGGTCGAGGACAGCCTCAACGCCATCACCGCCGAGGCCGATCGTCTGACCGGTCGGGTTCCGGTCGAACCGGCAGAGGTGGCGGCATGATGCTGGGCCTTTATCGCGCCATCACGACCTTCGGCTCGCCCATCATCCAGGCTTACCTGGGCCGCCGCATCAAGGCGGGCAAGGAAGACCCGGCGCGGTTCGGCGAACGGCTGGGCATTCCCGCCATGCCCCGGCCCGAGGGGCCCTTGATCTGGCTTCACGGCGCCAGCGTCGGCGAGGCGATGTCGTTGCTGACATTGATCCGGCGGCTGCAGGACGCCTTGCCGGGCGTCAATATTCTGGTGACCACGGGCACCGTGACCTCGGCGCGCATGCTGGCGGACCGCCTGCCCCAAGGGGCCGTTCATCAGTTCGTTCCCGTCGACCGCATCGCCTACGTGCGCCGCTTCCTGGATCATTGGAAGCCGGACCTGACCCTATGGGCGGAATCCGAATTCTGGCCCAACCTGATTTCCGAAACCGCGGCGCGGAAGATTCCATTGGTCTTGGTCAACGGGCGAATCTCGCCTCGTTCGTTCAAAGGCTGGTCGCGGGTGCATGGCTTCATTTCCCGGTTGCTTGGCGGTTTCACGCTTTGTTTGGGCCAGACGGAGGGAGACGCCGGACGCTTGCGCGCCCTGGGGGCGCCATCCGCGCGGTCCGTCGGGAACCTTAAGTTCGCGGCCGACCCGCTACCGGTCGATCCGGACCGGTTGAGTAGCCTGCGGGCGGAAACGGCGAACCGTCCGCTTTGGCTCGCAGCGTCAACCTGGCCGGGCGAGGAAGACATTGCCTGGCGGGTCCACCGCGATCTCGCGGCGGCGCATCCCGATTTGCTGACCATCGTCGTACCGCGCCATCCCGACCGTGGGACGGAGATTGCCCGGACGCTTGCAGACCAAGGAGCCCGGGTCGCCCGGCGGGCCGCCGGCGAGGCGGTCGATGACCGGCACGACATTTATGTCGCCGATACCATGGGTGAGTTGGGGCTGTTCTTCTCCCTGGCGCCCGTTGTCTTCATGGGCAAGTCCCTGACGGCGGCAGGCGGCCAGAACCTTCTGGAGCCCGCGCGCCTCGGTTGTGCGGTCCTGCATGGTCCGGCGATGAACAACTTCGAGGACATGGCCCAGCGTATGGGCGCCGTCGGGGCCGCCGTCTCCGTCGCCGACAGTCCGGCTTTGTCGGCCCAGGTCGGCCGTCTGCTCGCCGACCCGGCGGCGGCCGGGGACCTGGCGGCCAAGGCGGGTGCGTTCGCCAAGGCGGAAAGCGGCGTCATCGACCGCCTGATGGATGAACTGGCGCCTTATCTGGCGAAACTCGGCGGCGGCGGAGGGGCGTCGTGAAGGCCCCCGGTTTCTGGTATGCGGAGCCGCCGTCGGCTCTGGGCGCGCTGCTTTCGCCGCTCGGCTGTCTTTACGGGGCGGCGACGGCGTTGCGTCAGAAGAAAGGCCCGGGCGCGGATATCGGGCTGCCGGTCGTTTGCGTCGGCAACCTGACCGCCGGCGGGGCCGGAAAGACGCCGGTCGTGATCGACATCGTCCGCCGGTTGGCCGCGCGGGGCATGCGCCCCCAGGTCGTCAGCCGGGGGTATGGCGGCGCCGACCCCGCCGACCCGCGTCGCGTCGATCCCCAATCGGACGATGCGGCGGCGGCGGGGGACGAACCCTTGATGATTTCGGCTTCGGCCCCTGTCTGGGTTTCCGTGGACCGTCCGGCGGCGGCACGGGCCGCACGGGAAAACGGCGCCGGGGCGGTCGTGCTTGATGACGGGTTTCAGGACCCGTCGCTTCGAAAAAATCTCTCACTGGTCGTCGCCGACGGGCGGCATGGGTTCGGCAACGGGTTCCTGATCCCGGCCGGCCCGTTGCGCGAGACGGTCCGCGCCGGGTTGGCACGAGCGGACGCCCTGGTGATCATCGGGAACGACGCCTGGGGTTTGGCCGACGCCGTTCGACGGTTCGGCCCGCCCGGCCTGCCGGTGCTGGTCGCCCGCGTCTGTCCGGGCCCGGAAATCGCCGGGATCACAGCAACCCCCTGTTTCGCCTTCGCCGGGATCGGCCATCCCGACAAATTTTTCCAAACCCTGGCGGACCACGGCTGCCGTCTCGCCGGACATCAGGCTTTCGCGGATCATCACCCGTATTCCGCGGCTGATCTGGATGGATTGCGGCGGCGCGCCGAGGCCGCCGGTGCGCGCCTGGTGACCACCGAAAAGGACATCCAGCGCATCCCCCCGGCGTCACGCGACGGCATAGAAGTCTTGACAATCACCCTTGAATGGGACGACGAAGCGGCCCTCGATAAGTTGTTGCAACCCGTGATTTCCTGAACTGGCTTCGTTTTCATGGCCCACGTGCCGGATCCCGTAAAAAGATATGTCCTACACCCCGTCCAGGCGGCGGGAACTTTCGCCGTATACATGTTTTTCCGCATGCTGCCGTTGGATTGGGCGTCGGGCTTGGGTGGGTTTCTCGCGCGGCAAATCGGGCCGCGCGTGCGCCTGAGCGAACGGGCGCGGCGCAACCTGCGCAACACCTTTCCCGACATGCCCAAGGCCGAGATGGAGCGCATCATCGCCGGCATGTGGGACAACCTGGGCCGGGTCGCCGCCGAATTTCCGCACCTGTCGGAGATCGACGTCTATTCGGGCGACGGGCGGGTCGTGGTCGAAGGCGGGGAATATGTCGATCACCTGCGCGACGACGGCGAGGCGGGGATTTTCTATTCCGCCCATATCGGCAATTGGGAAATCCTGGCGTTGGGTGCGACGCAGCGGGGCCTGCCGCTGGACCGGGTCTACCGCGAAGCCAACAACCGCCTGGTCGAATGGCTTTACCGCAACGGCCGCGCGGCGGTCGAAGGGGCGCTGATCCCCAAGGGCCCGCAGGGCGTGCGCCAATTGATCAATGCTTTCCGGTCCGGCAGCCATCTGGCCATGCTGGTCGATCAGAAAATGAACGACGGCATCGCCGTGCCGTTCTTCGGCCGTCCCGCGATGACCGCCCCGGCGCTGGCCGAATTGGCGTTGCGCCATAACTGCCCCGTGGTGGCGGCACGTGTCACGCGGATCAAGGGGGCAAAATTCAAAATGACGGCCCTGCCGCCGATCCGGTTCGAGAAGACCGGCGACCATCAGGCGGATGTCCTGGCGGCCATGACCCTGATCAACGAACAGGTCGAACAATGGGTTCGCGACACGCCGGAACAATGGCTCTGGCTGCACAACCGCTGGCCGAACGGCGGCGAATAGGCGCTTAACAGCGCCGCCCGGCCGGTCAGCCGCCCGGCTTCTGCGGCCCGACCAGCAAGGCCGGGTCCAGATGGGTGTTGAACCAACTGACCCCCCAATGCAGGTGCGGGCCCGTGGCCCGGCCTGTCATGCCGATGGTGCCGATCTGCGCCCCCTTCATGACGAAATCGCCCTGGGTCACGGTGGTCGTATCCATATGGATGTAGACCGACGTCAGGCCCAGGCCGTGGTCGATCATCACCGTTTTGCCGGAAAAGAACATACCCGGATGAACCAGCGCGACGATGCCGTCGCCCATGGCCTTTACCGGCGTGCCCTTGGGCGCCGCCACGTCGACGCCGTTGTGGGGGCTGCGCGGTTTGCCGTTGAGAATGCGCTGGCTGCCGAACACGCCGGAAATCCGCCCCGTCACCGGCCAGATGAAACCCGTGTCGTAAAAGGTCTTCAATGTCCGGCGCGCGCGCACACCGACGATCTTTGCCCGGTCGTCGCGGATGCGCGCCAGGTCTTCGGCCGAGCGGGGCGTCACTTTGCGTTCCGGCAGGCCGTCGATCCGCTGGATCTTATAGCGGCGCCGTTCGATGGCGAGGGTCAGGGTCTCCGGCGCGCCGTCCGGCGGCGTGGCCGTCAGGACGGCCTTCTTCTTGGCATTGCGCCCAAAGCCGATCAGGAAACTGCCGTCGGGCGCCACGGCGACGGCTTCGCCGTCCAATGTCACGGTGCTGCCGGGCGAGACTTTGCCTGTCGCCATCCCGCCCTGGATGAACGTGCCGTCGATCTCGATGGCCTGGGCGGGGGCCGCTACGGTCAGCAGTAGAAGAAAAAGAATGGCGCGGATCACAGAAGTCGTCCCTGTTTGTCGTCGTCGGATTTGGCGGATCTGGATTTCGGCGCGGGATTGGGCTTTTCCTTGCCGCCGGTTCCGCCGCCGGTCACCGCGACCGGACGCTCGCCGTCCTTCAGGCGCAGGGTCAGCGCATCGCCGGTCTTCAATCCCTTGACCGAAGTTACCGGGTCCCCTGCCGGATCGGTGACCAGCGCGAAGCCCCGGTCGAGCACCCGTTCGAACGAATAGCTTTCCAGCAATTCCGACGCCCGGCCCAGTCGGTTGCGGGCCGCCTCCACCGCAGCCTTGCCAGCGGACCTGAGGGCGCGAATTTCCGAATTCAGGCGGCCCTGCTCCATCGCGATCAGCTTGTCCGGGCGGACCAGTCCGGCGGCGGCGGACGTGAGCCGCGCGCGGCGGCGTTCCAGCCCGGTGCCCAGCGAGGTACCCAACCGTTCCGTCCAATCGTCCAGGCGCTGCGCCTGTTCCTGCAGCATGCGCGCCGGGTTCGGCAGGGCCCGCGCCGTCGCGTCCAGATGACGGCGATGATCGGCCAGGCGTCTCGACACGGCGGCGGCGATACGCTGGCCGTCCTCCATCACCTGGGCCAGCAGGTCCAGGCGCACGGGCACGGCCATTTCGGCAGCGGCGGTCGGCGTGGGTGCCCGCCGGTCGGCGGCGAAATCGGCCAGTGTCGTGTCGGTTTCGTGGCCGACGGCGGAAATGATCGGAATATCGCAATCGGCGATGGCGCGGACGACGATTTCTTCGTTAAAGGCCCAAAGGTCTTCCAAACTTCCGCCGCCGCGGGCGACGATGACCAGGTCCGGGCGCGGGATCGGGCCGTCCTCCGCCATCCCGGCGAAGCCGTTGACGGCGGCGGCGACCTGGCCCGCCGCACCCTCGCCCTGGACCAGCACGGGCCAGAGCAGGACATGGACGGGAAAGCGGTCGGCCAGGCGGTGCAGGATGTCGCGGATCACCGCCCCCGTGGGCGAGGTGACGACGCCGATGACGGCGGGAAGGTAGGGCAGGTCCTGTTTGCCGTCGGGCGCGAACAGGCCTTCGGCCTCCAGCTTGCGGCGCCGGTCCTCCAGCAGTTTCAGCAGCGCCCCTTCGCCCGCCAGCTCCATATGGTCGACGACGACCTGATATTTCGACCGCCCGGGATAGGTCGTGATGCGCCCAGTGGCGACGACCTCCATGCCGTCTTCCGGGTTGAGGCCCAGGCGCCCGGCGGTGCCGCGCCAGCACACGCCGTCGATATTGGCGTCGGCGTCCTTCAACGTGAAATAAAGATGGCCCGAGGCGGCGCGCTTGAAGCCCGAGATCTCGCCCCGGATTCGCACCCATTGGAAGTTGTCCTCGACCGTCCGTTTGACGGCCTGGGAAATCTCGGAAACGGTAAAGACCGGCAGGTTGTGCGCGGTCTCGCCTTCCCCGGGTTGACTCTGCGCGGTGCCGCTGGAATTGTCGCTCATGCGCGCAGTATGCAGACCTCCGCGCGCAGTGACAACGAAGACGACGGGCCCCGTCCAAACGGGCGGTTCCCCGGCCCCGCACCCCGCCGAAAGGGGTTGCCGCGGGCCGTAATCGGAAGGAATCGGGTGAACATGAACGTACTCGTGGTTGGTTCCGGCGGGCGGGAGCACGCGCTTTGCTGGGCCATCGCCCAATCCCCCAAATGCAAGAAGCTTTATTGCGCGCCGGGCAACGCGGGGACGGCGGCGGTCGCCGAAAATGTCGAGATCGACGCCGAGGATCTGGACGCCCTGATCGCCTTCGCCCAGGACAGCGCCATCGATTTCGTGGTTGTCGGGCCGGAAGGCCCCCTGGTCGCCGGTCTGGTCGACCGGCTGGACAAGCTGGGCATCAAATCCTTCGGGCCGACGGCGGCGGGGGCGGAGCTTGAGGGCTCCAAGGCCTTCACCAAGGACCTCTGCGCCAAGTACGACATCCCGACCGCCGATTACGACCGGTTCGACGAACCGGACGCGGCCAAGGAATACATCACCACCCACAGCACGCCCATCGTGGTCAAGGCCGACGGTCTGGCCGCCGGCAAGGGCGTGATCATCTGCCGCAACAAGAACGAAGCCTATGCCGCCATCGATCAGATCATGATCGAGGAAGCCTTCGGCGAGGCCGGGACGGAAGTCGTTGTCGAACAGTTCCTGGAAGGCGAGGAAGCAAGCTTCTTCGCCCTGGTCGACGGCGAGACGGCATTGCCGCTATTGGGGGCGCAGGATCACAAACGCGCCCATGACGGCGACGAAGGCCCCAATACGGGCGGCATGGGCGCCTATTCCCCGGCCCCGGTTATCGATCAGGCCATGGTCGACCGGGTGATGACGGAAATCATCGAGCCGACGATCAAGGGCATGGCCGCCGAGGGCCGGCCCTTCAAGGGCGTGCTTTACGCCGGGCTGATGATCGACGACGACGGGCCCAAGCTGATCGAATACAACACCCGTTTCGGCGACCCGGAATGCCAGGTCATGTGCATGCGCCTGAAATCCGATTTGTTGGATCTGCTGCTGGCCTGTGCCGAAGGACGGCTCGCCAAGACCAAGGCCGAATGGCGGGACGAGGCCGCGATGATCGTCGTCATGGCGGCCAAGGGCTATCCCGGAAAGTATAAAAAGGGCAGCGAGATCAAGGGTCTGGACGCCGCCGATGCGGTCGAGGGCGCTGTCGTCTTCCACGCCGGAACGGCGGAACAGGACGGCAAGGTCTTGGCCACGGGCGGCCGGGTTCTGGGGGTCACGGCGCTGGGCAAGAACGTCAAGGAAGCGCAGAAACGGGCCTATGAGGCGGTCGACAAGATCGATTGGCCGGAAGGGTTCTGCCGCCGCGATATCGGCTGGCGGGCGATCGACCGGTAGGCCGGAAGGCGCCCGGCCTTTCGCCGGGACCGCTGACCCCCTATATAAACCGCAGCAATTCGAGCCGCCGCCCCATGGCGCGGCCGCAAGACGGAGGAACGAAACCCATGGACGACAAGACCCGCACCGAGGTCGAGGCCGCCGCCTTTCGCGGCCTGATTAAGCATCTTCAGAAACGCACGGACGTGCAGAATATCGACTTGATGAACCTGGCCGGGTTCTGCCGCAACTGCCTGGCGAAATGGTACGCCGCCGAGGCTCAGGAACGCGGCGAGACCGACGTCGATTATGACGCCGCCCGCACCGTCGTCTACGGCATGACCTACGGCGAATGGAAAGACAAGCATCAGGCCAAGGCATCGGACGAACAGATGAAGACGTTCGAGGAAACCAAGCCGCTGCACGCGGAAATCAGCGGGCACAATTAATTTGGATTTGGCCCCTCGCCGGGGCCGAATCATGGGGGGAACAATGGACGGCACGGCGCCCGACTTCTGGCCCAATTCCGGCTATCACCTGCTGACCCGCGACAATGCGGGCCATATGGCGGTGACGGATGCCTTCCTGCGGGCCTATCTGCAACGTCCGGAAATCGCCCCGATCGAGGAATCCTGCGACGCCGAGCGGGCCCTGCACGGCGCCCTGATGGCCAACCCGAAGGAAGCGGTCAGCGCCGAACGCCTGGCCGCCCTGGCCGACCCGGACGCCGGCGAGAACTATCAGGTCTTCCTCGATTTCCGCGACCGTCTGGTCCTGGCCGGTACGGTCGAGGCCTGTTATCTCGATATCTTCCGCTCCGGCGGGGTGACCATCCCGCCGCTTTTCATCGACCAGATGGCCCAGGTCGTCACCCGTCGGGTGATCGACGGCACGGACGACCCGTTCCGCGCCCGCGCGGCGGAATTGCTGTTCCGCGAACAGACGGTGACGTTGAAGGACGGGGCGATCCTGCTGGGCGATACGGAAACGGTCGACATGCTGGCCGCCACGGCGGGCATGGGGGCGCTGGGTAAACTGGTCGTCGAAAGCGGCTCCGCCGCCCGTCAGGTCGATATGGACGTGCTGCAGGCCGAGACGGCGGAGATCTATTGGGGCCGGAACGAACGTTACGACACGGTGTTGGACATCACCTTCACCCGGCCGGGCTTGGACGCCCTCTGCCGGGTGCTGGAATCCTGGGTCCGCCATTTCCTGCAGGCTGAAGTCTCGATTCAGCCGGTGCAGGAAATTGCCGACGACAAATGGGTTTGGCATCTGGGCCTGGACGCCGAGGCGTCGGCATTGCTCAACGACCTTTACGAAGGCAACGACGTCGACGACGCCCGCATGGAACGGCTGCTCAGCCTGTTCCGCCTGGATTTCATGGACCCGAACCAGATGGCCGCCGACGTGCGCGGCCGGCCAATCTATCTGGCGCTCTGCATGACGCCGGAACGGACCCTGAGGGTCAAGCCGCAGAACCTGTTGGTCAACCTGCCGCTGGCGGCGGAATCCTGAGGCGCTTAGCGCCGTTCCTTGAAAAAATCCTTCAACAGGGCTCCGGCTTCGGTCTCGCTCAGGCCGCCGACGACCTCGGGTGCGTGGTGGCAGGTCGGCTGGGCGAAGAACCGGGGGCCGTGTTCGACCCCGCCGCCCTTGGCGTCGTAAGCCCCGAAATAGAGCCTGCGGATGCGGGCGTGGCTGATCGCGGCGGCGCACATGGCGCAGGGCTCCAGCGTGACGTAAAGATCACATCCCGTCAGCCGGGCATCGCCCTTGGCCTGCGCCGCGCGGCGGAGCGCCAGGATTTCCGCATGGCCGGTCGGATCGTGGGTGGCCTCGGTCTCGTTCCCGGCCCGGCCCAGAACCGTGCCCGTTTGCGGATCGACGACGACCGCGCCCACGGGAACCTCGCCGCGTTTCGCGGCGGCGCGGGCCTGGTCCATGGCTTCGGCCATGAAGGCGGATGCGGGCGTGTCGTCCATGGCCGCGAAACTGACCGGCGGGGCTGGTAACGTCAATACTTGCCGTGGCCCGTGGCGCGACCTATCTTCCCGGCCATGTCAGACAAAGCCCCCGAACGTAACGCCCCAGAACGCATTGCAAAGGTCATTGCCCGTGCTGGGCTGTGTTCGCGCCGCGAGGCCGAACGCTGGATCGAGGCCGGCCGCGTCCAGGTCGACGGCAAGAAACTCACGACGCCGGCCCATACGGTGACGGCGGCGAGCCATATCCTGGTCGACGGCAAGCCTCTGCCGGGCAAGGAAAAGGCGCGGCTTTGGCGGTATCACAAGCCGGTCGGCCTGATGACGACCCACAAGGATCCGGAAGGCCGCCCGACGGTCTTCGACCGCCTGCCGCGCGACCTGCCGCGCGTCGTTTCGGTCGGACGGCTCGATCTGAATTCCGAAGGTCTGTTGCTGCTGACCAACGACGGCGAATTGGCGCGGCGCCTGGAGCTGCCGTCCAACGGCTGGAACCGCCGCTACCGTGTGCGCGTTCATGGCCAGGTGACCCCGGAAGACCTCGCCAAGCTGGCCAAGGGCGTGACGGTATCCGGCGTACGCTACGCGCCGATCCGCGCCCAGATCGACGAGACGGCGAAGGACGGCACGGCGCGCAAAGCCAGCGCCAATACATGGCTGACCGTGGCCCTGACCGAAGGCAAGAACCGGGAAATCCGCAAGGTGATGGAATACCTGGGGCTTTCCGTGAACCGCCTGATCCGCACGTCCTACGGCCCGTTCCAATTGGGCAATCTGGGCCGGGGCGAGGTCGACGAGATCAAGGGCAAGGTTCTCAAGGAACAATTGGGGACGTCGCAGTAATGCGCATCGTCGGCGGTAAGTTCCGAGGCAAGAAGCTGAAGACGCCCGAGGACGGCAGCCGGGCTTCGGCCCTGCGCCCCACGTCCGACCGGGCGCGGGAATCCATCTTCAACATCCTGGCCCATGGCAAGGCCGCCGTGGATCTGGACGGCATCACGGTCGCCGATCTGTATTGCGGCACCGGGGCGATGGGATTGGAGGCCATGTCGCGGGGCGCGGCCCACGGCGTTTTCGCCGACCGCGATCCGGGGCATCTGAAATTGGCGCGCGACAACGCGGCGTCCATGGGCCTGTGGCGGGAATGTTTGATGGTCGGCCTGGATTGCACCCATCTGACCGTGCCGCCGCGCGCCGCCAAGGCGCCCTGCGGCCTGGTCTTTCTCGACCCGCCCTATGGCCATGGGATGGCCGACCCGACCTTGCGGGGCCTGTTGAACAACCGCTGGCTGACGCCCGATGCGACGGTGGTGGTGGAAATCGGCGCGGAAGAAGACCTGCTCGGCACGCGCGGGTTCGACGTGTTGGACGAACGCACCTATGGCGCGGCCAAGGTGGTCTTCCTCAGGCGCGCTATTTCTTGAACAGGTTCGAGTAGCCCACGATCCGTAGGCGCAGGTCGCGGTCGGGTTCCAGTTCCGGCGCGGGGGCCAGGTTCCAATGCCAGGATTCCTCGGGATCGGGCAGCTTGATATCGCCCAGGGTGGGCTCCACCGCATCGACCTCGCCGTCCTCGATATATTCCCGATGCGTTTCCGTGATCAGGCAGACCCGCCCGGCCAATGCCTGCAATGCGCGCAGGTGTTGGCGCTGGATCGCTTCGCCGTAGGCCTTGGCCTGTTTGTTCGGGACATGGCGCAGCGGGATCAGCGGCAGTTGTCCCAGCAGGTTCAACGAGACGACCAAATCGCCGTCGGCTTCGGGAAAGGTTGGCAGCGGCGGTTCGGCGGCGATCTCGCCCTCGGCCATGCTTTCGACCAGACCGGTCAGGTCGGCTTCCTCCAGATAGACGTTGGGATATTGCGCGGCCCAGGCGCGGACGGCGGGGCTGTGGAAGATATCGACCAGCACGACTTCTGAAAAATCACCCGCGAGGTCGTGCAGCGGCACGTCGAGCAACCCGCCCGAGCCCAATACCGTCACTTTTTCCTGCCCGGGGCAATTGGCCGCCGACCACATGACGAAGCGGCGCGAGCGTTCCAGGTGGGTTTTCCACGCCGGATGCAGCCGCCGATGCCGGGCGGCGATGGCGATCTGTTCCTTCAGATAACCGAGTTTCTTCACCGGCGCCGGCGCCCGTGTCGTCAGATGGCTCACCCATTCGCGGAGCATGCGATGGCTCCTCGGTATTAATTATCGTTGATTGATATTAGACCGAGGATCAGCGCCGACCGAACAGCTTTTCGATATCCGAGAGCTTCAATTCCACATAGGTCGGCCGCCCGTGGCTGCATTGCCCGGAATGGGGTGTCGCCTCCATCTCGCGCAGCAGGCGGTTCATTTCCTCGGCGTTCAGGCGCCTGCCGGCGCGGATCGATCCGTGACAGGCCATGGTCGCGCAAACGTCGCCGATGCGTTCCGACAGCGCGATGGTCTCGCCGTATTCGGCAAGGTCATCGGCAAGATCGCGGATCACGCCCTGGATATCCATCTCGCCCAGCAAGGCCGGGGTCTCGCGGACGACCACGGCGCCGGGGCCGAAGCTGTCGATCACCAGGCCCATTTCGCCCAATTCCTCCGCCCGGTTCAGCAGGCGGTCGACCGCCGATTCTTCCAATTCGACGACTTCGGGGATCAGTAGCATCTGGCGGTTGACCCCGCCGTTCGCCAACGCGGTCTTGATCTTTTCCTGGGTCAGGCGTTCGTGGGCCGCGTGCTGATCGACGATCACCAGGCCGTCGGCCGTCTGGGCGATGACATAGGTCGCATGGACCTGGGCCCGGGCGACGCCCAGGGGATAGTCCTCCGCCGGGTGCTGCGGCTGTGCCGTGCCGTCGCCGTAGGCTGTGTCTTCGATGATCTCACCGTCCTCGGTCATGCGTGCACTGGGCGCGCGGTCAAGGTCGGGCAGGGGGGCGTATAGGTCCGACAGGCCCGCTTGCCCCGGCTGCGGGCGGGCGGGCGGCGCCCAATGGCCGTATCCGCCGCCGCCGCTGCGGCCCAGCGGCAGGGCGCCGCCGGGATTGCTGCCCGGGCGGAAGGCGCCCAGCGCCTGACCCGACACGGTGGTCGAGGCGCGGTGACCGGCATCGGCCAAGGCATGTTTCAGGGCGCTGACGATCAGGCCCCGGACGACGCCCGCATCGCGGAACCGGACCTCGGTCTTGGCGGGGTGCACGTTGACGTCCACGGCGTCCGACGGCACGTCCAGGAATAGCGCCAGCAAGGGGTGGCGGTCCGAGGCGAGGAATTCCCGGTAGGCCCCCCGCACCGCGCCCAGCAGCAGGCGGTCGCGCACGGGACGGCCGTTGACGAACAGGAACTGCATCGCCGCGTTGCCCCGGTTCAAGGTCGGCACCCCGGCATGGCCGGTCAGGCGGATGCCCTCGCGTTCGGCCTCGATGGTCATGGCGTTGTCGGCGAACTGGCGGCCCATGATCCCGGCAAGCCGTTCCAGCCGCGCCGACGCGGCGTCTTCGCCCAGGCGCGGCGTGACGGCGTTCAGCTTGATGACGTCGCGCGATCCGTCCGACAGGGTGAAGCCGATTTCCGGATGGGCCATGGCCAGGCGATTCAAAATTTCGACGACGTGGTTCTGTTCCGTCCGCGCGGTCTTCATGAACTTCAGGCGCGCCGGGGTGGCGTAGAACAGATCGCGGATTTCGACGCGCGTGCCCTCGGGATGGGCGGCGGGTTGCGGCTTGGCCTTGCGGCCGCCTTCGACCGCGACGGCCCAGGCCTGATCCGCGCCCGGCGGGCGCGAGGTGATGGTCAGGCGCGCCACGGCCGCCATGGACGGCAGGGCCTCGCCCCGAAATCCCAGGGTCGACACCCCCATCAGGTCGTCGTCGGGCAGTTTCGACGTGGCATGGCGTTCCAGGGCCAGATCGATTTCCTCCGGCGTCATGCCGCGGCCGTCGTCGGTCACGGTGATGGCGGTCTGCCCGCCGTCGCGGATCACCACGTCGATCCGTTTGGCGCCGGCGTCGATGGAGTTTTCGACCAGTTCCTTCACGGCGGAGGCCGGGCGTTCGACGACCTCGCCCGCCGCGATACGGTTGACCAGTGTCTCCGGCAGGCGCCGGATCACGGCGGCGGCGGTCATCGCTTCGCCCCCGGCTTTTTACCGCCGCGCAGCTTGCGAACGCGGGTCAGCAGCGCCTTGGTCGAGGGATCGAGGCCGCGCGGCGTGGTGCCGCCCGCCAGCGCATCGACCAGCGGCGCGGCCAGTTCCTTGCCCAATTCGACCCCGAATTGGTCAAAGGAATTGACGTTCCAGACAACGCCTTGAACGAAGACTTTGTGTTCGTAAAGCGCCAGCAGCAGGCCCAGATGATGCGGGTCCAGACGGTCCAGCAGGATGGTCGTCGATGGCCGGTTGCCGGGGAAGGTCTGGTGCGGCGGCACGCCCGGCCCGGCGTCCCGGCCCAATGCCAAGGCCGCCGGTTGGGCCAGGAAGTTGGCGAGCAACTTATCGCGGTGGCCACCGCCGTCCTTGGCCGGGCCCGGGCCGTCCGGTCCTTGGGCGGCGGCGATGAAGTCGGACGAGACTTTGTCCGTTCCCTGATGCAGCAATTGATAGAAGGCGTGCTGGCCGATCGTTCCGGCCTGACCGAATATCACGGGTGCGGTCGCCTGGGCGACGGGTTGGCCGTCCCGGTCGATGCTCTTGCCGTTGCTTTCCATCTCCAACTGCTGAAGATAGATCGGCAGGTCGCCCAGCCGCTGGTCGTAGGGCAGGACGGCATGGCCCGCGATGCCTTCGAAATTGCGGTTCCAGATGCCGGCCATGGCGAGCAATACCGGCAGGTTCTTTTCCAGCGGCGTTTCCAGGAAGTGCCGGTCCATGGTCCGCGCCCCCTTGAGCAGCGCGCGGAACGTAGGCATGCCGAAGGCCAGCGCAATGGGCAGGCCGATCGCCGACCAGACGGAATAGCGCCCGCCGACCCAATCCCAGATCGGGAACAGGTTGTCTTCGGCAAGGCCGAAGCCCGTGGCGCCGTCGATGTTCCGGGTGACGGCGACGAAATGGGCGGCGACGGCGCGCTTGCCCAGGGCGCGGGTCAGCCAGCGTTTCGCCGTCTCCGCATTGGCCAGGGTTTCCTGGGTGGTGAAGGTCTTGGACGAGACGACAAACAACGTCGTCGCCGGATCGAGGCGGGCCAACACGTCCTGAATATCCGCCGCGTCCACGTTGGCGACGAAATGGGGGGTCAGGTGGCGGGCGGGGCCCAGGGCGCCGCAGACCATGCGCGGGCCCAGGTCCGATCCGCCGATGCCGATATTGACCACATCGGTGAAGCGCTTGCCCGTCGCACCCCGGCGTTGGCCGGTCTCGATCTCACGGGTCAGGGCGGCCATGCGCGCGAGGGTATCCGCGACGGCGCGGCCGACCGGCGTTCCCTGGGCCTTGAACCCGTCCTTGGCCTGGGCGCGCAGCGCCATGTGCAGGGCGGCGCGGTCTTCGGTTTCGTTGACCGTCTCTCCGGCGAAAAGCGCGCGGCGGCGATCCTCCACCCCGCGTTCGCGGGCAAGCGCCAGCAGCAGGTCCAGGGTCTCCGCCGTCATGCGGTTCTTGGACAGGTCCAGGTGGAGGCCGTCGTGGGAAAAAGTAAGGGCCCGGGTCCGCTTGGCGTCGGCCAACAGATCGCGCAGATGGCTGCCGCGCGCCGCCCGATGATGCGCGGCGAGCGCCTGCCAGATGGGCGAGCGTTTGGGCGGCGGCATGGGGCGGTCGTCTCCTCCCGGAAGGCGTCGGATCGGCAAGGGTTCAGGACGCAGGCGAGAGTATCACCCTGTCCCCGGCGGCGCCAACGGCGGCCTCAGGGATTGGGGGTCACGCCCTCGGGCTGGCCGACGACGACGAAGGTCAGGCGGTCCGCATGCAAGAGTTTCCGGGCCACCCGGCGGATGTCGTCCGGCCCCACGGCCTCGATATAGCCGTTGCGCTTGTCCAGGTAGTCGATGCCCAGATCGTCCATCTGCATGCCGACCAGCATGGAAGCGATTCGTTCGGTCGATGTGAAGCGCAGCGGGAACGAGCCCGTCAGGTATTTCTTGGCGGCGGTCAGCTCGGCGTCGGTCACGCCGTTCTCGGCCATCTTGGTCCATTCGTCGCGGACCACCTTGATCGTTTCGGCGACCCGCGCATTGGCCGTGCCCGCGCCGCCGACATAGACCGCCGAGCGGTCCATGGGGCTCAGGTAGGTGTAAACGGAATAGGCGAGACCGCGTTTTTCCCGGACTTCGGAATACAGGCGCGAGGTAAATCCGCCGCCGCCCAGGATGTGGTTCATTACGTAGGCCGGGTAGAAATCCGGATCGTGGCGCATCACGCCCTTGTCGGCGAACAGGATGTTGCTCTGGCGGATCGGTTTGTCGATGACGACCGTGCGGGCCTTGGCGTCGGGGCCGACCTCCGGCAGTTTCCAGGGCGCGGCCTTGGCCGGCAATCCGCCGAAGGTCTTATCCAGCAGCGGCGCCAGTTCCTCGGGCGTGATCGCGCCGACGATCCCGATGAACAAGGTATCGCGGGCAAGCCGCCGTTCGACGAAGCCGCGCAGGTCGTCCACCGTCAACTTGGCGACCGTATCCACGGTGCCGCGGGTCGGGCGGCCATAGGGGTCGTCCGGATAAAGCGCGGCCATCAGCGCTTTGCCCGCGATGGCGTCCGCCTGTTCCGATTCGTGGCGCAGGCCCGCCAAAATCTGCGCCCGCAGGCGTTCCACCGGCTCGGCATCGAAGCGCGGCTTGGTCATCGCCTGGCGCAACAGATCGAAGGCCAGATCGCGGTAGTCGGTCAAGGCCTGAACCCGCGCGCCGAAGGTGTCACGCCCGGCATCGAAACGCAGGGTGATGGAATTGTCTTCCAACGTTTGCTGAAAGGTCTTGCTGTCCAGGTCCCCGGCCCCTTCGTCGAGCAGGCTCGAGACCATGTTGGCCAGGCCGTCCTTGCCTTCGGGGTCGAGCGCGCCGCCGCCCCGCCAGGCCAGGCGCATGGAGACGATCGGGTTCAAATGGTCCTGAACCAGCCAAGCCTCGATCCCGCCGGGACTGACGACCTTTTCGATCTTGGTCGCCTGGGCGGGGCCCGCCGAAAGAACGGTGAACGCGAGGAGAAGGGAAAGAGCGAGGGCGCGGATCATTCCT
Organism: Rhodospirillaceae bacterium; assembly: GCA_002696205.1. Classification (GTDB taxonomy): domain Bacteria; phylum Pseudomonadota; class Alphaproteobacteria; order Rhodospirillales; family Casp-alpha2; genus UBA1479. The sequence goes on along the minus strand of NZRL01000175.1, from coordinate 3,543 downwards.
TGGGCTCCTTGTCTTCCATCAGGAAGGCGGTCACCGAATGCTTTTTGACGAAGACGAATTTGGCGGCGGCCTTGATCTGGTCCGCCGTCACGGCGGCGATGCGTTCGGGCCAGGCCTCGACGTCCGCGACCTTCTGGCCGACGGCAAGGGCGGCGCCCAGGGTCTGCGCCCCGGCGGTGAAAGAATCGCGGGCGAACACGGCGCCGGCCAGCATCCGTTTCTTGGCCCGGGCGACTTCGTCCGCTGTCACGCCGTCCGCTTCGATCTTGTCGATCTCGGCCTGCACGGCGGCCTCGACCTGGGGCAGGGTGACGCCCGGACGGGGGCTGGCGTAGACCATGAACTGGGTGGGGCCGCGGGAATCGGGGCTGTAATGGCTGCCGGCGCCGACGGCCAGTTTGTCGTCGATCACCAGTTTCCGGTACAGCCGCGACGTGCCGCCGCCGCCGAGAATTTCGGTCAGGACCTGCAGGGCATCGGCATGTTCCGTCTCGCCGTAAAGATAGCTGGGCGCGATGTAGGACCGGCGCCAGGACGGCTGGCGGACCTGGGTGTGTTTCATGGCGACGATGCGGGCGGCTTCCTGGGGCGGTTCGGCCGGGCGCAGACGGTCGATCTTGGGGCCGCGCGGGATGACGCCGTAATACTTTTCCGCCAGCGGCTTCAATTCCTTGGCGGTGATGTCGCCCGCGACCACCAGGATCGCGTTGTTGGGCGCGTACCAGTGTTTATAGAAGTCGATGATGTTCTTGCGGGTCATGGCGACGATTTCGTGGTCGTAGCCGATGATCGGGCGGCGGTAGGGATAATTGCGATAAAGCGATTCCGACACGTGTTCGCCCAGGATCGCCGACGGATTGTTATCCGTGCGCATGCGCCGTTCCTCGCGCACCACCTGGCGTTCCGGTTCGATGATTTCGTCCGTCAGGACCAGGTTGGTCATGCGGTCGGCTTCCATCGCCATCATGGTTTCCAGATGTTCGCGGGCGATTGTCTGGTGATAGGCCGTGTAATCGTAGGAGGTGAAGGCGTTTTCCTGCCCGCCGTTTTCCGCGACGATTTTCGAAAACTCGCCGGGCGCGCGCGTCTTGGTGCCCTTGAACATCAGGTGTTCCAGGAAATGGGCGATCCCGGAATATCCAGATTGTTCGTCGGCCGAGCCGACCTTGTACCAGACCATATGGGTGACCACCGGAGCCCGATGGTTCGAGATCACGACGACCTGCATGCCGTTATCGAGGGTGAAGGTCTCGGGCGAGAAAACCTTGGCCCGTACCGGTGCGGCGATGACGGCGAGGGCCAGGACCAGCGCGGCGAGAGGGCCTAAGCGCGGGCACGGGCGGGCGGTTTGCGGGGAGGGGGCAAAAGACGCCCGTCGGTGGCGAATAAACGTCATGGGCCAGTCGAACCTCTGCCTTGTTCCGAATGCGGGGCGGCGGAATGGTTGGCGCCCTGCGCGATTAAACCTCTGGGAGAGATAGTCCCTGGGGCCGGGACTGACAACGCATTGTCGCCCAGATCACGGCCATTTCATGGCGAATCGATGGATCGGTTGATTGGCGGCGGAGGAAACGCGGCTAGAAGCCAAGGATGCCCTTGCGCGAGGTCTTGCGCTTGATCTCCGGCACCTTGCCTTCGTTGATGGGCTTGCCCAGCGCCTGGGTCTCCAGAAGGCGGCGCTGTTCCGCCGCCGGGTCGACCACGGTGCCCGGGAATTCCGCGTCGTCGACCCAGAAGATCAGCTTGTCGATCAGGCGGCGGTCCTCTTCGGAAAGAGCCAACGTTTCCTGGTCGATGGTTTGGCGGATCGTCGGGTCGGCTTCGGTCGCGCCGGTCTTGTCCATCAGCGCCGTCAACCCCGGCGTCGCGGCGACCAGGGCCTGTTTCTGCACCGGGCGGCGCAGCACGGCGGCGCGGGCCTGGTCCCGGGGGCTGTAGGTTTCCAGCTGTTCACGGCCCGGCTCGGGCGGGCGCAGGGCGTAATCCGGCGGCAACGACAACGGCGGGCGTTTGTAAACGGCGAACTCGTCGGGTGCTTTCTTGCCGCCCGACATGGCGCGTTTTACGGAATCGCAGGCGCCCAGACCGGCGGCCATGACGATGACCAGGGAAAGAGCCGTCAATTTTGCGAGGTATCGTTTCATGCCCAACGTTTCCAGACGCGTTTCGTGTTGCCGTTTCTGCGTTGTCGTTTCGCGGAAAAAGGCCGCGAAGTCGTGCCGGGGGGATCGCGCCGGGAGATAGCCTGGCGCCGCCCCGATCGACGCGGCCAATCTACGATGATTTGTCCTGTTGAAACAAGGAATCAAGGATCAGCAGCACCGCGCCGACGGTAATCGCGCTGTCGGCGACGTTGAAGGCGGGCCAATGGGCGCCCGCGACATGCAGATCGACGAAATCGACGACCGCGCCATGGATCATGCGGTCGATCACATTGCCCAAAGCACCGCCCAGGATCGCACCCAGGCCCCAGCCGACCCAGCGATTCGGCCCTTTCAATAGCCAGATCAGCAGGACCACCGACACGGCGACGGCAAGTGCCGAGAGAATCCAGGGGCCGTGTTCGGAGGCCGTGTTGAACAGGCCGAAGCTGACGCCCCGGTTCCAGACCAGAACCAGATTGGCGAAAGGCAGCACCTCGATCACCCTTGGCGGGTTCATCACGTCCGTCAGGACCCACCACTTGGTCGCCTGATCGGCCAGGATGATCAGCGCGGCGATGGCCAGCCCCTGGCGGCGCACCGCCGACGGCGAACCGGGGGGGTGTTCGGCGTTCGGATCGCTCTGGGGATCGGTCTGGGATTCCGTCACGGTCTTCGGCCCCGCGCCGCCTATTCGGCGGCCAGGGGCGAATGGCGGACGGCGTCGGCGCAGCGCGCGCAGACGGTCGGATGATCGGCGTCCGATCCGACGTCCGGCAGGACTTTCCAACACCGCTCGCACTTCTCACCGTCGGCCAGAACCGGCACGACAGCGACGCCCGGCGCTTCCGTCAGGGTATAGGCACCGTCCGGTGCGGGGGCCGTCGTGATCTCACCCGACGAGGTGATGAAGGTCGCGGGCAGGTCCAGGCCGTCCAGCGCCGCCGCCTGTTCAGGCGTCACGTGGACCGTGACATGGGCCTGCAGTGAGGCGCCGATGCGTTTCTCGGCGCGCTCCAGCTCCAGCGCGCCGGTGACGGCGCGGCGGACCTGGCGGATGGTCCGCCATTTTTCTTCCAGCGCTTCGTCGTGCCAGGTGCTCGGAATATCCGGGAACTGGCGGCGATGGACGCTGTTCGTGGGATCGGGGGTGTCCAGGCGCTGCTGCCAGGCTTCCTCCGCCGTAAAGCAAAGGAACGGCGCCAGCCAGGCGGTCAGGCAGTTGAACAATTCGTCCAGCACCGTGCGCGCGGCGCGGCGTTCGGCGGAATCGGCGCGGTCGCAATAGAACGTGTCCTTGCGGATGTCGAAATAGAAGGCCGACAGGTCGACGGCGCAGAAATTGTGCAGCTCCGTGAACACGCCGTGGAATTCGAAGCTATCGCAGGCACCGCGCAGCATT
>NZRL01000174.1 GCA_002696205.1 Rhodospirillaceae bacterium | reverse complement strand
GCATGGTCGCCGATACGGTCGACCGCACCGGCCTCTACCGCGTGCAGACGCCCCAGGGGTTCCGTTTCGACGACATTCTCAAGGCTCATGGCGCGGCCAAGGGTAAGGCCCTGACCGACGATGCCGCCGTTGCCGAGGCCGCGGGTTTATCCGTCGCCCTGGTGCCCGGCGACGAAGCGAATTTCAAGATCACCACGGGAGACGACCTGATGCGCGCGGAAACCCTTTTGACGGCGGGCGAAACCCGCACCGGGTTCGGCTTCGACGTTCATCGTTTCGAGGACGGCGATTCCTGCCGCATCTGTGGGATCGACATTCCCTTCACGCAAAAACTAAAAGGGCATTCGGATGCCGACGTCGGCTTGCACGCACTGACCGACGCGATCCTGGGCGCTTCCGGCGACGGCGATATCGGCCAGCATTTCCCGCCCACCGATCCGCAATGGCGTGGCGTGGAATCACACATCTTCCTGGCCCACGCGGCAGAAATCGTGCGGGCCAAAGGCGCACAAATCATCAACGCGGATGTGACGATCATTTGCGAAGCGCCCAAGGTCGGCCCCCATCGCGCCGCAATGGCTGCCAGGGTCGCCGAGATTCTGGAGATCGAATCGGGGCGCGTAAACGTCAAGGCGACGACGACGGAGAAGCTCGGATTCACCGGCCGGGGTGAAGGAATCGCCGCACAAGCAGTGGCGACCCTGCGCTTTTCTCCCTTTACTGGCATCTGACCCGAATTACTTCAGGCTTTTCTCAACCGCCGGTTTTCAACGCTCCGGCGTTGGGGCTATATTTGTCGTCACGCTTATGGGGTGCGTCCTTTTTCTATTTGGGATGATTAGCTTAGCCATGGCGGATATCGATTTCGGGAATGTGGGCGTATTTCTGGTGGATGGCGACGCCAGCGCACGCCAGGGAATCCGGCATATTCTGTTCAACGAAGGATGCCGGGACATTCGCCTGGCCGACGATTGCAAGGAAGTCGTCGAAGTCCTCAATCAGCAAGACCCGGACTTGATCATCGGCGAGCTGCGCCTGCCGGACGGCGATTTTGGCGCCGTGACCCAGAAAATCCGCCAGGGGCAATTGGGGCACAATCCGTTCGTTCCGATCATTCTGGTCGTCGTGGAGGACGAAGATCCCGCGGCGATCAAGGTCGCATTGAATCAGGGCGTGGACGACGTCGTGCCGAAACCCGTCTCCGCCGCGAGCCTGATGACGCGGATCAACCGCTTGATCAATCAGCGCCGGCCCTTCGTGGTCACGGAGGACTATATGGGGCCCAAGCGGATGCAAGACGACGACGCCAGATCCCTGGACGCACCGAACCATTTCGCGCGCAAGCTGGCCGGAGAGAAGATCGGCTTCCTGGAAAAGGAAATGGACGTCGCCGCCGCCGAGGAAGACGTCAAGGGTTGCCGCCTGCAGTTCATCGGCGACGAGATCAAGGGTTTGATCGATCACGTCGCGCCGCGCCTGGAGAAAGGCGAATTTGACGAAGCCTTGCGCGAGAGCCTTGCCCGTGTCGCGGCGGAAACCCAGCGAGCGCACGGCCAGCTGGAAAACACCCGCTACGAGCACGTCGGCCGGCTATGCAGCAGCCTGAGCGGCGTCGCGAAGCAACTTCACGACACGTCCGATGCCGTAGATCAGCGCCGCGCATTGCTTCTGCGCCCCCTCAGCCAGGCCATTCAGGTCGGTTTCGCCGGTGGGATTTCGTCGGAAGAGGCTGCGAAGGCAATCGTCGAGAAGATCGGCGCAGGCGTTCTCGCCAACTGATGCGGGTCGGGCCGCCCCTGCCCCACTCCCCTTAACCATCCGGGGTTTCCGCCACGATCCAATCGAGGAACGGCGCATGGCCGCCCGCGATGTCGAGAACGACCAGACACGGACAATCGTAGCTGTGCAATTCGGCGGCCCGGGTCAGGACCTTGTCGACAAGGCCGTCCCGGGTTTTCAGGATCACCGAGACCTCGTCGCCCCGCGCGACCTTGCCCTCCCACCAATAGACCGATTCCATGGCGCCCAGGATATTGGCGCATGCGATCAGACGTTCGGTGACCAGCGCTTCGGCGATCCGTCGGGCCTCGTCCTTGTTCTCGGCGGTCATATAGATCAGGCGTGCGGTCATGGCGTGGTTCCGTTTTTTTTCAGGGCCTCGGCCGCATTCGACGGCCCCTAATCAGTTGGCGGCGCATCGGAACTCAATTACCATCGACCCCGGGACAGGCAGCCCCGGGACCGGGGCATGGACGAATGCAAGCGGGAGGCATGATGTCGCAAGGGCAGACCGAGATCAATGAAACCACGGCGGCCGATGCCGATGCGGCCAAATCCGGTTCCGCGGGCGCGCGGCCGACGGCGGGACAGTTGAAATGGCTGGCGCGCGGTCTGAACCAGGCGGGCGGCAAGCTGCCCCTGTTCGACGAGACCGGCCAGAAGGTGAGCAGCCGTACGGTTACTGCCTGCATCGATCGGGGGTGGGCCGAGCCTTGGTTCAACAATCCCCTGAAACCGGACTGGCAAGTCTGCAAATTGACCGACGCGGGGCGCAGTCTATTCGACGAAGCCGGGCACTGACCCAGGGGTGATTGGTCCGGTTGTGCAGAATGGCGGAATATTCAGGTCCGGATTGTCAATTTGCCACGCGTCTTGCTAGGCGGTACGCGTTTCAGAATAATCAATTTTCGTTGTTTCCCACGCTATTTCAGAGCATGGAATTGAAAATGCTTGGTTTTTTGGAGGAAACGGCAGCCCAGCAAGCCGGCGCTTGGGGGGAGGAGGAGATTAAGATCCGACCTACTGAGCTACCGCAGCAGATAAGTGCAGGTTCCATGCCAGTCGAATTCCTCGGACGGAAAATTCCTAGGCATGTCTGAAACGGACGACGGTCTGCCGCCGGGAATGCCGGATTTTCCCTTGGATACCCCTGCGAGCGGATGGACGATCATGGTCTGTATCAACCGCCGTTTGCGATCGGACTTGGCATCCTGCGCGGCCCGCGACAGCGAGGGCCTGGCTCAAGCCATTGAGGATGCGGTACACGCCCGCGGGCTCGACATTCGGGTCGAACGGACGGTCTGCATGGGGCGTTGCAATTTCGGGCCGACGGTCAGGCTCGCCCCCGGGGGCGCGTTCCGCTTGGGATTGACGCCGGAAGAGGTCGATACGTTTCTCGACGATTTGGAGCGCGAACTAGGTCTGAAAAAAGAACGAAGCAAAATCAATGACTTGCCGCCACCCGGCAGTTAATTAGACGTTTGTTGTTTGCGGTGTGATGGCAATCACAGCGACGCCGGGGCGGTCCTGCCATATTGGGGTCGTTGGATGGATTTGTAATGAATCCTCCCTTCCCTCAAGAGCACAGACTGCCGGCCGGGACTTCGTGTCCCGGCCGTTTTTCTTTGTGCCTGCGGCGCTGGGCGGGACTTCGTGTCCCGGCCGTTTTTCTTTGCGCGCAGGAGACGCGCCGCCTGACCGACGGGTCTGAACATTCCGATTGAAAGAGAGAAATGGTCGGAGCGGCGGGATTCGAACCCACGACCCCCACACCCCCAGTGTGGTGCGCTACCAGGCTGCGCTACGCTCCGACGTTTCTAGGGGCCGCGGTCGTTTGATTGGGAGGGCCCGCGACGCCCGGCAAATCGGCCCGGCGGGCCGGGTGGATTGCGGGGCGGACTATACTTGCTGTGTCTGGTGGGGGCAACAACCCTGCACCCCCTGCCCGGCCTTTTTTTCAGCGCCTCGAAAGCGACCGTCAGATCAGGTCATGAGGGCGCGGATTTCCTTGAGGTCGGCGAGGATTGCACCAAGCTGAGATGCCTGATCGTCCGACACTGGCGCAGCCTCCTCGCCGGCATCGGGCTGCGCGGTTTCGGCATCGTCGGTGACGCCGTCCTTGAGCAGTTTCTGCACACCCTTGATGGTGTAGCCGTCTTCATAAAGCCAGCGGCGAATGCGGTCGAGAAGCTGAATATCCTCGGGCCGGTAATAGCGACGGCCGCCGCCGCGTTTCATGGGTTTGATTTGTGGGAATTTGGTTTCCCAGAACCGCAGGACGTGCTGGGGCAAATCCAGCTCCTCGGCGACTTCGCTGATGGTGCGGAAGGCGCCGGCGGATTTCTTCACGGATCGAGTATCGTCTGCAGGCATCGCCCGGCGGAATCTAGCTGCCGCTCATGGAGCGGTTGATCCGGCTCTTGAGAACCTGGGACGGCCGAAACACCAGAACCTTCCTGGGAAGGATCGGCACTTCCTGACCGGTCTTCGGGTTGCGGCCGATGCGCTGGCCCTTCTGGCGGACGGAAAAGCTCCCGAACGAGGAAATCTTCACCGTCTCGCCCTGTGCCAGGGCGTCGGTCATATAACCGAGAACGTTTTCAAGTAGGGCGGCGGACTCATTCCGCGACAACCCAACTTCCTGGTAGACCGCCTCGCCAAGCTGCGCGCGGGTAATTGTCTTACCTGCCATTATCCGGTCCCCCTTAGGTCCGCGACCGAGGCAAAGGGTATCTCCGCCGGAGAAAGCCGTCAACGTCAAAGGGTTGCGTGTAACAACTTAATATCAGTCGGGAATTTGAGGACGCGGGGTCGAAAATCACCAGCGGACGAGCGCCGAGCCCCAGGTCAGCCCACCACCCATCGCTTCGAGCAGCAAAAGGTCACCGCGCTTGATGCGGCCATCCTTGACGGCGGCATCCAACGCCAGCGGAACGGACGCGGCCGAGGTATTGGCATGTCGATCCACGGTCGTAATGACCCGCTCCGCCGGGAGACCCAATTTACGCGCCGTCGAGTCCAGAATGCGCTTGTTGGCCTGGTGCGGGACGACCCAGGAAATGTCGTCGCGTTCCAGCCCGTTGGCTTCCAATGCCTCATCGACCACGGCGGCCAGATTGGTCACGGCATGGCGGAAAACCTCGCGTCCGACCATGCGGACATGGCCGACGGTCTGGGTCGAAGACGGCCCGCCGTCGACATACAGAAGGTCATTCAACTTGCCGTCGGAATGCAGATGCGTGGACAGAACGCCGCGTTCCTGATTGTGGCCCGCCTGGCCCGGTTCGGCATCTTCATTGGCGCCGTGCGCCGCGCCGTTGGCCGATGCCTGCATGACCACAGCCCCTGCCCCGTCACCGAACAGCACGCAGGTCGTGCGATCTTCCCAATCGAGGATTCGGGAGAATGTTTCGGCACCGATCAGAAGAACCGTCTTCGCCTGGCCGGATTTGATGAAGGCGTCGGCGGTGGAAATCCCATAGAGAAAGCCCGAACAGACGGCCTGAATATCGAAGGCCGCGCCGTTCGACATGCCGAGAGCCGCCTGCACTTTCGTCGCCGTGGACGGAAACGTCTGGTCCGGCGTGGTCGTTGCCAGGATGACCAGATCGATGTCATCGACCTCGATCCCGGCGTGTTCGACCGCCCGTTCGGCGGCGGCGATGGCGAGGTCCGATGTATACTGGCCGTCTTCGGCGATGTGGCGCTGTGTAATCCCGGTGCGTTCGACGATCCAGTCATGGGTCGTATCGACGCGCTGCGCCAGTTCCTCGTTGGAAACCACGCGGTCGGGCAGGTAGGAACCGCAGCCGAGAATGACGGAGCGTGGGGTCATCCGTTGGCCACCGCGCCCGATCCGTCCGGCGTATTCGTGTCGGTCGGCTCGCTGTTGTCCTTCAACGCGTCGGGATCGCTGGAGGCACGGAATTTCTCGTAGTCCTCCTTGATGCTTTCGTTGAAGTTGTTGGAAATCAGATCGACCGCGACGTGGATGGCATTGGCGAAGCCGACGCCGTCCGTGCCGCCGTGGCTTTTCACGCAGATGCCGTTGAGACCGACCAGCATGGCGCCGTTGTAGCGCCGGGGGTCGATCCGCATCTTGAAGGTCATCAGCGCCCGTTTGGCCAGCAACGCGCCGATCTTGGCTGTGAAGGTGCTGGTCAAGGCTTCGCGCAGGAAGTGGCCGAACAGCTTGGCCGTGCCTTCCGCTGTCTTCAGTGCGACGTTGCCTGTGAACCCGTCGGTCACGATGACGTCCACGGTGCCCGCGCCGATGTCGTCGCCTTCGACGAAGCCGTGGAAATGCAGCGGCAGGGCCGCGTTCATCAGGCCCTGGGATGCCAGCTTGACCGCCTGGTTGCCCTTCAGATCTTCCTGACCGACGTTGAGGATGCCGACGCTGGGGTTTTCAAGGCCGAGCACGTTACGCGCAAAGACCTCGCCCATCACGGCGAATTGGATCAGGTTCTCGGCGTCGCATTCGACGTTGGCGCCCAGGTCCAGCATGACGCTTTCCCCGCGCCGGGTCGGGAAATAGGTCGCGATCGCGGGCCGGTCGATGCCCGGCAAGGTCTTGAGCACGAACTTGGCCATGGCCATCAGCGCGCCGGTGTTGCCGGCCGAGACGATGCCCGCCGCTTCGCCGTCGGCGACGGCGTTGATCGCCAAGCGCATGCTGGAAGCACGGCCCTGGCGCAAGGCATGGGCCGGTTTGGCGTCGTTGGTCACGACGTCCGACGTATGGCGCACCTGAGACACCGCTCGGGCCCGGGGGAACCGGTCCAACAAGGGGTTCAGGCGCGCTTCGTCGCCGAACAAGAGGAAGCTGACGCCCGTCAGCCGCTCAAGAGCCGTATCCACGCCTTCCACGACCATGTCCGGAGCGTTGTCCCCGCCCATGGCGTCGATGGAGAGCGTCAGGTTATCCGACAAGGAAGAGTCCTTTCCCGACAGCCTCGTTTTGTTAGCGCCCGATAAACAGGGCTACGCGGCGTCGTCGGCTTCGATCACTTCGCGGTCGTCATAGTGACCGCACGCCTGACACACATGGTGGGGGCGTTTCAGCTCGCCGCAGTTGGAGCATTCGTTGTAGGACGAAGCCGCCAAGCGGTGATGGGCTCGTCTCATGTCTCTTTTGGACTTCGAGACTTTCTTCTTAGGAACAGCCATGCTGAGTTTACCTTATTCAAAAAAATAACGCCCGGACGGAAATCCCGCCTGCGGCGCGAAGCCGCTTACTTAAACAATCTCGCTTTTACCTGCAAGCGCTAACCCACCATTATTTTTCAAGATTGCGCATCCGTGCAAGGACCGCGAAGGGATGATCTTCGCCCAACCCATCGTCGTCGGACGCGCCGGCGGCGGCGGCATCGTCCTCGGGGGCCTCGGGACTGCGCGGATAAGGCTCCATTTCCAAGGCGATGTGCTCGCAAACGGCCGCCCCCGCATCGATCACGCCGTTCTCGACGTCGTCGGGGGTATCGTCGTCGAAGGGATCCATCTCAGGATCTTCCTCGGGCGCCGCGCCATCCTGATAAACACGCCGAATCGGGCCTTCCAGGCGGGCCTCGACCGGGTTCAGGGTGACGATGCAGGACTGCACGATTTCCGCCGTGACATGACCGTCCAGGACGAACTGGCGGCCCGGCTCGGCGCGCAGGATCAAATCGGCCTTCAGAATCCGGACTTCCGGGATCCCCAGGTATTCCGCAAGCGCCGCCCGTTCCTCCGGCCCGGCGTCGATGGACACACGAACCTTCTCCGCCTGAAGCAGTTCGACGACGGAAATCGGATGTGAAATCGGGAAATCTTCGGTTTCGTTCATGCCGATGCCTCCTCGCCCGCCAACTCAGGGGCACGGAATCCGGGCTTTCCGCCGAGAATTCCCGCATCCGCCTGTGCTGCCAGATGGTCCGTCTGACGACTGATATAGCCGATCAGGCGGCTGACCTGGGCGTCTTCCGGTTCGGTATTGCGATAGAGATTGCGCCGGAGCGCCCCGTCCAGAGCCTCTTGCCCACCCACCATGCCCTCACGGTAGGCGGTCATGCGGCCATAGAATCCTTCAACCATTTTCTGAATGCGCCGCCGCACCCCTTCGTCGCCGAAGCCCATTTCGCGGAGATTGCGATCGAGGTCTTCGAACAAAACGTCGAACAACGCCTGTTTCAGGTCCTTCGGCTCGGGCGAAACCCGGTTCAGGCGTTCCAGCACGAGAAAGACATGCAACAAAATCATGTCGTAGCGGCCGTCTTCCGTATCGGCGACGCCGCCATCGGGGCCGTAAAACCCAGGCTGCCGGGCCTGGGCCACGATTTCGCCGTACAGCGTCCGCGCGGCGGCGGTGGCGGAATTACGCTTGAAGAGAGAGAGGATCATCGCGAAACGTACCGAAATGGGGTAAAAACCCGGGGCTTACCCCTGGACTTGCTCATTCGCGTGACTAATTATCAAGTCCTTCCTGGTCTTGCACGCAAGAAGACGGTATTCGGGGCGTCATGACGGAGAAATCGACCAAAATGACCAAATCGGAATTTCGTTTGCCCTCCCCGCGCCGCGCGGCAGCCGTCCTGACGGCGGCGGTACTGGTTTCGGCGACCTTGAGCGGCTGCGCGACCCGTGTCGCGGTGCGCGGCAACCTGCCCGATTCCGAACGCCTGGCCGAGGTCGTTCCCGGCGATATGAGCCGCGAGGAAGTCGCGGAAATTCTGGGCTCGCCGTCCAGCGTCACGCCCTTCGATTCCGATCTCTGGTTGTACATCAGCGAAAAGACCGAAACCTTCGCCTTCATGGCGCCCGAGGTCGTCGAACGCAATGTCATCATGGTCAAGTTCACGGACAAGGGAATCGTCAACGAGGTCAAGAAGCTAGACCTGTCCAACGCCCAGGACGTGAAGCATGTGGAACGCGTGACCCCGACCTCGGGCAACGAGGTCACATTCTGGGATCAGCTGTTCCATAACGTCGGCCGTTTCAATACAGGCGACAGCAGCCTCGACCCGTGGGGGCACTGATTCCCCCCTCTTCCCGTCACGGTGGCCCACGTCGGCAGCGCTCGTGAATACGGACAAAGAAAAACCCCGATGGCCGAGCCACCGGGGTTTTCCCTGTCCGATATGACGACGGGCGTTAGGCGAGGATCGCCAGCAGCAGGATCGCCACGATGTTGATGATCTTGATCATCGGGTTGACGGCCGGACCGGCGGTGTCCTTGTAAGGATCGCCGATGGTGTCGCCCGTCACCGCGGCATGGTGGGCGTCGGAGCCCTTACCGCCGTGGTTGCCGTCTTCGATGTACTTCTTGGCGTTGTCCCAGGCACCGCCGCCGGAGGTCATGGACAGCGCCACGAACAGGCCGGTAACGATGGTACCCAGCAGCATCGCGCCGAGAGCGGAGAACGCCGCCGACTGACCGGCGATGGCGTTGACCACGAAGTACATGACCACCGGTGCCAGGACCGGCAGCATGGACGGGACGATCATTTCCTTGATCGCGGCCTTGGTCAGCAGGTCGACGCATTTGCCGTATTCCGGCTTCGCCGTGCCTTCCATGATGCCCGGGATTTCCTTGAACTGGCGGCGAACTTCGACGACCACCTGACCACCGGCGCGGCCGACGGCCATCATGCCCATGGCCCCGAACAGGTACGGCAGCAGGCCACCGATGAACAGGCCGATGACCACATAGGGGTCCTGCAGGCGGAAGGTCACGTCGACGTCCGGGAAGTAGTGCTTCAGGTCCTCCGTATAGGCGGCGAACAGCACCAGAGCGGCGAGACCGGCGGAGCCGATGGCGTAGCCCTTGGTGACGGCCTTGGTCGTGTTGCCCACGGCGTCCAGCGCGTCGGTGGTGTTGCGGACATTTTCCGGCAGTTCCGCCATCTCGGCGATACCACCGGCGTTATCCGTGACGGGGCCGAAGGCGTCCAGCGCGACAACCATGCCAGCCAGCGCCAGCATGGTCGTGGCGGCGATGGCGATACCGAACAGGCCGGCGTTCAGGAAGGCGATGATGATGCCGGCGCAGATCACGATGACCGGAAGCGCCGTGGCTTCCATGGAAATCGCGAGGCCCTGGATCACGTTGGTCGCATGGCCCGTTTCCGAGGCGGCGGCGACGGACTTCACCGGGCGGTATTCGGTGCCGGTGTAGTATTCGGTGATCCAGACGATCAGGCCGGTCACACCCAGACCCGTGAGGGCCGTGATGAACAGCTGCATGCCCGTGACGGTCGAATCACCCATCTGGAACGACGTGTCCCAACCGATGAACATCGACACGATGCCGCCGATCAGCGCGGCCGAAATCACCGCCGAAGCGATAAAGCCCTTGTAGAGCGCGCCCATGATGGACTGCGAGGACCCCAGCTTGACGAACCAGGTCGCGACGACCGAGCCGACGATGCAGACCGCGCCGATGACCAGCGGGAACAGCATCATCTGTTCCTGAGCCGCACCGGTGAAGAAGATGGCGGCCAGCAGCATGGTGGCAACCATGGTCACGGCATAGGTTTCGAACAGGTCGGCGGCCATACCGGCACAGTCACCGACGTTGTCGCCCACGTTATCGGCGATGACGCCGGCGTTGCGGGGATCGTCTTCCGGGATACCGGCTTCGATCTTGCCGACAAGGTCGGAACCGACGTCCGCCCCCTTGGTGAAGATACCGCCGCCCAGACGCGCGAAGATCGAGATCAGCGATGCGCCGAAGCCGAGGGCCACCAGGGCCTCCAGAACATGACGCATGCCTTCGGAGGTGGTCGTGTCGACCATGCCGCGCAGCGCGATGTAGTAGCCGGCGACGCCCAGCAGGGCCAGGCCGACAACCAGCATGCCGGTCACGGCGCCGGATTTGAAGGCGACGTCCAGACCGCCCGCCAGGCCCTGAGACTGGGCGGCTTCGGCGGTGCGCACGTTGGCGCGGACCGAGACGTTCATGCCGATGTAGCCGGCGACGCCCGACAGGATCGCGCCGATGAAGTAGCCGATGGCCACGGTCATGCCCAGCTTCAGGCCGAGCAGGATGCCGACCACGGCGCCGACGACGGCGACGGTCGTGTACTGGCGGTTCAGGTAGGCGGCTGCGCCTTCCTGAATGGCGCCGGCGATTTCCTGCATCCGTTCGTTGCCGGCGGGCGCCGACAGGACGGAACGGATCGCATAGGCGCCGTACAGCAGCGCCAGGACACCGCAGGCGATGACCAAGGTGTAAAGCGACATTCTCAATTATCCTTCATGCATGTGAACGCGCCGCCGGGACAAACTCTCCCCTACCCCTTCGATAACGGCGCCGGTGATTCTTCTTATCAGGGCCAGTTGCGGCCCCTTGGATTTTAGGCGTTCTTGCGGCCTGAAAGCCGCCGGGAAGATACGCAAAGCCTTTTCATAAAGCAACCGCCGATCAGGGACGGCGACGGGCCCGAAACCTTTGGTTCCAGCCGGACAGAACCGAATGTCAGGCGATGCGCGGGCTACTTCTGGGGGGTGTCGACGACGGACTGGATCAGCACGCTCTGCACGATATGCTTTCCAAGCACGATATCGGCGCGTTGCTGCAGCCGTTGTTGGAGAATCGCCAGATTCAATTGGTCCTGTTCCTTCAGCATGCGCGGAATGAAGGTATGCAGGTCCTTGAAGAAGGCGTCCTTCAGGATCGGCGTCATCTTGCGGACCTCCGCATAATGATCGTCGTTCCAGACCTCCAATTTTAATTCGAACTGGAAATTGCCGAGCACCTTGCCGTTGCCGAAAACGTTGACCAGCAAGGGCGTCATCTCGATGAACTTGGCGTCGCCCTTTTCCGGGCGCTTGGGTTTTTCGGCTTCCGCATGGGGATTGGCAAAGGGGCCGACCTCCATCCACTTCATGGCGCCGACGGCGCCACCCAGGATGCAGATCAGAACGATGAACCCAATGAAGATCTTTTTCATGGCGTCAGGTTTAGCCGAGCTTCGGGCCGGGGTCTAGAAGTGCGTGAACCCGCCGGTTTGCAGGTCGAGCGCCGCGCCGCCCGGCCCCAGGACGCGGACCCGGGGACCGCTTTCCGGCGGGGCCGTCATCGTGCCGATGCGGGTCAGCCCAACGCCCGTTTCGGCGGCCAGTTTTTCCACTTCCGACGCCGACTGGGCGGTGTCGGGCAGACAGAATGCCAGCTCGTAGTCGTCGCCGCCGGTAACGATTCGGGACAACAGTCCCGGATCGGCCTCCAAGGCTGTCCGCACCGCTTCGGACAACGGCAAATTGGCGGCGTCGATTTCGGCGCCCAGGTCCGAAACTTCGGCGATATGCCCGACGTCGGCGGCAAGACCGTCGGAAACGTCGAGGCAGGCGGTGGCCCGGCCGACCAGGCGCGGCCCCAGCGTGGTGCGCGGTTGCGGCCGCTCATACCGGTCCTTGAGAAAGGCGTCGCCCGCCGCCCCGGCCAAGGTCCGGCCGTCCTGCGCGACCAACAGACCCAGGGCGGCATCGCCGACCGTGCCGGACAGGTACAGAGCATCTCCGGCACGCGCACCACCGCGCGTCAGGGCGGCGCCCTGCGGCACCCAACCCATGGCCGTGACGGAAAGGGTCAGCGGGCCTTCGGTTCCGACCGTATCGCCGCCCAGAAGGAAGATGCCGTGCGCGGCCTGGACTTCGGCCAGGCCCGCAGCAAACCCGGCGAGCCAGTCTTCGGACAGCGGCTTGGGCGCCGCCAATGCCAGGGTATAGCCATAGACCTCGGCCCCCATGGCCGCCAGGTCCGACAGATTGACGCCCAGCGCCTTATGCGCGAGCCCCACCGGCTCGCCGTCGGCAAGGAAATGCCGCCCGGCGACCAGGGCATCGGTCGTCACCACCAATTGGCGGCCCGCCGGCGGCGTGATGACGGCGGCATCGTCGAGAAGATTGAGGGCTTCGGCCCGTCCCTGGGTCAGGGGCCGGAAGTAGCGCGCGATCAGATCGAATTCCGAAAGCGCCATGGCTTCGATCAGGCGCCCGAGGCGTTGAATTCCGCCGGACGAAGTTCGCGGCCGAGATGATCCAGGAACCCGTTGACCAGGGCCGGTTCGCGGCCGTCGAAGAAGGCGTCTGCGACGTCGACGTATTCCTTGATCACGACGACGGCGGGAACCTGCGGGCGCTTTGCCATCTCATAGGCGGCGGCGCGCAGCACGGCGCGCAGCAGCGTTTCCAGGGATTCCACCGTATGCGGATGGTTCAAGGCCATTTTAAGGTAGCGATCGACGCTCTCGAGATCACCACTGACCCCGGCGACCAGTTCCTTCAACAGGTCCTGATCCGGCGGTGTGAATCCGCCATTGTCGTCCTGCGGGATGGCGCCGCCTTCCGCGTCGTCGACGGACCCCATGGACCAGCGCTCCGCCATGATGGCTTCCAGGACCGGGTCGGCACCGGCGCCGGCCAAATCCATTTCATAAAGCGCCTGTACGGCGGCAAGGCGCGCGGCGCTGAGCGGTGCGGAACGGGCGGTGCTGTTCATGGCTTTTCTACGCTCCGTCGAAGCGGCGTTTGACGCCGATCATGGCGATACAGGCGCGGGCCGCCTCGGCGCCCTTGTTCTTGCCTTTGGGATCGGCCCGAACGATGGCCTGATCCATGGTCTCGCAAGTCAGGATACCGAAGCCGACCGCCAGGCTGTCGCGCATGGTCAGGTCCATGATCGCGCGGCTGGCTTCTTCGCAGATATGGTCGTAATGGGTGGTTTCGCCCCGGATCACGCAGCCGAAGGTCAGGAACCCCGCGTAATTGCCGCCGAAAGCCGCATGCCGCACGGCGGCGGGAATTTCGAACACACCGGGAACTTCTAGCCGTTCGTGGTGCAGGCCGGCTTCTTCCAACAACGGCAGCGCACCGGCGATCAGGCCGTCGGCGATTGCGGGGTAATAACGGGATTCAACGATCAGGACCCGATCCGGCCCCTTGGCGTCGGCGGGGCTCATGAGCCGCCCCTTTCGATGGCTTGGCGACCGGTGATGGTCAAGCCGTGACCGTCCAGACCGACGATGGTTTTGTCGGAATTCGACAACAGGACCATTTCGGAGATGCCGAGGTCCGTCAAAATCTGCGCCCCGACGCCGTAATCCCGAAGTTGGCCGCCGGGCTGCGCCTGCGACTTGTCGCCCTCGCCCAGCTTGGCCTTGACCCGGTCGGACAGGCTGGTCGGCATGGGCTCGCGGATCAGAACGATCACGCCCCGGCCCATTTCGCCGATCATTTCCATGGACCGCTGCAGCAGGCCGTCCGTGCCCCGCGACGTGTCGCCCAGGACGTCTTCCAAAACGTTCAGGGCATGCATGCGCACCGGCACCGGCCCGCCGCTGGTCACGTCGCCCTTCACCAGGGCGATGTGTTCGGCATAAGCCACGGTGTTTTCATAGATCACCATGTTGAAGGTACCGCCATGGCGGGTTTCAAAGGGTGCCTCCAGAATGCGTTGCACCAGGCGGTCGTGTTTGCGCCGATAGGCGATCAGGTCGGCGATGGTGGCGATCTTCAGGCCGTGATGCTGCGCGAAGCTCACCAGATCGGGCATGCGGGCCATGGTGCCGTCGTCGTTCATGATCTCGCAGATCACGCCGGACGCGTTGAGACCCGCCAGACGCGCCACATCGACCGCCGCTTCCGTATGGCCGGCGCGGACCAGGGTGCCGCCGTCGCGGGCTTCCAGCGGGAAGATATGGCCCGGAGTCGCGATGTCGGCCGCCCCCCGCGCCGGATCGATGGCGACGGCGATCGTGCGCGCCCTGTCAGACGCCGAAATCCCCGTGGTCACGCCTTCCCGCGCCTCGATCGAGACCGTAAAGGCCGTCTGGTGGCGCGACGAATTGGTGCGGCTCATATGCGGCAGGTTCAGCTTTTCGACCCGGTCGCGTGTCAGTGCCAGACAGATCAGGCCACGCCCGAAACGCGCCATGAAATTGACGGCGTCGGGCGTTGCCATCTGGGCCGGGATCACCAGGTCGCCTTCGTTCTCCCGTTCCTCGTCGTCGACCAGGATGAAAATGCGGCCGTTGCGGGCATCCTCGATGATGTCCTCGATCGGCGAGAGGAGGCTGTCGTAGGCGTTAACGTCTTGTAATTTCAAAGGGCTTCACCGCTCGTCTGGATAAGGCGCGCAACATAGCGCGCCAGCATGTCGATTTCCAGGTTCACCGCCATGCCGACGGCAAGACCGCCGAGGGTCGTCTGATCCTGGGTGTGGGGAATGATGTTGACCGTGAAGTCCCGGTTTTCAACCGAATTGACGGTCAGCGAAACGCCGTCGAGCGTGACCGAGCCTTTCGCCGCGATGAACGGCGCCAGCGTGTCCGGCGCGCGGAACGTCAGCTTCAGGGACTCGCCCTCGGCCTCGCGCGCGACCAGTTCGGCCAGGCCGTCGACATGGCCCGACACGATGTGCCCGCCCAGTTCGTCCCCGGCCTTCAGCGCGCGTTCCAGGTTGACCGCCGTGCCTTCGGCCCAGCCGCCCAGCGTCGTCAAACGGCGGGTCTCGCCGGAGGCCTCGAAGGCCATCCAGCCGGGGCCTTTTTCGACAACGGTCAGGCAGCATCCAGAGCAGGCGACGGAGGCGCCGATGTCGATGGTCGCCGTCTCGAAGGCGGTTTCGATTTCGATGCGGCCGTCGTCCGTGTCCTCAAGGGCGCGCACGCGGCCGATGTCTGTGATGATTCCTGTAAACATGGGTGTTTCTTACGCCGGTCGGGCGCGGATCGCCAGCACTTCCAGAATGTCGTCGCCGATCTGTTCCATGCTCAGACGGTCGAACCGCAACGCATCGTTCATGGTCGCCACAGAAAGGGGGGCGACGGCGGGAATGCCGTCGGCGCCGACGACGACCGGCGCGTGGAACCAGGCCAGGCGATCAATCAGCCCGGATTTCAAGAATCCG
>NZRL01000173.1 GCA_002696205.1 Rhodospirillaceae bacterium | reverse complement strand
TGAAACCGCGTCATGACGCGGGCCTGATCGCGGCGCGCGTCCGTGCCACTGACGACCTGATTGGAAATCAGACGGTCATCGTGCAGGCCGGCGGAAAATTCGTATTTGACCTCGCCGGGTTTGATCTGGTCCAGGCCGACCCGGACCTGCCGGGTTTCCTCGCGGACCTGGCCTTGCGGCCCGTAGAACACCAGACGCAGGACGTTGACCCCGAACAACAGCGGCACGTCGGTGAACTCGTACCGGCCGTCCGACCGTGCCTCGGCGAAATCGATCAGGGTTTCGTTGCGGTAGACCTCCATTTCCCACCCCAGCGGCAGATCGCCGGTCAACGTAATACGGTCGAACTCATCGGGCGAACCGCCGACCGGGAAATTGGTGATCGTCGCGCCGTTGACGACCTGGTTCCGGGTGGAAAGGGCATATTGCGGCGTATAAATATCGCCGCCCCTGACCTGCGTCGCGCCATAGTCGCCCAGCAGGCTCTCCCCCAGTTTGCCATCCAAATCCGTTCGCTCGAACGTTGTGCGGATATCCGAGACCGCCTGACCGGCGGTGCCCGCGACGAACAAACTGGCGTCCGTTCCGGCAAGATCGGCCGCACCGGTAAGGTTGTAGTTATAGGAAAGCTTTCGTTGGGAGGAGCCATTGGTCGCGCGGGCGGCCTGGGCATATAGGTCGAAACGGGGGATCGAGACCATGCCCGGCGGCTGATCCAGCTTCGGATATTCCTTGCCCGGACCCTGCCGGCTGAGGGCGCGGTCGCGGGCCTCTTCGCGGGCCAAACGGGCTTCCAGCGGCAGCGGCTCCCGCGATGTGATGGTCGCGGTCAGGTTCGGCAGGTCGAAGGCGATGTCGATGGGGAACCACTGCGACAGCAATCGCACGTCGATATAGATGTCACCGTCCGCAACATGGACCAGGGCCTTGTCGAAACGGCGCGTCCGCCCGGCGATGATCGCTTCGCCGCGCCCCAGGGACAACGAGAACAGGCGCTTTTCGTCGATGAACCAGCCGCCCGCGAGGCCCGCCTGCGGGTCGGCGGTAATGGCGAAATCGAGAATATGCGCCAGATCGCCGAGGGGAAGTTCCAGGGACGAGCCCGATAGCAGGGCCGGGAAGGCATCGGTCAGGATCAGTTGGCCGAGGCGAAGCTCGAGGATCAGGGGTTCGCGGAGATTGAGCCGATTTCGATTGTCGCCACCGCCCGCCTGGGCCACTTCCTGGGCTGGCGCCGGTGACGGGGGCGGTTCCGCCCGCGCACGGTCCGAAAGAACGCAAGACAGAACGACCGCGACGACCGCGACCTGCGATATCCTTCGCAAACAGCAAAAGCCGTATGCCCGGCGCGGCCTACCCATCGCTCCGTTCCGTTTGGATGCCTCCGGCACCGGGCCGAAGTCAGCCACGGATCGGAGTCTTGTTTTCAGTCTAGTCCAGCGTGACTTCACCCATGGCCAACGTCTCGTCTCCGTTCACTTGACGATACAGAACCTTCAAGGTTCCTTTGCCCAGGGTGACGCCCGACGGCACGACCAACGGCACCTCGACGTTGCGCTTGGTGTTCGGGGTGAACACGGCAAGGCGCGTGATTTCGCCCACGACCACCGGTGATCCACCACCGGCGGGCAGGTATTCGACATTGATGTCGCCATAAGCGGACTTCTTGCCGGTACGGCTGAGTTCGAAGGCGAGCTTCTTGGTTTTGGTCTCCTTGTCGGTGACCACGGCAAACCCGCTCATCCCGACCTTCAAATCCAGTTCCCCATGGCGGACGATGACCGGGATGGTGATCCCGAAGATCGGCGTCAAGCGAACCGAAATGCCGCTCTGATTGGCTTGTTCATCGACGGCACGGCCCGCGTCTTCGGGCGGCACGGCACGAAAGAACATGTGCGACCGGTATTCGCCCGCCGCCAGATCCGCCGGCTTGCGGACGACCAAACGGACGGTCTGGGTCCCTCCCGGCGGGATATTCACCTGCCGCGGCGCGTAGCGGATCAAACCTTCCGCCGTCAGCATCCCGTCCGGCGTTTTCTCGACTGTGTTCAATTGGCCTTTGTCGTCCATCGCCATGGTGACGAACGAAATTCGGAAAAGCGCCGATTCAGATCCCCGGTTGGTCAGAGTGACCGTCGCCGAACGATCCCGCCCCTGAAGTTCGACACGGGTCGGCGAGACGACGAGGTCGCCGAAACCTTGAGCCCCCGCGGGTGCGGCCGCGCCCACGAGACCGGCCAAAATGGCCAGGGCCGGAAGAAATCGGACGAATGTCTCGATCAATTGGATTGGACGCATGCTCGCGCTCCCCTAAACCGTTCTTTTTACTCTGCGCCTTTGTACTAAAAGGTTTATCCGAACAATCAGTTATAGGAAACCAAAACGGTGAAAAACTTTTCACCGAAGATGTTTGGCCCGAAATTGTCCGGCCGCTGAATTTTGATGACCTGCGGCCCATCGTCCGTGTTGACCAACACCGCCACCACATTCGGATCGGACTGACCGTCGGCGCCCGGGCCGGGTCCCCCGGCCTGAGTCGACAACTGTTGCAGGTTTTCCGGCGAGCCGCTTTGCGATTTGGCGCCGATCGCGATCTGCGCCGCGCCATTGGCCCCGATGGTCGGGCTGGCCCCGGCGTTATGATCGAAATTGGTGACGACCAATTCGCCGGAATCGGTCACGACGACCAATGAGTCGGTCACCTTCAAGGAAAACGTTTGATTGGGTGCACCGGAAATCGCGATCGCGGCGGCCAAGGCGCCACCGGATGCGGGCGGCGTGATCGGCCCGGTTTGCACGGTCGGGGCGGCGGCGGCGTCCTCGCCGTCGGCATCGGCGTCCGGCGGCGAAAGAAAACCCTGCGCGTTGTTCAGTTCCTGAAGCCCGACGACACCGGCGGGGCGAATGATCTGAACCGTCACACTGGTCGAAACGCTGGCGCCCTGGGCCGCACCGGGGGCCGCCCAACACGCCAAGGAAAGCGCCAAGGCGACGGCGGCGGGCACAGCGGCGGACCGCCGCCACAATGAACGGCCGGAAAGAAGAGAGGATGATCGCACTACTGCCACGTTTCTCAGCCTTCGGTTCGGATATTCACCCGCGAAATCATACCATAATCCTCGCGGGAGCAACGGGTTCGCGACCCATCGGGGGCCGGTGCTCCGCGGAACCGCCGGCAAATCCGGCCGGAGGCGTCATTCCGCGTCATTGCGGATCCACGTAGATGGTGAAGTCGCCGGAATAATCGGCCCCGGGCAAATTCGTGCCCAGGCTCAATGTCGCCCCGACCGAAATGGTCGCCCGGCCGCGCCGGCCCAGATCGATGGGATTGGACATGTTCATGGTGAAATTGTTCAAGGTGCCGGTGCCGCCGCCGCCGGTGACCGTCGCCGTTGTCGGCAGAGTGACGATAACCAAGGCATTGTCCGGCCCGGTGATTCGAAATTCCGCTTCGCGGTGGTTCTTACCCAGATCGATGACGCCGCCGGCCACCGACTTCACGCCGGAGGGCGAAATGGTCACCGATCCGGGGGTGCTCGTCGTCGCGACCTTGCCGAAGATCAGGGAGCGACGCTCTTCGATATCGACGGTCTGCGCATGGGCGGCGGCACAGCCGGGAAGCAAATGCCCGGCCGCGGGGCCCAACAGGATAAACGCGACGGCCATCGCGGCGGTCGCGCAAAATTGGCGGAATCCGAGGTGTGGTCTGAACATCGCGACCATCAGCCTATCACAATAACCCGCGCCTTGGCCCGGCCCCGTTTGCCGCCGGGGCCGGACCTAAGGCTGCAGAGTTACTGGTAGTTGACGGTGACGCCGAAGGTGCCGGAATAGCTACCGGCAGCCTGGTTCGCACCGATGGCGAGGGAGCCGCCGACGCTGAAGCTGTCGGTGCCGCCCGTCAGCGTGCCGCTGCTGTTTTCGCTAAGCGTCAGGGTCATGCTGTTGCCGCCGCTGGTCAGCGAGATATCGGACGGGATCGACACACTGTAGTCGGCACCGGAAGCACCGGTCACGGTGTAGGCGGCCGAGGTGACCGTGCCACCCAGTTCCGTCACACCACCGGTCACGGAGACCGAGCTGGCGCCCGGGGCGACCGTCGCGGTACCGGAGGTGCCGCTGGGACCCAGGTTACCGAAAGCCAGGGCTGCGTCCTGGGTGATCGCGATCGGGGCGGCGATTTCAACCGACGCCGAAGTCGTCACGGTGTTGGCGGCCTGCGCCTGACCCGCAAAAAGCATGGCAGCCACGGCGGCACCCATGACACTGAATTTATTCGTCTTGATAACCATAAGATTCACTCCGCATGTAGTCGTCGTTTAGAGAAATCCGCTGCAATCGTTCCGTTGGCGTGTTTTCCCGCCTTCCGGGCGTTGCATGTTTTTCGCGGATGTTGGCCCAAGACCTTCCATCAAGAAAACCGCTCCCGGGGTTGGTTGGCGTAATGCCTTCCGCGAACGGCGCAACACAAGTTGCAGGTCTTATGCCAGATCGCCCTGACAGCAGCCTGACGCAAACCTGACATCAAGCTGACAAACCGATTGAAAATATTGGCAAAAATGAGCCGTCGGCCGTGGAGGAAACCAACGAAAAGTGGCGAAAACCTGCCGGGTGCGGGCCGTGTTCGCGACCCAGGACCAAGCCGTCATGCTTAATTTCATGGGCCGGGCGGATGGTGTCATTTTGTCTTTGGGTTTTCGAAATGCGAGGCGAATTCGAAATAAGGCGTCGGCCGGGCGGCCGGATCGCGCCATGCCAACCGGCCGCCTCTCGTCACCGCAACGGAACCGGGTCCCGGCGATACTTCGGCGGCAGAATCAATTGGGGCGGCGGCGGGGTATCCGCCTCGGGCGCACGACGGGCCTGGAGCTCGCGGAGAATGCGGCTGGCCTTGGCCCAGGAAACTTCGACCACCGGCGGCGGCGCTTGAGGGCCCGGTCCGGCGACAGCCGTCTTCCGGGTCGCGCGATCAGCCGGCTCGCTAGCCGCGCGCCCTGCACGGGTTGGGCGCCCATCGTCGGCTTCAGGCAGTTCGATCCCATGAGGGGCGGGCAGCCCGGCGACGACCGTTGACGGAACAGCGGCGGTGCGATGCCCCGGGCGCGGCACGATGTCGAACACCAGGCGCCAGGGCGACGCGCCGGGCGCCACGCCACCCGCCGGGGGCGCGATGACGAAGGCCCGGCGAATGAAGGCGTCGTCGCGGCTGGTGACATGAAATCGAAGAGGACCGGCGTCGCCCGTCGGGCGAACGATCAAATCCGGCGCCAACGGATCACCCGCCAGCGCGGCATGCCCCTCGGGCGGCAAGGCGACACCCGGCAACGAGACGACGAACGCACGCGGGCCCGTGGCATGGGCGTCATAGCCGGGCTTGCCCGTAAGATCGAAGACGAGACGGAGAAAATCGGCGTGGCGGCCGAGCCGCATTCCCGTGACTTCCGCCCCCGCGGCAGGATCGGCAGTCTGGGCGAGGGCGCGCGGAACCGGCGCCGCGGCCAGGACAGCCACCGCCATCAGGACCGCCAGCGAACCGGCATGCGCGAACCGCGTGGCGGCAAGGCGAAAATCACAGGCAACGTGCCGCATAACCCGATTCTTGTAATGCCGCCGCCAAGACCGTCGCAAGGCCGCCCGGACAGGCCAAAGGGCCCATACAGAACCCCTTGGGAATACAGGGCTTTTACCGAACTGTCAGTTGTATGTCAGGATATGCCGGTATAAGCTTTTCGAATGCCATGGGCAGAAATCCGAGAATCGGCGCCCATCGCGCACGGCCCGCGCAAAACAGCGCTTTTTCCCAAGCGGATAAACCCGGGCGGGCGGACGAGGAACAAAGGAGGTCACGGTGGAAGTCATTAAAGAATTGGGCTGGCTGCCCGTTTTGGTTCTTCTGACCGTCGCGACGATCGTCGCCGGTGTCATCCTGAAGGTGACCTCGCCCAAGAAGCCCGACATGAACAAGCTGTCGGATCGTGAAAAATGGGAACGCTTCGGCATCGGCGAAGGCCCCAAACCGGGCGACGACGTCGAGGAATACTGGCGCGACTTTGAGCTGTTGAAACAGGGTGGCGGCCGCGACGACGAATATTTCCGCGACGACCAGATCTGATATCCAGCCCGTCCGATTTTCCGTCTTCACCCCCCTTCCATATCGTGACCCATATCGTGACGGCGGCGGCCCGCCGCCGCCGATGCCATTGATTCGTCACAAGACTGTGAACAAATAATTCCCACAGGCGGGGACCGAACCGATAAGGTGCCGGTCAGG
Source organism: Rhodospirillaceae bacterium (assembly GCA_002696205.1). Lineage (GTDB taxonomy): Bacteria > Pseudomonadota > Alphaproteobacteria > Rhodospirillales > Casp-alpha2 > UBA1479. The sequence continues at coordinate 16,989 of NZRL01000173.1, read as the reverse complement.
AACCGCCGCCCGGGCACGCCCCGGCGGCCCGTGCAACGGAAAGGCCGACCCCCCGAACCCATGACTTCCGCGAACCGACGCGCCGGACCGGCCAAAACGCCGGTGGCAGAGGTATCGGAAACCTTGCTGCCCCGCCTTCAGGCGGTCCGCGCCCAGACCCTATCTCTCGCGTCGGGCCTCTCCGACGCCGACGCCACCGCCCAATCCATGCCCGACGCCAGTCCGGCAAAATGGCACCTGGGCCATACCACCTGGTTCTTCGAGGCCTTGGTGCTGCAGCCCGGCCTGCCCGGATACCGGGTTTTCGATGACCGCTATGCCTTCCTGTTCAATTCCTATTACGAAAGCGTCGGCCCGCGTCAGCCGCGGCCCATGCGCGGTCTGCTGACCCGCCCGCCGCTGGACGACGTCGTCGCCTATCGCCGCCATGTGGATACGGCGCTGGACACGCTTCTGAACGGCGGCGGCGCCGATGACGATCTTCTGCGGACCATCGAACTGGGCCTGCACCACGAACAGCAGCATCAGGAATTGATGCTGACCGATATCCTGCATCTCTTCGCGCAAAACCCGTTGAAGCCCGCATACCGATCCCCGGAACCCCTGGCCACCGGTGCCGCCGCCGGGTCCGTCGGTTGGATCGACTTCACGGGCGGCATCCGGCGCATCGGCGCCGATCGGTTTGACGCGGCCCCTTACGACGGCAGCGGCGAGACCTTCTCCTTCGACTGCGAAACGCCCAACCACGAAACCTTGATCCATCCCTTCCGTCTGGCCGACCGTCCGGTGACGAACGGTGACTGGATGGCATTCATCGAGGACGGCGGCTATCGCGATCCGCTGCTCTGGCTGTCCGACGGCTGGGCCACGGTTCAGGAAGAAGGCTGGAACGCCCCCCTCTATTGGGAGGACCGCGACGGCGATTGGTGGACGATGACGCTCAAGGGACCGCAACCGGTCGACCGCGACGCACCGGTCTGTCACGTCAGCCTGTACGAGGCCGACGCCTATGCCCGTTGGGCCGGCAAGCGCCTGCCGACCGAGGCGGAATGGGAAGTCGCCGCGGCGGATTTGGCGATCACGGGCAACATGGCCGCGAGCGGCCGCCTGCGCCCCGCCCCGGCCGAGGATCCGTCGGCGCCCGGCCTGCGGCAGATGTTCGGCGATGTCTGGGAATGGACGGCCAGCGCCTATCAGCCCTACCGGGGGTTCCGCGCGACGGACGGCGCCGGCGGCGAATACAACGGCAAATTCATGTCGGGACAGAACGTGTTGCGCGGCGGGTCCTGCGCGACACCGCCGGGGCATGTGCGGGCGACCTACCGCAATTTCTTCTATCCCCACCAACGCTGGCAGTTCACGGGCTTGCGCCTGGCCGACGATGGTGATGCGAAACCCAACGGAGGGTGATGATCATGGATGCCTTTGCCGATGTGGAAGACAGCGGCCTGGACGACGACGGGCGCGCCGCCTTCGCCCGCGACGTGATTGCGGGCCTGTCCGAGACGCCCAAGACGCTGCCCTGCAAATGGCTATACGACGTGCGGGGATCGGCCCTGTTCGAGGAAATCACCCATCTCGACGAATACTATCCGACGCGCACGGAGCTCGCCCTTTTGGGTGAGATCGCGCCGGACCTGGGTGACGCCCTTCCCGCCGGCGCCTGGGTCATCGAATTTGGATCCGGCTCGTCGCGCAAATCGGATCTGTTCCTGGACGCGCTCGACGACCTGGGCGGTTACGTGCCCATCGATGTCGCGGCGGATTTCCTGGAAGCCGCCGCCGAGGCCATTGCCCGGCGCCTGCCGAACCTGAAGGTCCGGCCCGTCACCGCCGATTTCACGGCCGACATCGATCTGCCCGTGCCGCTGGTCCAAGAAATGGCGGCGGCACCCAGGGTCGGCTTTTTCCCGGGATCGACCATCGGCAATTTCGAGCCGGCGCTCGCCGTCGAATTCCTGATGCGCAAACGCCGCCTGTTGGGCGACGGCAGTTTCATGGTGGTCGGCGTCGATCTGAAGAAGGACCGCGATATCCTGATCGCCGCCTATGACGACGCCAAGGGCGTGACCGCCGATTTCAATCTGAACCTGATCGACCGCATCAACCGGGAACTGGACGGCGGCATCGACCGCGCGGATTTCGCCCACAAGGTGCGCTACGACGAAGACGAAGGCCGCATCGAAATGCACCTGGAAAGCCAACGCGACCAGACGGTCCGCGTCGACGGCCATGCCTTCGATTTCAGACGGGGCGAGACCATCCACACGGAAAACTCCTACAAATACGGCCTGGACGATTTCGCCCGCGTCGCCGCCGCATCCGGGTGGCGGTCCGGCCGTCATTGGACCGACGCCAAGGGATTGTTCTCCATCCATCTGCTTGCCGCCGACTGAGACTTGCGTCATCCTTCCCCGATCAGGGAGGCGGCGTCATGGGACGGGCGTTTTTCGGTTTCACGGTTTGTCTGATCGGCCTGGTTCTGGCCCCCGCGGCGCGCGCCTGTGGGCCGGAAGTCGTCATCCGCTTTTTCGACAGCGCCCCCGACATCTTCATCATCGAAAATAAAAGTCAGGAGCCCTGGACGCTGCTGACCCTGGAGTTCCGGACCAAGAGCTCCGCCGGGCATGTCGTGTTCGACACCGACTTCGGCGGGGCCGGAGCGTCCGAACCGCAACAGTTCGAGCCCGTCGAAGGCGAGGTCGGGCTGATGTCGGCGCCGGTCGTCGCCGACGGGGCGGAGGAACTTTCCCTGAGCTTCGCCAATTTCGAAAGGGGGCGGGAGTTCACCTTTTCCATCGACCTGGACGACCGCCTGCCGATGTCGGACATGGGCCAGGCTTATGTCACGGGCGAGGAAATCCAGGGCACGACGGTACTCGGCCTGCTGACCCATCCGCAGATCGGCGAAGCCAAGGCGCGCGGCACCTTCGGGGCCGACGGCAAGGCGCATTTGAGGGGTGCTACCTGCGTTTAGCCCCGGCGGCGCTTAACCCAGTTTGACAAGCTGCTTGCCCAGGTTGTTGCCCTGAAGCATGCCGATGAAGGCTTCCGGCGCGGCCTCAATGCCCTGGGCGACGGTTTCGCGGTACTTCATGCGGCCGTCGGCAACCATGTCTTCCAGTTCGGCGCGGGCCTGGGGCCAGATTTCCTTGTGATGGCTGAGGACGAAGCCTTCCATCTTCAGGGACTTGTCGAAGAACAGGTGCATGTTCTTGTTGCCGTAGGCGTCGCCCGCGTCGTTGTAGCGCGACAGCACGCCGCAGATGGGAATGCGGGCCAGGCGGTTGCACTGACCCATGACCGTATCCAGGATCTCGCCGCCGACGTTGTCGAAATAGACGTCGACGCCGTCGGGGGCGGCGGCCTTCAACTGCCCGGCCAGGTCCGGGGCCTTGTAGTCGATGCAGGCGTCGAAGCCGAATTCATCCTCGACCAGTTTGCATTTGTCCGGCCCGCCGGCGATGCCGACGGCGCGGCATCCCATGTCCTTGGCCAGTTGCCCGACGCAGGAGCCGACCGATCCGGCGGCGGCGGAGACGACGACCGTCTCGCCGGCCTTCGGCTGGCCCGTCATCTTGAGCCCGACCCAGGCCGTGACGCCGGTCGATCCGCAGACCCCCAGATAGGCCGACAGCGGCACGCCGTCCTTAGGATTGACGACGAAATCCAGGTTCGTGCCGTCGGACACCACATGCGTCTGCCAACCCAGCCGCCCGACGACGTGGGTGCCGACGGGGAAGTCCGGATTGTTGGTTTCGACCACTTCACCCAGGACGCGGCCGACCATCAGGTCGCCCGGCTGCAGAAGGTTGGGGCTGTAGGTCCAGCCGCCGCCCATCAGCATGCGCTGATAGGGGTCGAGCGAGAGATACAGGTTCTTCAACAAAAATTCGCCGTCGCCGGGCACCGGCATCGGTGCCTCGGCGATCTTGAAATTGTCCGGCGTCGGCATGCCGTCCGGCGACGAATTGAACAGGACCTGGGTGTTGTGATCGGTCATTGGGGATTCCGTTTCTTCTTGCTGTTGAGGATGGGCTGGAAAGTCTCCGTCAGGAGACCTCCGCCCGGACGATGGCGGCGCCATCGGCCATGGCCTTCATCTTGCCGAAGGCGACGTCGCGCGGCAGGTATTTCAGGCCGCAATCGGGGGCGACGATGATCTTGTCCGCCGGATGATGCGGCAGGGCGCGGCGGATGCGTTCGGCCACCGTTTCCGGCGTTTCGATGTCGTGGGTCGACAGGTCCAGCACGCCCAGAATGATCTTCTTTTCCGGCAGGCTTTCCAGAACCGTGCAGTCCAGGTTCGACTGCGCCGTTTCGATGGAGATGTCGCAGACCGTGCAATCGGCCAGCTGCGGCAGGAAGGAATAGCCGCCTTCCGGCCGGTCGTGGATGATCGCGGCATAGCCGAAACAGATATGCACGGCCGTTTCGCCCTCGACCCCGTCGAGGGCACGGTTCAGGGCCTGCAGGCCGTATTCCTCGGCCTTTTCCGGGCGGGCCTGCATGTAGGGCTCGTCGATCTGCACCACGTCGACGCCGGCGGCAAACAGGTCCTTGATCTCCTCGTTCACGGCGGCGGCGTAGTCCATGGCCAACTCGGCCTCTGATTCATAGAAATCGTTCTGCGCCTGCTGCGACATGGTGAAGGGACCGGGGACGGTGATCTTGGTCTTGCGGTCCGTGTTGGCGCGCAGGAACTTCACGTCCTCGACCTCGACCGGATGCATGCGCTTGATCTTGCCGGTGATGCGCGGCACAGGGTTCGGATGGCCCGACCGGTCGAGCGCCGTGCCCGGATTGTCGATGTCGACGCCTTCCAGCGCCGTCGCGAAGCGGTTGGAATAGCTTTCCCGGCGGGCTTCGCCGTCGGTGATGATATCCAGCCCGGCCCGTTCCTGATCGCGGATCGCCAAAAGGGTCGCGTCATTCTGCGCTTCTTCAAGAAACGCCTCGTCCACACGCCACAGTTCCTTCGCCCGCGTGCGCGGCGGGAACCGGCCCGCCAGCTTGGCGCGGTCCAAAAGCCAGTTAGGTTGCGCGTAGGAACCGACCAGGGACGTGGGCAGCAGGGTGTTGATGGTGGTCATGCGATCTGTCCTCCCAGACATGATTGTTCATTTGGCCGGGAGGGTAGCACATCGCCGCCGCCGGTGAACCGTCCGGCGTCGAATAAACTGCGCCTATTCGGCGACCCGCATGTTGCCCTTACCGTCGAGCACCAGGGTCTGGAAATGCAGCGGCACGAAAACCTCCGAATTCGGCGAGACGGCCTTGACCTCGTCGATGAAGGCGGGCGTGTGCTTCAGCGCATGATCCTGGTTCGCGCCGAAGGGCAGACCCTGATCGTCCCAATGGGTCGCCACGACCAGGGGCGGTTTGCCCAGGCAGCGCATCAGGCGGCCGGTATAGTCGTGGATATCCAGGCGCGGCGGCGCCGAAGCGACGAAGACGATGTCGGGACGCAGGCCCTCGACCTCGCGTTCGATGTAGTTCATGGACCCGAACAACAGGATTTCCCGCCCGGCGAAGCGCAGGAGATAGGCCAGCGTGCCGCCCTCGACGTATTCGTCCAACGTCAGCGGATCGTCCTTCACCGGGACCGTGCCGAAGTCCTTATAGAGCTTGCAGGACAGGGCCGAATGGAGGCTCGGGATCACGCGGACGGACAGCTCGTCGTACTGGAAATCCTCGCCGCCGCGCACGGCGTGAATCTGTTCGTCCGGCACACCGCCGTTGGCCGCGATGTTACAGGTGCTCTCGGTGCCGATGACCACGGCCCCCGTCTTGTTGGCGATGTAGGGGACATCCATCGCATGGTTGAAATGCGAATGGGACAGCATGATGAAATCGGCCTTGGGCACGTTCTTGTCGATGGTCTCCGTATCGTGACCGGCGACTTCGTCCATCTTCACGACCGGGCGCGGATCGTCGGCGATGTCGGTCGCGTCATGGGGGCCGTATTTGCGGCCCTGGAACCGCACGCGGGAAAGATAGGGGTCGAGCAGGATCACCGTTTCGCCGTCGGTGATCTTCCACCCGGCGGCGCCGAAATGGGTGAATTCCAAGGGGCGCATGTTTCCGCCGTCGTTCACAGTCGTGGTCTCCTTGATCGTCTTGTTCGTGGTCGGCCCGGCCGCCCTTTTAAAGGGCCGCCAGAATCTCTTCGGCCGAGGAAACGTTGAGCCCGGGCTCCGTCTCCAGCGCGAAATGCGTGACCACGCCGTCTTCGACGATCATGGCATAGCGTTTGGAACGGCGGCCATAGCCACGCGCCGACATATCGCTGTCCAGGCCCAGGGCGGCGGTCAGATCGCAGTTGCCGTCGGACAGCATGGTCACCTTACCGGGCGCTTCGTGGGCCAGGCCCCAGGCGTTCATCACCATGGCGTCGTTGACGGAAACGCAGGCGATCTCGTCCACGCCCTTGGCCAGGATCGCGTCGGCCTGGGCGACGAAGCCCGGCAGGTGCTTGGCCGAACAGGTCCGCGTGAAGGCCCCCGGCAGGGCGAAGACGACGACCTTGCGGCCCTTGAAGAAATCGTCGGTCGAGACGGCCTCGGGGCCGCCGTCGGCGCCGAACTTGAACAGGGTCGCGGACGGCATGCGGTCGCCGGTGGTGATGGTCATCTGGATGGTCTCCTTGGGATGGTCTTTAGGTTTGTGGTTTTTGGATCGGATCAGTCCGCGCGGTCGCGGATCAGATTGATGATACCGGAAAAGTCCTTTCCGGCCTGGCCGGCGTCGGAATAATCCTGATAGAGCGAGGCCGCCTTTTCGGCGACGGAAACGTCGGCGCCCGTGTCCTTGGCGGCGGCGAGGGCGAGGCCCATGTCCTTCAGCATCAGGGCGGCGGCGAAGCCCGGTTCGTACTCGCGGTTGGCCGGCGAGGTCGGTACCGGCCCCGGCACCGGGCAATAGGTGGTCAGCGACCAGCATTGGCCCGACGCCGTCGACGAGACGTCGAACAGGCGCTGCGCGTCGAGGCCCAGTTTTTCCGCCAGCACGAAGGCCTCGGCGACCGAAGCCATCTGAATGCCCAGCATCATGTTGTTGCAGATCTTGGCGGCCTGACCGTTACCGGCCCCGCCGCAATGAACGATGGTCTTGCCCATCTTTTCCAAAAGCGGCCGTGCCGACGCAACGGCATCGTCCGCCCCGCCGACCATGAAGGTCAGGGTCGCGGCCTCGGCCCCGCCGACACCGCCGGATACGGGCGCGTCGACCATGGGAAAGCCCTTCTCCGCCGCCGCGGCATGAACCTCGCGCGCCGCCGCGACGTCGATCGTCGAACAATCGATCAGCAGCTTGCCGGGCTCGAGAGCATCGAACAGGCCGCCCAGATAGACGTCCTTCACGTGCTTGCCGGCGGGCAGCATGGTGATGACGACTTCGGCCCCGGATGCCGCCTCGGCGGCGCTGCCGGCGGTTTTCGCCCCCGCGTCCGCGACCCGGGCCAGAAAGTCGGCCGAGATGTCGAAGGCGGTGACGGTATGCCCGGCCGCCATCAGGTTGCGCGCCATGGGATTGCCCATGTTGCCGACGCCGATGAATGCGATGTTCGCCATGAATGATGTCCTCAAGAACGTTGTTTGGGCCGCGCATGACCCGGCTTAAGTACGGGGCGGCCGTGTGGAACGGCCCGCAGATTATCAACCAAGGCCGCGCCAGGGCAATGTCAGAGGAGCACGCGCCGCAGATGTTCCGCAAACAACGAGGCGATCAGGCGCGGGCGGACGCGCGGATGGCGCATGAGGATCAGGTTCAACGGCCGCACGGCATCGGCGATCGGCACGGCGATGACCTGATCGCCCTCATAGGTTCGATCAGCCTTTGGAAAGATGTTCAGAATGCCGTAACCGAGCCCCGCGCCGACCAGACAACGGACCATTTCGAACGACCGCGCCCGGTAGGCGATGTCGGGGCGCAGGTCCTGACCATCGAACAGGGACAGGAAATAGGAGTTGGTGTAAGGCAGATCCATCAGGACATAGGGCTCGTCGATCAGCTCCGCCATGTGAATGCTGTCCCGCCCGGCCAGCGGGTGATCGGGGCGCAGGACGAACTGCGGCGCATGTTCGGAAATGGTTTCGACGGTCACGTCCTGGGGTGTCTCCAGGTCGAACCCGATGGCCATTTCATAGGTGCCGTCCATCACGCCCTCGATCAAATCGGAATGGTTCAATTCGGTGAAGGCGACGTGGATCGCCGGATGGACGCGGCGGAACCCGTCGAGCAACCCGGCCATGAACATCGGGGCCAGATTGACGAAACAGGCGACGGATATCTCGCCGGACAGGTCCGAAGACAGGCTTGCGACCGTATCGTGAAAGGCATCGACCTGTCCCAGAAGCTGGCGCGCCTCGTCGAACACGCGCTGTCCCGCCGGGGTCAGGCGCACGCCCTGGGATGGGCGGCGGATGAAGACCTGCACGTTCAGATCTTCCTCGATCCGGGTGATCGCGGCGGAGACGCTGGGCTGGGAAATATTCAGGTACTCGGCCGCCGCCGTGATGCTGCCCAGGCGGGCAGCGGCGGTGAAGTAGCGCAGAACGCGGATGGGAATATCCATGAAACCGGCGGCCCCCGGGCCGTTGACCATTCCTCGGGAATTCCGAGGTAATTCTGAGAAAAATAATTCTTTTCCTAGCAATGGTCCAGGGACAGAGTCGGGATAGCAAGCTCAATAAATGAGCAAAAAGCCCGTTTGCATAGAAATCAGCCATTTGCAGCGGGAAAACAAGGAGCATCCTTCACGCCACTCACGTACAGGGAGAGGATCTCATGAAGAAGTTATCTCTTATCGGTGCCGCCGCCGTCGCCGCCGTTCTGGCCTCGGCCCCGGCGAAGGCCGAGCCGCCGAAAGTCGAAATCCTGATGTCGCCGTCCGGGTCCGGACCTTATCTGGCCTGGGCGACGTTTCAGAACTACGCCCCCAAATACACCGACAAGATGGCGCCGGTCGCCGTCGAAACCCCGGGCTTCACCTATAACGTCCGCTTTCTGGCCCAGACACCGGACAAGTGGAAAACCACGGTGATCGGCTCCGGCGAGGTCGTCGAATGGGCCGCCGCCGAAGGCGTCAAACCGTTCTTTCCAAAACCCATGGCCGTGGCCAAGGACTTCCGGGTGCTCGGCTCCATGAGCCAGACCAGCAACGTCTTCGTCACCCTGGACCCGGACATCAAGGTCCCCGCCGATTTCGCCGGCAAGCGGGTCGCCGTCGGTCTGTTGACGCAGAACGAATGGGGCATGCACCAGCGCATGATGCTGGACACCTGGGGCATTACGCCGAAGCTGAAATCCTTCGACGCATTGGGCCCGGGGCAGAATATCGACGCCCTGCTGGACGGCCGGTCCGATGTCGGCACCCTGGTCGTGCATTCGTCGCTGAATTTCGCCTACAACCTGGAGCCGGGCCCCTTCAAGAAACTGGAAAGCGCGCAGCGCCCCTGGTTCTACGTCGATGTGCCCAAGCCGACGATCGAGAGCTACATCAAGGACACGGGCGCGCCGTTCATGATCCGCGAGGTCAAGGCCAACACCTTCAGCAACCAGCCCAAGGCGATCACCACCTTCGGCAATCACACGCTGCTGTCGGTGCATAAGTCGTTCCCGGACGACTTGGCCTACGAATTCGTCAAGACCTGGCTGAAGATGGGCCCGGAGATCGGCAAGTACAGCGCCATCGGGCAGATCTGGAACCCGGAAACCATCGGCGCCGTCGCCAAGATCGCGCCGGAACGCCTGCACCCGGGAGCCCGCCGCGCCTATATCGAGGCCGGCCTTCTGAAGGAGTAATCCGGACAGAGGTTTACCCCACGCCGGAAGCGGCGGACCGGCCAATCCCTCCGGCCGTTCCGCACCACCCGCCGCTTCCGGCGGCCTCCGCCCCCCTCTCTCCTTCGCCACCCCGGACCCGCGCGCGCCGCCGACCGGCCATCGTCCTCCTGACCCGATGCCGTGCTATCCTGGCCCCCGCGCCGCCCGTCCCCCGGTAACCAATGAGCTTTTGGGATGACGCCCGTGGACATTTCGCACCGCCTGATCCGTCTGTTCGATCGCGCCCTGCTTCCCGCCGGATTGATCCTGTTCGCCTATCAGGCGGTCATGGTCTGGTACAGCCTGCACGGCGCATTGCTGCACTACCTCACGCATCTGGCGTTGGTTCTTTGCCTCGGCGCGATCCTGGTCGGCGCCACGGCGGGCGACGCGAAAACCCCGCTGGGCCGGACCGTCTCGCTGATCGTCGCCGGGGCCGGATTGGCGGCAGCAATCGCCTGCGGGATTTATTTTTACGGCGAGGCCGAGAACCTGGAGATCATCCAGCCCTTCATCGAAACGCCGACCATGGTCATGGGAATCGTCCTCGTCCTGACCGTCCTGGCGATCGCCTGGCGGGTCTGGGGGGCGGGCCTGGCGCTGATCTGCGGCACGGCGGCGCTGTATTTCGCCTATGGCCATCTGCTGCCCGAACCGCTGACCACCTCCAGCCAGCCCGGCAACGTGGTCGTCAGCTTCCTGGCCGGGATCGGCGGGCCGCGCGGGGTGCTCAGCTACGCGCCGCTGTCGGCGGACGTGATCTTCTTGCTGCTGGTATTCGGGGGCCTGATGCACGGCTGCAAGGTGATCGACATGTTCGCCGAAATCGGCGGCGCCATCGGCAATCTGTTTCGCGGCGGCGTCGCCTTTTCGGCCATCGCCGCATCGACCCTGATCGGCATGGTCACCGGCCAGGCGGTCAGCAACATCGCCCTTTCCGGCATCATGACCATCCCGACCATGAAGCGGAACGGCTTCACCGCCGAACAGGCCGGGGCGGTGGAAATTCTCGCCTCGACCGGCAGCCAGCTTCTACCGCCGATCATGGGCCTGGGGGCCTTCCTGATGGCGGTGATCCTGGGCGTGTCCTACATCGAAATCGTGCTCGCCGCTCTGATCCCCGGGATCATGTACCTGATCGCCGTGACCATCGGCGTCTATGCCATGATCTGCCGGTCGGACAGCATCCCCCACGTCCGGGTCGAGGTCGATTGGACCAAGGTACGCTGGATCGCCCCCTCGTTCATCGCCTCGTTCACGGTGCTGCTGGTGCTTCTTTATATGCGCTATTCGCCGGCCATGGCCGGGTTCTGGGGCATCGCCCTGTTGATCGCCGGCACGGTCCTGCGCCCGGCCGAACATCGTCCGACGATTTCCGAATTCCTGCACGGCCTGCGCGAAGGCATCGTCACGGCGGTGCAGCTGGCGCTGATCCTGGCGGCCATCGGCATCGTCGTGCAGACCCTGACGACGACCGGCACGGGCGTGGCGCTGGGCCGCGCCGTCGGCATGGCCGCGGGCGGCTCGCTCTGGATCGGTCTTGTCGTGGGCATGGTCGTCTCGCTGATCATCGGGATGGGCCTGCCGACACCGGCGGCCTATGCCCTGATCGCCATCGTCGTCGTGCCGGCCCTGGTCGATGTCGGGCTTTCGGCGCTGCAGGCCAATATGTTCGGCTTTTACTTCGCGATCTTCTCGGCCCTGACGCCGCCCATCGCGGTCGGCGTGCTGACCGCCGTTCGGATTTCCGGCGGCTCGTTCCTGGGCACGGCCTGGGAATGCCTGAAACTGGGCGGCATCTGTTTCGCCGTGCCCTATGTCTTCGTCATCGTTCACGGCTTCCTGGATTTCGAGAACACCACGTCCGAGACCTTCGTCGCCTTCGCCGCCTTCGCGGCGACCACGGTGATGATGGCCGGGGCGACCTATGGCGCCTTCAGCCGCCGGCTCGTCCCGGTCGAACGGGGCCTGTTCGCCCTGGCCGGGCCGGTCAGCCTGGTGGCCTATCTGGCGACCGGCTGGACGGTGCTGGGCCTGATCGGGCCCGCCGCCCTGGCCCTTTGGATCGCCTTCAGCCGGCGCCGCAGCACGCCCGCGCCGCTTTCTTATCGGCCCTGATCGGCCCGCATTCGCATAGACAACAACCTGGAGAATCCCGAATGACCGACCCCAACCGCCGCGTCCGCGTCGCCGCCGCCCATGCCGCCTCGCCGCTTCTGGACAAGAACGCCTGCGTCGATAAGGCCTGCGCCCTGATCGCCGATGCGGCGGCCGACGGCGCCCGGTTCCTCGTCTTTCCGGAAAGCTTCATCCCCGGCTTTCCCATGTGGAACGCCCTGGTGCGGCCGATCGATGGGCATGACTGGTTCGTCCGCATGGCGCGCAATTCGCTGCGTGTCGACGGCCCGGAAATGAAGGCCATCGCCGACGCGGCGGCCCGCCACGGCGTCACCGTGTCGCTGGGGTTCAGCGAACTGTCGCCGGTCAGCGACGGGGCGCTGTGGAATTCGACGGTGCTGATCGGCGCCGACGGACGGCTGTTGAACCATCACCGCAAGCTGGTGCCGACGTTCTATGAAAAGCTGACCTGGAACGCCGGCGACGCGGCGGGCCTGCGCGTGGTCGAAACACCGATCGGCCGGATCGGCGGCCTGATCTGCGGCGAGAACGGCAACCCGCTGTCGCGCTACATGCTGATGGCGCAGAACGAGGAACTTCACGCGGCCAACTATCCGCCCGTCTGGCCGTTCAAGAACCCGGTCGGCGCGCCGCCCTTCGACCTGGCCGACGCCATCCGCACCCGCGCCGCCGCCCATGCCTTCGAAGCCAAGGTCTTCGTCGTGGTCAGCGCCGGATACCTGGACGACGCCGGGTACGAGATGCTGGCCGAAGGCGACGCCGAGCGCGAGGCCATCCTGCGCGCCAGCCCGCGGTCGACCTCGATGATCGTCACGCCGTCGGGCGAGGTTCTGGGCACGCCCCTGACCGACGAAGAGGGCCTGGTCGTCGCCGACGTGGACCTGGGGTCGCTGCTGGAATTGAAACAGCACCACGACATGGCCGGTTACTATAACCGCATGGACATCTACCGCCTGCAGGTCGACCGCCGCCGGCCGCAGCCCGTCTATTTCGACGGCGCCGACAGCCTGGCCGCCAACGACGGGCCCGCCCCGGCGCCCGCCGACCTTACGGAGAGCGACACTCCCGCCTTGGCCGCCGTCGGCACCAACGGCTGAGCGCCGCACCGGGCGACCCTGCGCGCGCGGCGCGGGTGCGCCCGGTTTCAATCCGATATGTAGGAACGCCGGACTTTGGCGGGGCCCCGCGCCGCCGCCTCGTCCGGGCGCTTTTCTTTCCGGCGCCGTTCGGTTAAACGGTCGGGGCCCCGACACGAAGAAAGCCCGTCATGACCACCGAAACCGACCTTTTCGCGCGCAGCGGGTCCGCCTGCGAACTTTGCGCCGCCACTGCTGACCTTGCCGTATACGACGTGCCGCCGTCGTCGGACGGCTCCGCCGATCAATGCGTGCTGCTCTGCCCCACCTGCCGGGACCAGGCGGACGGGACCGCCGCCATGGCGTCCGACCATTGGCGCTGCCTCGCGGACAGCATGTGGACCCCCGTTCCGGCGGTGCAGGTCATGGCCTGGCGCATGCTGACGCGGCTTGACGGCGAAGCCTGGGCGGTGGACCTGCGGGATCAATTGTATCTGGACGAGGAAACCCTGGCCTGGGCGCAATCGGGCGTCGATCAAGGCGGCGCCGACGCGGCGGTCGCGCACCGCGACTGTCACGGTGCGCCGTTGGCCGCCGGCGACACAGTGACGTTGATCAAGGATTTGAATGTGAAGGGCGCCGGGTTCACGGCCAAGCGCGGCACCGCCGTGCGGGGGATTTCCCTGGTGCCCGACAACGCGGGCCAGATCGAAGGCCGGGTCAACGGCCAACTGATCGTGATCCTGACGGAATTCGTGAAGAAATCCGCTTAAGGATGCCGCCTATGTGGGGCGCGGACGCGCCGGCGATCTGATCCAGATCGATCTGATCCAGGTCATGGCCTTCGCGGGAAGATTGGGGCAGAAAGAACCGTTCGCCACATCTTTGAAGGAGCCGCCGATGGCCCGCTTCTATCCCGCGACCCTGTCTTTCATCTTCGTCCTGTCCCTTGCCTTCGCCGCCCACGCCCTGGAGATCAAACCGGTCACCAAAGGCGTCTGGGCGCTGGTCGGTGAGAAAGCCCAGCGCGACAAGGAGAACCTCGCCAATAACGCGACCTTCGGCGTGCTCGAAACCGGCGAGGGCGTGGTGCTGATCGATCCCGGCGGGTCGTGGAAAGGGGCGGCGGCGATCCACGCCAAGATCCGCGAACTGACCGATAAACCCGTCAAATACGTGATCGACACCGGCGGCCAGGACCATCGCTGGCTCGGCAACGGTTATTGGAAGGCCCGGGGGGCGACGGTGATCGCGGCGGCGGCGGCGGTCGCCGACCAGAAATCGCGGGGCAGCCTGCAGATGACGGCGCTCGGCATGTTCCTGGGCCCCGAGCTGGCCGGGACCGATCCGGTCTACGCCGACGTCATCTTCGAGGACCGCCACGTGCTTGAGGTCGGCGGAACGCGGTTCGAAATCGTCCACCCGGGCCCGGCCCATACGCCGGGCGACAGTTTCGTCTGGCTGCCGCAGAAGAAGACCGTCTTCACTGGCGACATCGTCTACGTCGAACGTCTTCTCGGCGTGCTGGAGTTCAGTTCGATCGCCGGCTGGCCCAAGGCCTTCGAAGCGATCGCCGCCCTAAAGCCCGACCACCTGATCCCCGGCCACGGCGGCCCGGCCACCCTGGCCCGCGCCAAGGCCGAAACCTACGACTACTTGATGAACCTGCGCTCGAAAATGAAGGCCCATATCGACGCCGGCGGCGACATCATCGGCTCGGTCGAGGTCGATCAGGCGGCGTTCTCCCATCTCGAGCTGTTCGACGGCCTGGCGCGACGCAACGCCCAGACGGCGTTCCAGCAGATGGAATGGGAATGAAGGTGACGGCGGTTACGGGAAGTTGGCGGAGGGAGGGGCCGCCGACGCAGCGTCCAACAGCGCCTAAGAACGTCCTATTTTTATCTTATATATCAAAGCACTATTGACGTGCTTCGTCCGACGGAGTCTAGTTGCTTCCACTGAAATCCCGCGCTTTTTGTGGGACAGGATGTTGGACACAGGAGACCTCTGCCATGCCGAAGAAAGCGAAAGAGCTATCCGCCCTGGCCGTGTCGAAGATCAAGGACGATGGCCGCCATGCGGTTGGCGGGGCTGACGGCCTGCATCTCCGCATCTCGGGCGCTTCGCGGGCATGGGTTCTGCGGGTCGCTGTCGGAATGCGGACTGACGGCCAAGGAAAGCCCGCCGTCCATCGCCGCGATATCGGCTTGGGAAGTTACCCCGATGTGTCCTTGGCCGAAGCGCGCGACAAAGCGCGAGACCTCCGCAAACAGATACGCGACGGCATCGACCCTATCGCGACCAAGCACGCGGAACGTCGCGCACGGCAGCAAACGCAGGCCGAATTGCAACGTCGCAAGACGTTCAAGGAATGCGCCGAAGCTGTAATCGCACAGAAAGGCGACGAACTGAGCAACACTAAAGCCATCGCACAATGGGGATCGACGCTTGAGGCATACGCCTATCCTGTGCTGAACGACGGACGCACGATCAATGAACTTACGCGCCATGACGTGGCGAAGGTATTGGAGCCGATTTGGCAATCCAAGCGTGAGACGGCCAGCCGTTTGCGCGGGCGTATCGCAGCCGTGTTCAACTATGCGAAGGGCATAGAAGCCTATACTGGCGACAATCCGGCGGACCTGAAAGGCGTGCTGGAACCCATTCTCGGCAAACAGAAGAAAGGCGCGGTGGAAAACCAACCGGCCTTGCCGCACAAACATATCGGCGCGTTCATGGACGACTTGCGGCGGCGGGACGGCGCATCGGCCCGTGCCCTTGAATTCTGCATCCTGACCGCTGCCCGCTCGGGTGAAGCACGCGGCGCGACATGGGGCGAAATCGACCTTGAAGCGAAGACCTGGACCATTCCGGCTGATCGGATGAAAGCGAAACGCGATCACGTCGCGGTCCTATCAAACGATGCCGTCAGCCTGCTCAAGAGTTTGCCCCGCATTGTGGGCAACAACCTATTGTTTCCGGCCCCACGTGGCGGGCAACTGTCGGACATGGCGCTTACTACCGTGGTACGCCGAATGCATAAAGACGCCATTACCGAAGGTGACGAAGGATGGACGGATGCGCGTTCGGGCCGTGTCGCGGTCGCCCACGGCTTCCGGTCTACGTTCCGTGATTGGGCCGCAGAAATGGGGCATGACCGAGATATGGCTGAATTGGCGCTTGCCCACACTGTCGGTAGCGCCGTCGAAAGAGCGTACCGCCGCACGGATATGGTCGAACGTCGCGCCGCTTTGATGCAGGAGTGGGCGGACTATTGCGGACAACTTGCCGAAGATAGCATCGTCCCACTTAAGCAGGGAGCAGCGTGATGGCGACCAAGCCTGACGCGACAGTTTTGCAATTGCTACGGCGCGTCGAAGGAGACCCAAGTGCCGCTGTCGAAT
Source organism: Rhodospirillaceae bacterium (assembly GCA_002696205.1). Taxonomy (GTDB): domain Bacteria; phylum Pseudomonadota; class Alphaproteobacteria; order Rhodospirillales; family Casp-alpha2; genus UBA1479. The sequence goes on along the minus strand of NZRL01000173.1, from coordinate 545 downwards.
TACTCTCTATCGCCGCAGAATATCTCAAAAAAAGAGAGGCAATGCCGGACGAACTGGCAGATTATTTAGCGAATGCTTTCCGGCAAGTAAGCAGAACGAGGCCCCCGGAGAATGGCAAACGAATCGAAGACGAATGTATCAATCAATTGGCACATGGCTTGTACATGAAACGAGCGCCGGGGGGTGGAGCGCCGCGCAAAGAACTCCCGGTTGGCGATATCACTTTAACCGTCGCTGTATATGGCGAGGCTACATCCGAAACGAAATTAAAAAACGAACTTGTGTCGGCATACAAAGGGACAAACCACGAGATTAGCCCTAGTACTGCGAGGAATCGCATCAAGGAGATGAAAGCCAGATTGGACATGGCGAGTAAAAAGATGGGCGAAATTTTAAAGCAAAATGGGCTCTCAACAATTCTTCGGCCTCGTAAGTTTACAAAATAATCTAAGCGCTCATAAATTCGAGAAATTGCGATGCTCGTGGTATCGGTAAGAGGCTTGGAATAGGCAGAATGAATTGCAAGGAGTCCGCGACGAATATGG
>NZRL01000172.1 GCA_002696205.1 Rhodospirillaceae bacterium | reverse complement strand
CTGTTTCGTCTTATGGGTCAAATTTACGCCTGGGACGGAGCGGTCGTTCGAACCGCCTGGCCCCGGGTTGATTGAATAACCGTCGGTCTGTCACACGGTCCGTCACAGCGTTTGGGGGTTTCTGCTAAACTGCGACTGTGGCATTTTTCCGGCGGCGCCGAGCAGGCCGAAAAAAGGTGGCCGGAGTTTATCGGCTCGCCTGCCCGCTTTCAACGCCGCCCGCCTGTTCTGCCTTCCATTCCTCAAGAAACAAGCCGATGTCTTCTCAACCTGTTGTGAAACAAGAAAAAACAATTGTCCTGGTCGGCCTTATGGGAGCCGGGAAAAGTTCCGTCGGGCGGATCCTGGCGGCCAAATTGGCCCTGCCGTTCATCGATTCCGATGACGAGGTCGAAAAAGCCGCCGGCTGCAGCATCGAGGATATCTTTGAAATTTACGGCGAGCCGGCCTTTCGCGATGTCGAGGAACGGGTCATCGAACGCCTGTTGCAGGGGCCGCCCGCGATTCTCGCCTCGGGCGGCGGCGCCTTCATGAACCCCCGCACCCGCGACCGTATCGCGGCGTCGGCGGTAAGCATCTGGCTGCGCGCCAATCTGAGCGTTTTGGAGCGCCGCACCAAGCGCCGCGCCGCCGGCCGGCCGTTGCTGAAAGGCTCCGACCCCGGCGAAAAATTGAAGCAATTGATCAAGGATCGTTATCCCGTGTACGAACAGGCGGATATCATTATCGAAAGCCTCGATGAAACGCCGGAAAAGACCGCGGACCGGATCATCCAGGAATTGGCAGGTCAGACCGAAGAATGAGCACCGCCCCGACTTCCCCCGCCGAAACGGCCATCGAACGACTGACGGTCGATCTGGATGCGCGCAGCTACGACATCCTGATCGGTGGGGGTCTGCTGGCCGATGCGGGCGCGCATATCAAACCGGTGCTGCGCTCGGACCGGGTCGTCGTCATCACCGATGAAAACGTCGCCCAGGCGGGGCATCTGGCAACGCTCACCCAATCGCTGACGGCAGCCGGGATCACGAGCCAGGCCATCGTGCTGGAACCCGGCGAACAGACAAAGGACTTCGCCCATCTGGAACGGGTCTGCGGCGAATTGCTGGAAATGGGGATCGACCGCAAGACGGCGCTGATCGCGCTGGGCGGCGGCGTGATCGGTGATTTGACGGGCGTCTGCGCGGCGCTGACCCTGCGCGGCATCGATTTCATTCAGGTCCCGACGACCTTGCTGGCCCAGGTCGATTCCTCGGTCGGCGGAAAGACCGCGATCAACACGCCCCAGGGGAAGAACCTGATCGGCGCGTTCTATCAACCGCGCCTGGTGCTGGCCGATACGGGCGTGCTCGACACCCTCGTGCCCCGTGAACTCCGCGCCGGTTATGCCGAAGTCGTCAAATACGGCGTCATCGACATGCCCGACTTCTTCACCTGGCTGGAAGGTCATGGTGCGGCGCTGATCGACGGCGACGCCGCCGCCCGGCGCGAGGCGATCCTCGCCTGCTGCCGCGCCAAGGCACGCATCGTCAGCGCCGATGAGACCGAACAAGGCCAGCGCGCCCTGCTCAACCTGGGGCATACTTTCGGCCATGCGCTGGAAGCCGAAGTCGGCTACGGCGGCGGCCTGCTGCACGGCGAAGGCGTCGCCATCGGCATGGTCATGGCGCTGACCCTGTCGGCGCGGCTCGGCCAATGCCCCGGCAACGACGGCGCCCGGCTTGCGGCCCATTTGGCGGCGACGGGCCTGCCCCATGATTTATCGGCCTTGGATACGTCCACATGGACGACGGAACGCCTGCTTGGGCATATGATGAAGGATAAGAAGACCGAGGGGGGCGAACTGACCTTCATCCTGGCCCGCGGGATCGGCGGTGCCTTCATCGAAAAGGCCGTGCCGCAAGCCCCCGTCGCCCGGGTTCTGGAAGAATTCCTGTCCGGCCAATCCTGATTTCCCACCCCTTTTCGGCCTCAAGACCGAGGCACCACGCGCCCCAGGTAACAAGCGCCAAAACGAGTAAGGTTCATGGAAGACGAAACTAGCCTGATCACCATTTTCTGCCTCCTGGTCATGTCGGCCTTCTTTTCCGGCTCTGAAACGGCGCTGACGGCCTGTTCCCAGCCGCTGATGCACCGCCTGGAACTGGGCGGCGACAAACGGGCGGCCGTGGTCAACCGACTGTATGAACAGAAGGAACGTCTGATCGGCGCGATCCTTCTGGGCAACAATCTGGTGAACATCCTGGCCTCGTCGCTCGCGACCAGTCTTCTGATTACCTATTTCGGCGAGGCCGGGGTCGCCTATGCGACCCTCGGCATGACGCTGCTGGTCCTGATCTTCGCCGAGGTCATGCCCAAGACCTATGCCATCAAGAACGCAAATACGATGGCCCTGACCGTCGGCCGCCCGGTCAGCCTGCTGGTCGCGGTCCTATCGCCGATGACGCATACGGTCGAGGTATTGGTAAGCGGCCTGTTCCGCATAATCGGGATCGATATTCGCGCCGACGACACCGAACACGAACCCGAGGAAGAACTGCGCGGCGCCATCGAATTGCATACCGGCAACGAGGAAACCGGTCTGGAGCGCAGCATGCTGCGCAGTGTGTTGGATCTGGCCGACGTTCAGGTCGGCGAGATCATGGTCCACCGCTCGTCCCTGCAGACCCTGGACGCGGACCTGCCGGTGGAAGAGATCATCACCGGCATGCTGGAAAGCCCGTTCACGCGCATCCCCTTGTGGCGGGACGAATCCGACAACATCGTCGGCGTCCTGCACGCCAAATCGCTATTCCGCGCCGTGCGCGACGCCAACGGCGACCTGTCGAAGTTGAACGTCAAGGATTTGGCCGCCGAGCCCTGGTTCATTCCGGAGACGACGCCGTTGCTCGACCAATTGGAAACCTTCCGCGAACGGCGCGAGCACTTCGCGCTGGTCATCGACGAATACGGCAGCCTGCAGGGCGTCGTCACCCTGGAAGACATCATCGAGGAAATCGTCGGTGAGATCGACGACGAGACGGACCTGACCGTCGCCGGGGTCGAGCCGCAGGCCGACGGATCGTTCCTCGTCGACGGCACTGTCACGATCCGCGATCTCAACCGCGAATACGAATGGGGCCTGCCGGACGAGGAAGCCGCGACGGTCGCCGGCCTGATCCTGCACGAGGCCCGGCGCATTCCCGACGTGGGGCAGTCGTTCCGCCTGTTCGGTTTCCGTTTCGACATCGTCAGCCGCCAGCGCCATCAACTTACGCGGGTCCGTGTCCGACCACCCAAACCCGGCGAAATCACCGATTGACGGCCGGCCGATCCGCCCTGAAACCCACGCGGCGGTCGAACATATTCACGATCGTTAATTCTTAACCCGGAGACGCATTTCCCGTACAATGATCCATCGCAGGGCGCCCTTAACGCCTTCCGGATTCCCATGGGGAATTCAGGGAAAAACGAGAGGAAACGACTGATGCAACGAAAGATCATTCCGGACATCGTTCAGCCCCGGGACTTGACCACGACCACCGTCGATCAAACCGCCGAACAGGCCGCCAAGGACATGGCCGCCGCCAACGTCGCGGCGATCATCGTGCTCGATACCGACGACAAGCTGATCGGGATCGTTACCGAACGTGACCTCAGCCGCCGCATCGTCGCGGAGAACAAGGTGCCCAGCGACACCAAGGTCGGCGATATCATGACCGCCAACCCGGATACCCTGGCGCCGGGCGACCGCGCTTCGGATGCCCTGGAATTGATGCTGACGCGGCGCTACCGCCACCTGCCGGTACAGGACGACAACGGCAAATGCATTGCCATGGTCTCGATCCGCGACCTCTACGAAGCGGTCAAGGAATCGCTGGAAGAGAACATCCGCGAGACCGAGGCTTTCGTGTTCGGCGACCGCTACAGCGCCTAACTCTCTGATTTAGAATATTTTTCACCGGTCAGGTTGAACCTGATCCGGGTGCCTCTTGCCGCCCCTACCCGGCAACCGATAAAGTCTGGCCAAACGCCCCCCGCCGGCTTCGTGCATCGGTGCAATCCTGCGGGCGGTCTTTCCCCCCTGCCGAACAGGACAGCACAAATGCCTCTGAGCAAAGCCGCGCCGCGCAAACACATTCACACTCGCGAGATCAAATGCCTGGGCTTCGAACGGGAAGACGGCCTTTGGGACATCGAAGGGCGCCTGACCGACATCAAGACCTATACCTTCGAAAATCACGACCGGGGAGGCATCGCCGCGGGCGAGCCGATCCATGACATGCTGATTCGCCTGACGCTGGACGGCGATATGACGGTTCAGGCGGCCGAGGCCTCCACCGAATCCAGCCCCTTTTCCATGTGCGGCGACGTCACCCAGGCCTTCTCCAAACTGGTCGGCCTGAAAGTCGGCCCGGGCTGGCGCAAGGCCGTGGCACAGGCCATGGGCGGCGTGCACGGCTGCACCCATCTGCGCGACCTGGTGATGGGGCCGCTCGCCGTGACAGCCTTTCAAACGATCTTCCCGGCACGTAAGAAGCGCGGGAATCCGGGCCCCGGGAAGAAATCACCGTTGATCGATACTTGTTATGCCTTCCGCAGCGACGGGCCCGTGGTTCAGGTCCGTTGGCCGGAGTTTTTTACGGGCGATGAAGAATTGACGGAAGAAACACCGCCGAAGGATACCGGCGGCGAGAAAAAGACGGGGTGACCGACCGGATCAATCCGCACGCCCGAACAAGATGCGATGAAATCTGAAAAGTACCGAAATCAGGCGCTTTTGAAGGTCGTCAGCGCCTTATCCGCAATCCCGCCCTTGATACCTGTATCGTTGGCGGCAAGCCGGAAATAAGTGACGATAAACGCCCGCACCGTCGATGTCCGGGACGACCCGAAACGCACGCTTTCAATCATCGTGCACAGTTCGTGGACGGTTACTTTTTCACAATCGCAAATCTGATCCAGCGCCTCCCAAGTGGCCCCTTCCAGGCGCAGGCTGGTCCGGCGCCCGTTAACGGTGACATTTCGGCTAATTAATCGACTTGGCATATTCGAGTGGATTCCCCCCATGACGGGCCATACACGCATTCTCGCATGCTGCCGGCAGGCGCCAGGCTGCATATAACGATTTGATTTTTAATGACTTTCTCCCCCGTGCAGACAAAGCCTTGTTGGTGCGAACGCACCGAGAAAAAGGCGACAACACCCGCCTCCATTCTAGAAGATCAGAAAAATTCCACTTCTTTTCAAGTTAGACGAAGGTAATAAGTCTGTTTTTCAACCCTTTCGATTATTGGCGCATGGCGGTCGGCGGGAAAGCGTTTCGGTCGAGGGCCAGCCTGCTTGTCTGCGCCGCCGGGCACGCGCATAGTATGGCCATGGGAGAACTGCTGAAAAATCGCCGCTCGGACAAGGACGAGACGACCTGCGAATGGCCGGGATGCGACGGCGCGGCCGAATTCAAGGCGCCCAGGTCGCGGGACGCCCTGAACGAATACCGCTGGTTCTGCCTGGTCCATGTGCGCGAATACAACCGCAACTGGAACTATTACAGCGGCATGGACGAAGCCCAGGTCGAGGCCGACGTACGCAACGACACGGTCTGGCAGCGCCCGACCTGGAAACTCGGCGCCGGCGAGGCGCCGAAGTTCGCCAATATGAAGATCAACGACCCGCTGGGCGTGGGCGACGCCGCCCGCGACGCCGATGCCCGCGCCCATGGCGGCAAGGGGGAGACCGGCCAGCAGGCCGATCCGCGCCAGACAGATCCGAAATTCGCCCGCGCCATGGCCGTATTCGCCCTTGAAATCCCGGTCACCATGGACGACGTGAAGACGAGATATAAAGAACTCGTCAAACGCCACCACCCCGATGCCAACGGCGGCACCAAGGCGGCCGAGGAGGAATTCAAGAAGGTGACCGAGGCTTATGAAGCGCTCGTCGCCTTTCTCGCCCCTTGACGATCCGCCGCTTAACCCCTACGACGTTTGCCAAATATGACCGCACTCACGCCCGGGTCCGCCGGGGCAGCCTAAGAAATTGGATAATTAAATGACATCTTTGGAATCGACCGCCACGCCCGGGATCGATGCGGCCCATCAGGTGCCCGACGTTACCGTTTCCGTGCGCCAGACCTTCGGAATCGACAGCGATATGGAAGTTCCCGCCTTCTCCGAGGCCGAGGAACACGTGCCGGAACGGGACGACACCTATCGCTTCGACCGGGAAACGACCCTGGCCATCCTCGCCGGGTTCGCCCACAACCGGCGGGTCATGATCCAGGGCTATCACGGCACCGGCAAATCGACCCACATCGAACAGGTCGCTTCGCGCCTGAACTGGCCCTGCATCCGGGTCAACCTGGACAGCCATATCTCGCGTATCGATCTGGTCGGTAAGGATGCCATCGTCCTGCGCGACGGCAAGCAGGTCACCGAATTCCGCGAAGGCATCCTGCCCTGGGCGCTGCGCAATCCGACGGCGCTGGTGTTCGACGAATACGACGCCGGCCGCCCGGACGTGATGTTCGTGATCCAGCGCGTTCTGGAAGTCGACGGCAAGCTGACCTTGCTGGACCAGAACCAGGTGATCAAGCCGCACCCCTATTTCCGCCTGTTCTCGACCGCCAACACGGTCGGCCTGGGCGACACCACCGGCCTTTATCACGGCACCCAGCAGATCAACCAGGGCCAGATGGACCGCTGGAGCATCGTCACGACGCTCAACTACCTGCCGCATGACGAGGAAGTCGAGATCGTCCTGGCGAAATCGCCGAGCTACGCCGGCAAGGAAGGCAAGGACACGGTCAACGCGATGGTCGAACTGGCCGATCTGACCCGCGCCGGGTTCATGAACGGCGACATTTCGACGGTCATGTCGCCGCGGACGGTCATCACCTGGGCCGAGAACGCCCGCATCTTCAGCGATGTCGGCTACGCCTTCCGCGTGACCTTCCTGAACAAATGCGACGAGATCGAACGCCCGGTCGTGGCCGAGTACTATCAGCGCTGCATGGGCGAGGAACTTCCCGATTCCGCCATGCGCGCGGTGTTGCAGTAGGCAGAAGAAAGACCCGGCATCGGCGCCCGCCCCCGATCGGGGACCGGGCGCCCGCCGGAACCTGGTGACTCATGAGCCAATCTGAACGGCCGGCGGACCTTCTCAAGCGCGTGACCTCGGCGACCGTCAAGGCGATCGCCAACCGTCCCGAATTGGAAGTCCATTTCCAGGCGTCGGGTGCGTCGGCGAACGAGGGTTCGGTAAACCTTCCCGCCCCTTCCGGCCCACCCAGCGCCGAAGGCATTACCAAGCTGCGGGGCGTATCCGACGCCCTGGCGCTGCGCCTGCGCTTTCACGACGCCGACCTGCACCGGAAACTGGCCCCTGCCGGGCCGGACAGCCACGCCGTGTTCGAAGCATTGGAGCAGGCACGCTGCGAAAGCATCGGCTCGCAGCGCATGACGGGCGTTGCCGACAACCTGGACTTCCTGCTGGCCGAGAAATGCCGGGCCAAGGGCTATGGCGCCATCACCGAACGTGACGAGGCCATGCTCCCGGAAATGCTCGGTCTGCTGGTCCGCGAGCGCCTGCCGGGCCAGACCCTGCCGGCCGAGGCGACCCAGGTTCTCGACCTGTGGCGCGATGAATTGAACAAAAAAGTCGGCACGCAGCTGGGCGAACTGGAAAAGAACGCTCTGGACCAGGAAGCCTACGCCAACCTGGTGCGCGAGATGATCGTCGCGTTGGACATGATGACCGACGCCCCGGCCCCGTCCGAACCGGAGAACCAACAGGATTCCGCCGAGGACGACCCGGAACAGGGATCGGACGACAATCAGAACGCGGACTCCGACGTCGACACCGACGGCTCCATGTCCAGCGAGTCGGGCGAGGCGGAAATGTCGGAAGACATGGAATATTCCACCGAAGGCTTCGACGAGGACGTGATGTCCGGCGAAGGCGAGGAAGAGCCCGCCGGCCCGTCCGATTGGGATGAGAACTGGCCGCGCAACTCGCCCGATGACCTAGCGCTCTACAAGGCCTTCACCCAGGCCTACGACGAAGTCATCGAGGCCGAGGAATTGTGCGATTCCGAGGAACTGACCCGTCTGCGCGGACAACTGGATCAACAGCTATCGCACTTGCAGGGCGTCGTGTCGCGCCTCGCCAACCGCCTGCAGCGCAAGCTGATGGCCAAGCAGACCCGGTCCTGGGACTTCGACCTGGAAGAAGGCCTGTTGGACGCCGCGCGTCTGTCCCGCGTGGTCACCGACCCGCTGCATCCGCTGTCGTTCAAGCAGGAACAGGACACCGATTTCCGCGACACCACCGTTGCGTTGCTGATCGACAATTCCGGCTCCATGCGCGGTCGGCCGATCACCGTCGCGGCCATGAGCGCCGATATCCTGGCCCGCACCCTGGAACGCTGCGGCGTGAAGGTCGAAATCCTCGGCTTCACCACGCGCTCGTGGAAGGGCGGACAATCGCGCGAGGACTGGGTCGAGAAAGGCAAGCCGAAGAATCCCGGCCGTCTCAACGACCTGCGCCATATCGTCTACAAAGCCGCCGACTTGCCCTGGCGCCGGGCCCGCAAGAACCTGGGCTTGATGCTGCGCGAAGGCTTGCTCAAGGAAAACATCGACGGCGAAGCGCTGATGTGGGCCCACAACCGCCTGCTCGCCCGCCCGGAACAGCGCCGGATCCTGATGGTGATTTCCGATGGTGCCCCGGTCGACGACGCGACCCTGTCCGCGAACCCGGGCAATTACCTGGAAAAGCACCTGCGTGACGTCATCGAATTCATCGAGACGAAATCCGACGTGGAACTGACCGCCATCGGGATCGGCCACGACGTGACCCGCTATTACCGCCGCGCCGTGACGATCGTCGACGCCGAAGAACTGGGCGGCACCATGATGGCCAACCTCGCCGAACTGTTCGACGAGGACACGCCCTCGGGCGGTGCTGGTCGGGCCCGCGGCCGCCGCGCCGCCGGCTGATCCAGCTACGACCTAGTCGCCGATCATCAGGTAACAGCCAAGCCCGTCCTGTGCGCCGATCGCGAAGCCGCCGTCGGTCCCATCCGACCGGCCCATCATCGTCACCCCCTGGTCCGCGAAGAAGGCTCTGCTGGCCGTCACGTCACGGCTGCGAAAGCCTAAGGCCGCGACAAACGGCAGCGACGGCGCCACCGCACCCGGAATGATCCGATCCAGACCGGCCTCGGTCGTGAAGCGCATCCGCCCCCGCGTCAGGTCGATCACCGCATCCTCGCCGTCCTCCCGCCACGCCGTGCGGGTCAAGGCAGATAGCCGCGCCGCCGACGCCGCTGGGTCCTCGACACAGAACAACACCTGCGCGAGCCCGGTCAGGCCGTTCGCCCGCGCGATATAGCGGTCCTGCCACATGTGGTCCGGCGTGTGATGGGTCAACACCTGCATGCGGCCTTCGGGGAACGCCCCGAATTCCGGCCGAACCACGGAGAACGCCACTTCGGCGTCCGACCCGTCCGCCGCCTCGACATCACGGCGCAGATGGACCATGGGGTAAAGCGGCGTGCCTTCCCGTTGCAGCCGCGCATAATCCGCATCAGCGTCCGATACCGTACAGGCGACCAGGTGGACCCCTTCGTAGCGCGCCAGGTTGTCGGCGATGTTGCGCGAGACCGGCGTGTCCGTCCCCGGCACGGCGCAAAGGAGTTCGATATAACCGCGTTCCAGCATGGCCAGGCGGTTGGCCGATCCCTGAACCTGCCGTTCGCCGGTTTCCGGATCGCGGTTGCCGTGCTCGGAATAGGGCGTGAGGACAAACCCCAGGCGTTCGAAGGCCGCTGAGGCCCGGTCCATATCCGCCGTCATCCAGGCCACGTGATCGAAGAAAACCTCGTCGCCCGTGGGAGTCTGCCGGTCGGGAAAATTCATCGCATCGTCGGACAAATCAGATCCTCCTCGGTATGATGGCGCCATGACGCCGATATCGATTTCTTCCGGTTCGCCAGTTTACGCAGGGATTGCCCGCCCATGCCACGCCTGACGCGCGGCCCCCTGATCCTTGGGGTTCTGGCCGGGCTCTGGCTGGCCCCTGCATCGGCCGGCGCGCAGAACCTGGTCGATACCGTCTGGAACCTGCGTCCCATGGATCAGGCGGCGCTCAGCGATACCCATCGGGGCATGGAGATCGTCGGCATGCGGTTGCCGCCTGCCGCCGACTACGACATCCCGCTTGCCGACCCCGCCGCCACGGTGGCCAAGATCAAGGCCGCCGTCGAACGGGTGGTGAAATTCTCCCCTGTTTCCGTGCGGGGACTGGCGGCGCTGGCCAAGGCCGGGAAAATCCGCATCGTCTATGACGCCGCCTTTCCCGAACGCTCGTTGTCTCGCGTCGTCATCGCCGCCTATCTGGTCGGCGAGTTCCAGCCGCAGGACGGCAAGCGCGACTTCACCGTGGTCGTCGGACGCTTCGGCGCCAACTGGTCGGTCGAGGACCTGGCGGCGGTTCTGGTCCATGAGCTGATCGGCCACGGCATTCAGCGCCTGAAGAACCGCTTCGGTCACGACCGGCCCATCGACCTGGAATGCGAGGCGCGTCTCTGGCAGCAGCTCTATTACACCGACGCGAAGATGCCTCAGGACACGCGGGAGATGGTGGACTTCCGCCGCACGACGGACCGCCGCGTCTGTCACGACTTCCGCCGATTCGTCGGCAAGACCCAACCGGCCATGATGCGCGATTGGGATCACGGCCGCCCCGACATGCCGGGCCTGTTGGAGGTCTTCCAGGACTATTATGCCCTGATCCGCAAGGCACGGGCCCGAAAGGGAAAGAAGAACTGACCCGTGCCCCCCTCCATCTGGGGGGTCATCAAGCTTTCACACACGAATTGTATGGTCGGACCATGAGCCTGACGATCCGCCCTCGCGCCGCCCGCGCGCATCCGATTTATGGAGGACCGCCATGGGTTGGTTATTGACGCTGCTTCTCGCCGTCCCGCAGGTCGATGGCCCGGTGCATGTGGAAATGTGGTTCTCCCGCGAATCCTACTGCACCTTCGCCCGCAACAAGTTCACGGAACAGCCGATGTTCAGCCTGTCCGAGGACGGCCCCCGCGTGCCGATCAAGATCAAGGACAGCGGCTGCCGCGAACTGGGGCCTAAGGAAGCCGACCGCATCCCGCCGCATATGCGCGACCGCTACGTCGCCTCGCCGGAGGTCAATTCCGGGTTCTGAGCGGCCTATGGACAAGCGGCCCCCGCGCCCGCATCTTTAAGGGCCCCTGTCGTTCCCGGAGCCTCGCCATGCACCGCCGCATCGCCTCTTCCGTCCCCCGCGCATTCGCGTTGGCCCTGCTTTGCGTCTTCGCAGCGGTCCCGGTGGCCGAAGCCGATCCGGTCGAGGTTCGCGCCGTCCCCGTCCCCCTGAACGCGGCACAGCCGGACCTCAAGACCGTCGGCAAGTTGAGCTATCGGGGCGGCGTCGAACTTCTGAGCAAGTCCGACCGGTTCGGCGGCTTTTCGGCCCTGGGTCTCAGCGCCGACGGCAAACGCATGGTCTCGCTGACGGACGAAGGAAACCGGCTGGATGCCGAGCTGGTCTACGGCCCGAACGGCGATTTCGCGGGCCTCAAGAATACCGAGATTTTCACCCTAACCGGCCCCGGCGCCGTCCCCTTGATGGACAAGACAATGTCCGATGCGGAATCCATGGCCGCCGGCGTCGACGGCGAAATCATCGTGTCCTTCGAACGCATCCACCGCCTTTGGGCCTATCCGCCGAAGCAGACCGGGCCACGCCCCCTGCCCCTTCCCGACGAGATGCGGGGGGCGACCGAAAACCGGGGGATCGAAGGTCTGACGCTGTTGAACGACGGCAGCCTGTTCGCCGTCTCCGAAGGCCTGGGGCGGGAGGGCGCCAATCTCGCCTGGGTCAGCAACCGGCGCGGCTGGAGCGTGCTGATCTATCGCAATACGGACGGCTACCGCCCGACCGGGGCGGCGACCCTGCCGGGCGGCGACGTGGTGCTGGTGGAACGGTATTTCTCGCCCCGCCAGGGCGTGCGCATCCGCATCCGCCGCATCGCCCATCAGGACATCAAACCGGGCGCCGAGATCACCGGCGACCTTCTGGCCGAAATGCGCGAGCCCTTCACCGTCGACAACTTCGAAGGCATCGAGGCGATCAAGGGCCCCAAAGGCGAAACCCTGATTTTTCTGATCTCGGACAACAACTTCAACCGCTTCGGCCCGCAGCGCACCCTGCTGATGATGTTCGAGTTGACGGATTGACGATCCCGCGATGCGCCCCCTTCTCCTGCTGACCGCATTCCTCGCCCTGACGGTATTCACCCGGCCGCTTGCCGCCGCCAGGCTACTTCAGCCGGGTGTCGACCTGATCGCGGATTCAGGCCCTCTCTTCGACCGGCCCCATGACATCGTGCTCTCACCAGACGGAAAATACCTTTTGGTCGCGGACACCGGCCATGACGAGGTGCAGATTCTCGATCCCGCGGCATTGAAGGTTATCGGGACATTGGGACGAGGAGAGCTTGCGGCCCCCCGGGACGCCGCGTTCCTGGACGAACACACGGTGCTGGTTGCCGATACCGGCCATGACCGCATCGCCGTCTATGACTTTCGCGGCGTCCAGGACGGTAAGACGGCGGCCCGGCTCACGGCATCCTGGTCGGATCATATGCAGGCCCCGGACGGGATCGCCGTGGCACCTGACGGCGATGCCATCTACGTCGCCAACGGCGATAGCGACGCCGTTGTTCGCCTGACCCCCTCAGGGATCTTGGAGAACGGCATCGGCGGCCTGCACCCCCGCGACATGGTCAACTTTTCCGAACCCCATGCCGTCATCGTCGACAAGACGGGCCGGGTCATCGTCGCCGATACGGGCGACGACCGCTTGGTTGTCTTGAACCCCGAACTGATCTTTCTCGGAGTCTACAAGGGCGCTCCCTTTGATTTCGACGATCCCATGTATATGGCCGCCGACGCCGAGGGCGGACTATGGCTCGCCGATTCCGACAATGACCGCATCCTTCACCTGAATGCCTTCATGACCGTTGACCGGATCATCGGCGCGGATGTCGGGCCGAAAGAACTGGACGGGCCCGAGGGCGTCGCCGTTTCAGGCGACCGGATATGGATTTCCGATACGGGCAACGACCGCGTGATCCTGCTGCGGCATCGCCCATGAACATCTTCTACCTGGACTCCGCCCCCGAGGCGGCCGTGCGCTATCACTGCGACCAGCACGTCTGGAAGATGCCGCTGGAGTACGTCCAAATCCTCTGCACGGCCCTGCATCGATATGGCCTGGACGCCCCCTATAAGCCGACCCATGCCAAGCACCCCAGCGTCCTATGGGCCGGGGACAATCTGGCGCAATGGCAGTGGCTACGGGATTTCGCGGGCCTTCTGTTCGCCGAATACACCTTTCGCCGCGACCGCCGCCACGCCAGCCAGGATGTATTGGAGAGCCTGCCCGCCGCACCGCCCCTGCCGGTGGGTGAATGGACGCCGCCGCCCCAGGCCATGCCGGACGACTACAAACGACCGGATGCCGTCGAGGGCTACCGTGCGTTCTATGCGGGAGAGAAAGCGGTCTTCGCGGGCAAGGGGGCCGCGACCTGGACCAAGCGCCCGCGCCCGCCGTTCATGCCCGAAATCGCCGAATAGGGCATCCGCGGCGGATCATTCCGCCGGATGCAGCGCCCGGTCGGTCGGCAATTTCCGTTCACCGAAGATATCGGACAGGATTACGTCGCGGACTTCTTCCGGGTCCAGACCGTGGGTTTCGATCAGGTCCGCCGCCTCGGCCATGATGGCGTCCGCGTCCTGCATCAGCTTCATGCGCTTGAACAGGTCCGGACGCGACAGGCCCATGCTCTCGCCGATCAATTCCATGTAGTTGACGATCTCG
>NZRL01000171.1 GCA_002696205.1 Rhodospirillaceae bacterium | reverse complement strand
TGATCGCGCCGATCGCCATGGACGAAGGCCTGCGCTTCGCCATCCGCGAAGGGGGCCGCACCGTCGGCGCCGGCGTCGTTTCCAAGATCATCGAATAGGAAGCGTGGCTGACTATATAGTATGCAAGGTCACCAGGACGGCGGGCGGATGCGTCCGTCCCGCCGGCCGGACCTAGCGGCGTTAGGGGTATAGCTCAGTTGGTAGAGCGGCGGTCTCCAAAACCGCAGGTCCCGGGTTCGAACCCTGGTGCCCCTGCCACTTTCCGGGGCTGTCTCCGCTCTTGCGAGCGGGCGGCCCCGCAGAAGGTTCTAAGGCACGAGGTTCTACGCCTCGTTTGAATACCCCGGGCACGGTCGCCCAGATTTGAGAAGTCGGAAAACATTTATGGCTAAAACCAACCCGGCCCAGTTCATTCAGGAAGTCCGCCAAGAGGCGGCGAAGGTGACCTGGCCGTCGCGCAGGGAGACCGGTGTTTCCACCGCCATGGTCTTCGTCATGGTGATCATCGCCGCGCTGTTCTTCCTGGTCGTCGATCAGGTGCTGCAGTTCGGTGTGCGCCTGGTTTTCGGACTGGGAGGCTGATCCATGGCATTGCGCTGGTACGTCGTTCACGTTTATTCGGGCTTCGAAAAGAAAGTCGCCCAGTCGATCGAGGAACAGGCCCGTCAGGCCGGGATGGAGGATCATATCCCCCAGGTCCTGGTGCCGACCGAGGCCGTCGTCGAAATGCGTCGGGGCTCCAAGGTCAACGCCGAACGCAAATTCTTCCCGGGCTATATCCTGGTTGAGATGGATTTGACGGACGAGACCTGGCACCTGGTCAAGAACACGCCCAAGGTCACCGATTTCCTGGGCGGCAAGGGCCGTCCGGTGCCGATCTCGGAAGCCGAGGCGCAGCGTATTCTTTATCAGGTCAAGGAAGGCGTCGATCGTCCGAAGCCCTCCGTTACGTTCGAAGTCGGCGAACAGGTTCGCGTTTGCGACGGTCCGTTCAATTCGTTCAACGGCCTGATCGAGGAAGTCGACGAAGAACGTTCGCGCGTCAAGGTCGCGGTCAGCATCTTCGGCCGTGCGACGCCCGTCGAATTGGAATACAGCCAGGTCGAAAAACTCTAGACCAGGCAATGATTTAACCGCGTGGGAGGCCTGTGCCATTGGCCGCACCACGCACCTTCAGTCCCTGGCCGGGCGGTTGCCTCGGCGGGGGCGCACAACGGCTCCAGGGACGAGTTGTTCCAAAGAGCCATAGACTGAGGACAGAGAAATGGCGAAGAAAGTTGCGGGGCTGATCAAGCTTCAGATCCCGGCAGGCCAAGCCAATCCGTCGCCGCCCGTTGGGCCGGCGCTGGGTCAGGCCGGTCTGAACATCATGGAATTCTGCAAGGCGTTCAACGCCGAGACGCAGAACATGGAACCCGGCATGCCGATCCCGGTGGTCATCACGGCCTATGCGGACCGGACGTTCTCGTTCGTCACCAAGACGCCGCCTGCCAGCTACTTCCTGAAGAAGGCTGCCAAGCTGCCGAAGGGTGTCAGCAAACCGGGCCACGAAAGCAAGGGCAAGGTGACGATGGCGCAGCTGCGCGAGATCGCCGAGACCAAGATGGCCGACCTCAACACCACGGACGTGGACGCCGCCTGCCGCATGCTGGCCGGCTCGGCCCGCTCCATGGGTATGGAAGTGGTGGAGTAGAGCAATGCCGAAGAAATTTGGAAAACGCGCCCGCGCCCTGAACGAAACCGTCGATCGCGACGCGCTGTATGATCTGAACGAAGCCGTGACCATGGTCAAAGGCAACGCCAACGCCAAGTTCGACGAAACCATCGAACTGGCCATCAACCTGGGCGTCGACCCGCGCCACGCCGACCAGATGGTCCGCGGCATGGTCGAACTGCCGCACGGCACGGGCAAGAGCGTCCGCGTCGCTGTCTTCGCCCGTGACGCCAAGGCCGACGAGGCCAAGGAAGCCGGTGCGGACGTTGTCGGTGCCGAAGATCTGATGGAAGCCGTTCAGAACGGTCAGATGGATTTCGAACGCGTCATCGCGACCCCGGACATGATGGCCGTCGTCGGCCGTCTGGGTAAGGTTCTGGGCCCGCGCGGCCTGATGCCGAACCCGAAACTGGGCACGGTGACCCCGGACGTTGCGGCCGCCGTCAAGGCGGCCAAGGCCGGTCAGATCGAATTCCGCGTTGAAAAGGCCGGCATCATCCACGCCGGTGTCGGCAAGGCGAGCTTCTCGGAAGACCAGATCCGTGAAAACATCTCTGCCTTCATCAACGCCATCAACCGGGCCAAGCCCTCGGGCGCCAAGGGCACGTATATGCAGCGTGTCAGCGTCTCGTCGTCGATGGGCCCGGGCGTGAAGATCAACGTGGCCTCCTTCGCCCAGTAGGGCGGCCGCCACGTTTTAGAGTTTCCGCCAGCCGGAGAAATCCGGGGACGCGGAAGGGAAGGGACCCCAGGGTCATTTGACTCAAAGGTCCCGACCTACCTGTCCGAGACAGTAGGCGCTCCTTCAATCGGGAAGGGGCTTAAAGGGGAAACCCGCCTGCCGAGACAGTGTTGAAACCGTTTTCCGGAACGTTCCCTTGAAAGGGGCGGCCCGTTGAGCGGCTTGAGCGACTGCACTGGACAGGCGAGCCGGTCTTGGTTTTGGACCGCCCGCCGGGCGGCTTTGAGACCAAGGCTTTTAGTGCAACGGTCCGGAAGACGGCGACTAGGCCGCGATCCGGGCCACGATTGGAGACGATCCGTGGACCGATCAGAAAAAGAACAGTTGGTTGCGTCCCTCAAGGATGCGTTCAACGAGACGAACATGGTCGTCGTCACCCACTACTCTGGGCTGACGGTGGCAGAAATGGGCGATCTCCGCGACCGCATGCGCGAGGCCGGTGCCAAGTTCAAAGTGACGAAAAACCGGCTCACGCGTCTCGCCCTCGAAGGAACGCAGTTCCAGGGCATCAGCGACCTGTTCACCGGTCCGACGGCCATGGCCTATTCGGAAGACCCGGTGGCCGCCGCCAAGGTTGCGGTGGAGTTCTCGAAAAAGAACGAGAAGCTGATTGTCATTGGCGGTGCGCTGGGTGAACAGGCTCTGGGCGTCGATGACGTCAAGGCCCTCGCCACGCTGCCGTCGCTGGATGAGCTGCGCGCCAAGATTGTCGGCATGATCAGCACGCCGGCCACCCGTATCGCCGGTGTCATGCAGGCCCCGGCGGGCCAGGTTGCCCGTGTTATCTCGGCCTACAGCCAATCGCAGGACGAGGCGGCCTAACGAGCCTCCCGATCTAATCGATACCAAACGTTCAAGCCGTAGGAGATATTAAAATGGCTAACCTCGAACAACTCGTTGAAGACCTGTCCGGCCTCACCGTTCTGGAAGCCGCCGAGCTTTCCAAGATGCTGGAAGAAAAATGGGGCGTTTCCGCTGCTGCCCCCGTCGCCGTTGCCGCTGCCGGTGCCCCGGCTGCCGGTGGTGACGCTGCCGCCGCCGAAGAAAAGGACGAATTCGACGTCGTCCTGGCTTCCGCCGGCGACAAGAAGATCAACGTGATCAAGGAAGTCCGCACGATCACGGGCCTGGGCCTCAAGGAAGCCAAGGACCTGGTCGAAGGTGCCCCGAAGACCGTCAAGGAAGGCGCCAAGAAGGAAGAAGCCGAAGAGATCAAGAAGAAGCTGGAAGAAGCCGGCGCCACCGTCGAGCTCAAGTAACTTCTTCTCTCGAGTACCCCGGGCGGCCGCTCTTGCCGCCCGGACGACTTTCGGAACGCGGCGGGGCATCGCAGTCCCGCCGCGATCCAGAATACAAACCTTGTTCGCCCGTAACAGGTCTTGCCGAGACCGGGAAAGCGAAGAAGGGGCCCCGCCGGGCCATCGGTCAAATGGTTGTCTCCCCGACATCTGGCCGCGTCCGGTTGAAAGAGCAGGGCCGAGGACATTTGGTCACGGCGTCCGAATGTCGAGGGGCGACCCCGTCGGAAATCCGGCCGGGGACACCGATTTGCCCGTCTGGCCACGGCCAGGCAGCAGTTATGTAACGTCGTAGAGGTCACGCAATGTCCAATTCGTTTACCGGTCGCAAGCGCATTCGGAAGGATTTCGGTCGTCTTCAGTCCGTCGCCGAAATGCCGAACCTGATCGAAGTCCAGAAAACCTCCTATGAAATGTTCCTGCAGCGCGAAACCGCGCCGGAGGAGCGGACCAATACCGGTCTGCAGGAAGTTTTCCGGTCGGTCTTCCCGATCCAGGATTTCTCCGAGCGCGGCACCCTGGAATTCGTGCGCTACGAATTCGAAGAACCGAAATACGACGTCGAGGAATGCCAGCAACGCGGCATGAACTTCGCAGCGCCGTTGAAGGTGACCCTCCGTCTCGTGGTTTGGGACGTCGATGAGGAAACCGGCGCGCGGTCGATCCGCGACGTGAAGGAACAAGATGTTTACATGGGCGATATGCCGCTCATGACCGCCAACGGCACCTTCGTCATCAACGGCACCGAACGCGTGATCGTGTCGCAGATGCACCGGTCGCCGGGCGTGTTCTTCGACCACGACAAAGGCAAGACCCATTCCTCGGGTAAATACCTGTTCGCTGCCCGCGTGATCCCGTATCGCGGCTCCTGGCTGGACTTTGAATTCGACGCCAAGGACCTTCTGTACGTCCGCATCGACCGCCGCCGCAAACTGCCGGTGACGACGCTGCTGATGGCGCTCGACAACGACGCCACGGAATTGCTGCGTGAAAAGAGCGCCGAAGACGGCAAGTCGATGGATCCGTCGGAAATCTTCGGCATGTCCGCCGAGGACATCCTGGCCTACTTCTACGACAAGGTCGTGTTCGACCTGGCCAAGGACGGCTGGAAAACGCCGCTGAACGCCGAGCGGATGAAGGGCCAGAAGCTGGTTCGCGACCTGATCAACGCCAAGACCGGCAAGTCGGTCCTGGAAGCCGGTACCAAGATGACCGCGCGCACGATCAAGAAGCTGGAAGACGCCAAGGTCGAGGAAGTCCTCGTCCCGGCGGAAGATCTGATCGGCCGTTACATCGCGGAAGATCTGATCAACGAAGAAACCGGCGAGGTCTACATCGAAGCCGGTGAGGAAATCACCGAGGAAGTCCTGGAATCCTTCGCGGAAGCCAAGATCACCACGGTTCCGACCCTGTCCATCGACCACGTCAACGTCGGCCCCTACATGCGCAACACGCTGGCCGTCGACAAGAACTCCTCGCGTGAGGAAGCGCTGATCGACATCTACCGCGTCATGCGCCCGGGCGAGCCGCCGACCCTGGAAACCGCCGAAGCGCTGTTCAAGGGCCTGTTCTTCGATTCCGAACGCTACGACCTGTCGGCCGTCGGCCGCGTCAAGATGAACGCGCGCCTGGGCTTCGAAACCGAAGACACGGTCCGCGTCCTGCGCCGTCAGGACATTCTGGAAGTCGTGCGCACCCTGCACGAACTGAAGGACGGCCGCGGCGAAATCGACGACATCGACCACCTGGGCAACCGCCGGGTGCGTTCGGTCGGCGAACTGATGGAAAACCAGTACCGCATCGGCCTGCTGCGCATGGAGCGCGCGATCCGCGAGCGCATGTCCTCCGTCGATATCGACACGGTCATGCCGCACGACCTGATCAACGCCAAGCCGGCCGCTGCCGCCGTGCGCGAATTCTTCGGCTCGTCGCAGCTGTCGCAGTTCATGGACCAGACCAACCCGCTGTCGGAAGTCACCCACAAGCGGCGCCTGTCGGCCCTCGGCCCGGGCGGTCTGACCCGCGAACGCGCCGGCTTCGAAGTGCGCGACGTTCACCCGACGCACTATGGCCGTATCTGCCCGATTGAAACGCCGGAAGGCCCGAACATCGGCCTGATCAACTCGCTCGCCACCTACGCGCGGGTGAACAAGTACGGCTTCATCGAAACCCCGTATCGCAAGGTCGAAGACGGCAAGGTCGCCGGTGACGTGTTCTACATGTCGGCCATGGAAGAAGGCCGCTACGTGATCGCCCAGGCCAACGCCGACCTGGACAAGAACGGCAAGTTCGTCGACGACCTGGTCAGCTGCCGCAAGGGCGGGGACTTCGTCATGGTCCGCCCGGAAGACATCGATTACATCGACGTCTCGCCGAAGCAGCTCGTGTCGGTCGCCTCGGCGCTGATCCCGTTCCTGGAAAACGATGACGCCAACCGCGCCCTCATGGGCTCGAACATGCAGCGTCAGGCTGTGCCGCTGATCAAGGCCGAAGCGCCGCTGGTCGGCACCGGCATGGAAGCCCCGGTCGCCCGCGACTCCGGTGCGACCATCACCGCGCGCCGCGGCGGCACGGTCGATCAGATCGACGCCACCCGCATCGTTATCCACGCCGACGAGTCGGAAAGCACCAGCTCCGACACCGGTGTCGATATCTACTACCTGAACAAGTTCCAGCGTTCGAACCAGAACACCTACCTGCACCAGAAGCCTCTGGTGAAGGTCGGCGACCGGGTCGAAAAGGGCGACACCATCGCCGACGGTCCCTCGACGGACCTGGGCGATCTGGCCCTGGGCCGCAACGTGCTCGTCGCGTTCATGCCCTGGAACGGCTACAACTTCGAGGATTCGATCCTGATCTCCGAACGCATCGTGAAGGACGACGTGTTCACCTCGATCCACATCGAGGAATTCGAGGTCATGGCCCGCGACACCAAGCTGGGTCAGGAAGAAATCACCCGCGACATTCCGAACGTCGGTGAAGAAGCCCTCAAGAACATGGACGAAGCCGGGATCGTCTACATCGGCGCCGAAGTGGAGCCGGGCGACATTCTGGTCGGTAAGGTGACGCCGAAGGGCGAAAGCCCGATGACGCCGGAAGAAAAGCTTCTGCGCGCCATCTTCGGTGAGAAAGCCTCCGACGTCCGCGATACCTCCCTGCGTCTGCCCCCGGGCGTCGCCGGAACGATCGTCGAAGTCCGCGTGTTCTCGCGGCGCGGCGTCGACAAGGACGAACGTGCGCTCGCCATCGAACGGGCCGAGATCGAACGTCTGGCCAAGGACCGCGACGACGAACGCCGTATCCTGGAGCGTTCCTTCGAAGCGCGTCTCAAGGCACTGCTGGTCAACCGCAAGGCCGCCGGCGGTCCGAAGGGGCTCAAGTCCGGCACCAAGCTGACCGACAACGTGCTGTCGCAGTACACCGTCGGCCAGCTGGCGCAGATCGTGATCGAAAACGACAAGATCATGAAGGACGTCGAGGCCCTCAAGACCCAGTTCGAGGAAGATATCGCGAAACTGCAGGAACGCTTCGACAACAAGGTCGACAAGCTGCAGCGCGGCGACGATCTCTCGCCGGGCGTCATGAAGATGGTCAAGGTCTTCGTCGCGGTGAAGCGCAAGCTGCAGCCGGGCGATAAGATGGCCGGCCGCCACGGCAACAAGGGTGTTATCTCCCGCATCATGCCGATCGAGGACATGCCGCACCTGGAAGACGGCACCCCGGTCGATATCGTGCTCAACCCCTTGGGCGTGCCGTCGCGTATGAACGTCGGGCAGATTCTTGAAACCCACCTCGGCTGGGCCTGTTCCGGCCTGGGTCGTCAGATCGGCGGCCTGATGGAGGAGATGCATGCCACGGGTGGCGACACCAAGAAGATCAAGTCGCTGCTCAAGGAGATCTACGGTCCCGACGTCTACAAGTCGACGATCAACGACATGTCTGACGAGGACGTTCTGGAGCTCGGCACCAACCTGAAGTCGGGCGTGCCGATCGCGACGCCGGTCTTCGATGGTGCCCGCGAGGACGATATCGTCGAGATGCTGGAGAAAGCCGGTCTCGACGCCTCGGGTCAGATGACGCTGATCGACGGCCGTACGGGCGAAACCTTCGAACGCAAGGTCACGGTGGGCTACATCTACATGCTGAAGCTGCACCACCTGGTCGACGATAAGATCCACGCACGGTCCATCGGCCCGTACTCGCTCGTCACCCAGCAGCCGCTGGGTGGTAAGGCGCAGTTCGGTGGACAGCGTTTCGGGGAAATGGAGGTCTGGGCCCTGGAAGCCTACGGCGCCGCCTATACCCTGCAGGAAATGCTGACCGTGAAGTCGGACGACGTTTCCGGCCGTACCAAGGTCTACGAGGCCATCGTCCGTGGCGACGATACCTTCGAAGCCGGGGTGCCGGAATCCTTCAACGTGTTGGTGAAGGAACTGCAGTCGCTCGGCCTGAACGTGGAAATGAACTAAGCGCAGTGACGCGCACTCAATAGAGATCAAGCGTCAATCAGCGCTTTGAAGGAGAAGTAGATATGAACGAACTGATGCGCATTTTCGGGCAGCCCCAGGCCACCCAGCAGTTCGACGAACTGAAAATCTCCATCGCCTCGCCGGAACGGATCCGGTCGTGGTCGTTCGGCGAGATCAAGAAGCCGGAAACCATCAACTACCGCACGTTCAAGCCGGAACGGGACGGTCTGTTCTGTGCCCGCATCTTCGGTCCGATCAAGGATTACGAATGCCTGTGCGGCAAGTACAAGCGGATGAAATACAAGGGCATCATCTGCGAGAAGTGCGGTGTCGAAGTCACGCTGCAGAAGGTCCGGCGCGAGCGCATGGGCCATATCGAGCTGGCCTCGCCGGTCGCCCACATCTGGTTCCTGAAGTCGCTGCCGTCGCGGATCGGCCTGCTGGTCGATATGACGCTGAAGGATCTGGAACGGGTTCTGTACTTCGAAAACTACGTCGTCGTTGAACCG
>NZRL01000170.1 GCA_002696205.1 Rhodospirillaceae bacterium | reverse complement strand
GCCCCGGCGGGGGCGCCGTGGGCGAAAAAATGGCCATGCGCGGCAAGGCCGGCCGCCTGTTCGTTCAAGACAGGGATGAAATGCATGTCGTCATGCATGCAGGTGGCTTCGATGAGATGGGCGGCGGCACCGCCTTGGACGCCGAACAGCGCCCGAACGCCCGCCCGTGCCAAATGGTCCGCAATGGCCTGCGAATTCTTGATCATAATCTTCCTGTTTGCGCTTGGTGGGCGGTCGTCCGAATGACCGGCGTCACACGGAGGTGAAGGGCAATACCACGTGGTCGAAGCCCAATTGCGCCATTCGCCCGACAAGCACCCGGCCGTAATCGGCGGCGGTCAATATGCCGACGGACCCGACATAGGAACCGCTCGGCGTGACGATTTTGTAGGGGAAGTGTGGGAACATCTTATTCTGACGCAATGGGTGGTCATCCAGAATTTCCGAGAACGGCATTTCTTCTCCGTAGAAGTATGCAAAGACGGGGAAATTCTGGGCCGCGCCCATGCCGTAAATTT
This sequence comes from Rhodospirillaceae bacterium, assembly GCA_002696205.1. Taxonomy (GTDB): domain Bacteria; phylum Pseudomonadota; class Alphaproteobacteria; order Rhodospirillales; family Casp-alpha2; genus UBA1479. The sequence continues at coordinate 10,734 of NZRL01000170.1, read as the reverse complement.
CCTTGTCGTGCAAGAACCGGACGCGTTCCTTCATCATATCGATTTGATTGTTGAACGAGCGGAACGAGGCTTGCACGCCTTCCGGATCGAATTTCATGTCGACCTTGCTTTCGACGACCGGCGTCCCTTTCTTGAAGGCGACCATGATCTGGCCCCAGACTGTGAAATTGATGCCGATGTCAAGAATTTCACCGCCCGCCCGCTTGATCATGTGGGTCAAGGATTCGATGGTGAACTGCTGGTAGTGCTGGTGTGACAGCTGATCGAAACGGCTGTTCAGCAGAAGGAACTCGGCGCCCGGAACGCCAATGATGACGGTGGCGTCGGGCTTGGCCTGATCCAGGATGGAGCGCACGACTTCGCAAGGTTCCTTGAGGTGCTCGAACACGAAATTCGTGATGTAGACGTCCGGCCGCTTCTGGAACCGGGCTTCGAAATCGACGTTCTCGATGAAGTCTCCGACGACATGGAAGCGCGGCTTCAGATGTTCGCTCAGCCCTTCGAGGAACACATGTTCGTTGCCGCGCCAAATGGGATCGACGCCGGCGACGTCGGCGCCCTTTTCGGCGAACTTCTGAAGAAGAAACGTGTCGTTGCAACCGATCTCGGCAACCAGCTCGACCTTTTTCCCTCCAACGACTTTCTGGGCGAAATCGAAGATGAAATCGTTCGCTTGTTTGGCGGTCACGCTTTGCGAGGTGCGGTGCTGAAACTCCGACGTATAGAGGAAGCCCGGGTCCAGCGCGTACCCGAGTTGCACATGGCCGCAGAATTCGCATGCATAGAGATCGTTGTCGACCAGCGGCGAATTCTTTTCTTCCTCGCGCTCGTTAATGAAAATTCCGACATGGGGAAATTTCGGAAGGGCGGTAATGAGTTTCAGGTCGCTGCTCCCGCAGGCGCAGCAAGTTTCAATCGGTTCTTTCTGGATTTCGGTCATTTTAATTTACCTAACATTTTCTGATTCGGTGCCGCATCCACCGTTCCGTCGAGGATCGAATGTATGGGACATCAGGGTTGCTCAGTCAAACGGGGCCTAGGGGTGAGGTCGACGGTCCCGTTATTTGATTTGATGAAGTTTCGATCGCCGGTAGTCGTCGTCGTTCTGGCGAAGTTCGGTGTCGAAACCGAATAGAAAGCGACCATCCGGCAGTTGATCGGCGATGCTTTCGCACTGACGATCCCGCATCATCTGGGGAATATTGACCTGCTGTTTGATGACGGGGGTCGTGAAAATCGTAACCAAGGATCGCCGGAGGTCGTTGGTCTGGTTCGCCGTGTTGCGATGAAACAACAGCGAGTTGAAGACCAGCAGCGAGCCTGCGGGGATCGAAGGGACCACGGCGTTTCGCCGAACGAACTCGTCGGAGGGAAAACGCGGCCATCGATGACTTCCGACAAGCATTTCAATGCCGCCGTTCATATCGTTGGACGGGTCGATCATCTGTATGCACGTCAGCGAAAGCGGACGAGACGCCGTGAAGTCGACATAGGCGGGTTCACGGTGCCAAACGGCGGCCGGATGCTTTTGGGACGGATCGTTGACCACGGCGCGGTTTACATGCAGGACGCGCTGCTTGCCGAACACGAGGTCCAGGGCGTCGAAAACGAGACTGTCGAAGCATGCGTCCCGCACCCCTTGGGACGAAAGAAACGGGCTGCGAACGACGCCGCAATCATTGATGCGCCGGAGGTTTTCTTCGCCGAATTCCCGCTCCTCGACCTCAAGAAGCCGATCGATTTCAGTGCGAAGCTCGTCCAGCTGCGACGGCGTGAGGCGATCGGGAACGACGAAATACCCGTTCAGGTCAAGTTCTTCGGCAAGGTAGCTGAGGTCCGGAAAACGATGCTTGCTGGGGTTCGGCTCATGACCCTTGAACAGCTCAATGGGTTCTTCTGTCATCTGAGAATTGCCTTACATGCTTTGATCGTTGCGCATCATGCTCAAGGGTTGAGTTCGTTCAGCTGAAAAAGCCACGCCCCTGTCCGCCATCGACGGTCATCGTGCTTCCGACGGCAAATGATACATGTTCACTGCATAGGAAGGCGACAACCGAAGCGATCTCCTGGGGTGTTCCAAGGCGCCCGATCCTCATCCGCTCCTGTACGTACTTATTGTAGTGGTCAGGGTTCGTCGCCTTGGCCGATTCCCAGTACCCGCCTTCCGTCATGACGGCGCCGGGTAAGACGGAAGTCATTATGACCCCGTCCTTGGCGACAATACCTGCGAAGCTGCGGGTATACGCGGCCAGTGCGGCCTTCATCGCGCAATAGCTCACCGGCCCTTGGTTTTCAAAAGCCGAGATCGACGAAATATGAACGATGCGCCCCCAACCCCGAGCCGTCATCCGGGGCACCAGATCGAGGTTGAGCTCGATCGGGATTTCCAGATTCAGGCGGTAGACGTTTCGCCAATCTTCCGCGCTGCAGAATGGGTCGGTGATATCCAAGGTGCCGCCCAAATTGTGGACGACGATATCGACGGACGGCTGCGCCGAAAGTTCCGCAAGCAAGGCCTCGGTCTGTCGCCTGTCCATCAGGTCGCGTGCGATCGCCATATGGCCCGCCGACGGGCCGTTGATCGAGTCCAGCAGGGAATCCAGATCGGACTGCGTTCTGGACACGGCGATAACACGGGCGCCTTCCGAGGCGAGAGCCTGCGAGATCGCGCGTCCGATGCCGCGGCCCGCGCCCGTCACCAGGGCTGTTTTGCCTCTGATACCAAGGTCCATTTGATCGTCCCGTGCCTTTTCGAGTGAGGGGGAGCAGTGTCGTGTATGCGCTTCGGGCCGAAGGCCGCCTTACGCAACGCCATTGCCGCCGGGTATTACTGCCAGGGCATTTGGGTTTTCGACGTCACAAATAGGCTGCCGTCGCGGTAGCTGGTCGGCATCTCCGCGATGTTCTCGACACGGCGCCAATTGCCCAACTGAGCGAACATGTTGACGCCGATGCGGGTCAAATGCTGGAAAATCGCCCGGGCGTTTTCCGGGCTGCCGACTTCAAGAATGGCATCGACCCCGGCCCAGTCGGACGATGTGGTCGCAACTATCAATTCCGCCTCATGCCCTTCGACATCTATCTTCATGAGATCGGCCCATTCGATGACCCGGCGAAAGGCTTGGGTTGTGACCGTGAATTTGTCCAGAGCGCCGTAGGCGTCCGATTTCGCGCCGGCGAGATGACTGCCGGTTCGATTTCCGATCACGCGGATGAATTCGGTGGTGCCGTCTTCGACGGAAATGGCCGCCTGTATGGCGTCGACGGTCGAGGCTCCGTTTCGGGCCAGGTTGTCGTTCAATTTGGCGAAGGTTTCCGGATCGGGTTCGAAGCACTTCACTTCGTATCCGCACCGGGCCAGACACAGACTGTGCAAGCCGATGTTCGCGCCAAGATCCGCGACGCGCCGGTAATTGCCCCGATTCGACCAATAGAACGCAAAGATGATCAATTCGTCGATGCCGAACAGGTCCAGTGAGGTCACGGCGCCCATTTCAAGATATGGGAATTGAAGGGGGCCGAACGGTCCGAACTCGCGGGCGACGGGTTCGACGGAAGAAAACATGTCCTTCGTCACGCTTTGGCAGAGATCGTTCAGAAACCGATAGGAGAGCGTCCTGGATGAATGCAGGTCGTGCATTTCAGGAAGCGCATTCAACAGAGTCCGAAGGGTGTGCTCTGACGGAGGCAAATTCTGTGTATCGGTCATCATATCCGTCAAGTCACGGTTTATGAATGTAGTCGAGCGATTGGCGTTGGATATCGGCCCAGTTTTCGACGACCCAGTCCACCGTTTCCTTGATCCCGGCATCCTGTGAAATTTCCGGAGCCCATCCGAGGTCCGCGTGGGCCTTTCCCGCGTCGATGACATAGGCGGCGTCTTGGCCCGGCCTTTCGTCAACGATATCGACCACGTCCTCGAACGCCTGACCGAGATTTTCGGCGACTTTCGCGACGATGTCCCGGACCGAAATTCCTTCTTCCGGCGCCAGATGGTAGCGTTCCCCGATCTTTCCTTTTTTCAGGATCGCCAACTCGCCGCGGGACACGTCACGGACGTGGATATAGGATTTCACGGCGACCCCGCCGCCATGCAGGGGAATTTTCCTGCCCAGTCGCATGTAGATCGCGCTTCTCGGCACGATTTTGAACAACTGCTGGCGTGCGCCGTAAACGTTGGTCGCCCGCACGGTAAGCGCCGGAAATCCGTATTGTTTACGGTAGACGTCGACGATCATGTCGGCCGCCGCTTTTGACGCGGCATAGGGGGTGCTCGGGTTGTCGGGCGTTGTTTCGGTCACCCGGCCGATGCAGCTCCCATAGGCTTCCGGGGAGGAAATATGGAGGTAACGCTCCAGGTAGTCTTGTCGTCGCAAATGGTTCACGAGTTTGGAAAGCGCCGCGCAATTGGTTTCGAACCAATGTTCGGGATGTTCCCAACTGGGGGCGACTTCGCTTTGCGCCGCGAAGTTTACGATCGCGTCCGGGCGCTCTCGGTCCAGCAACTCCAGTAGCTGAACCATGCCGCCGTTCATGTCCACTTGGTGGAAGGAATAGTGCGAAAGGTCTTTCCGCGACGCGTAGCGAAGCATGAACCCCGGTTTTTCCGGAGACCGGCTGACGCCGATGACCTCAAGGCTCGGCTCCTCGAGCAGGAGGTCGATAAAGTCTTGTCCGGAAAAGGAGTTGCTGCCGATGACGACGATTTTTTGCATTTGGACCAGATTAACCTTGGGTATGTCTGCGACGATGAATCAAAACGGGCCGGTGAAGCTGGCGTTGGGCTGATCGAGGCGCCGGCCCTCAGGAGGATCGAAACGGAGGCCGTCGACCGGCAACTCGAGCATTTCCAAGACGGCGGCGGCAATATGCGGCGCCCGGGGATAGTATTGATCGGCCAATGCCGGGCTGGTCGGCGCGGGATGTTCCGGAGAGCCGATGCGGACGGGCGCGCCGCGCAGGCTTGAAAACGCCTTCTCCGTGGCCAGGGCGGCGATTTCGGCGCTGGCGCCATACATTTTGTTCGTCGTATCGGCGACGATCAGGCGGCCGGTTTTCTTTATCGAATCCAGGATCGTCTGCTCATCGAGCGGCCGCAGCGAGCGAAGGTCGACGACCTCGGCGTTGACGCCCCGGGTCTCCAGGGTTTCGGCGGCGGACAGCGCTTCGAGTGTCATATAGGACAGGGAGACGATCGTCACGTCGGTTCCCTCGCGCATGACGCGGGCCTTTCCCAAGGGAACGCGAAACGGCTCTTCCGGGACAAAGTCCTTGATCCCGTACAGCCAGCGATGTTCCAGAGAGATGACCGGATTGTCGTCTTCAATGGCGGAAATCAACATCCCTTTCGCATCATGGGCGGATGTCGGCATGATGACCTTCAGGCCCGGGATATGCGCGAACAGCGATTGCAGACTTTGTGAATGCTGAGGGCCTTGCCCCCAGCCCCGCCCGACCACCATGCGAACCACGATTGGCACCTTATGTTGCCCATTGAACATGTAATGCCACTTTGCCGCCTGATTAATGATCTGTTCCATCGCCGTCATCGCGAAATCGACGCGTTGGTGCGTCATCACCGGGCGAAGGCCGGTCATCGCCGCGCCGATGACGACGCCGGTCATTGCGTTCTCGGATAGCGGCATGTCCATCACGCGGTCGGGCCCGAATTCCTCCTGCAATCCCGAGGTGCTGTTAAAGATTCCCTTCGGATCGGGAACGCCCAGGCCGATGACGATGACTTGATCATCGGCGTCCAGGGTTTGGCGCTGGGCCTCGCACAGCGCCTCGGCGTAGCTGATCTGCCGATTCATGGATTGCGGCCTATCGTCAGGCATAGATGTGATCTGCCGCGGTGTTGGGGTCAGGGAAGGGGCTGTTTATGGCAAATTCGATGGCCGAGGCGGCGAGGGCTTCTTGCGCCGCGTAAATCCGATCCAATTCGTCGGGGTGGGCGATTTTTTCGTCAATCAGCGCGTGTCGGTGAATTGAAATCGGATCACGTTCCATCCAGGAGACGACTTCCTGTTCGTCGCGAAAGCCAGCCGGATGATCGAAATTTTGGCCGCAATGCTCCCGCCATCGGTAGGTTGAGAATTCGAGAAAACTCGGACCGTCCCCGCGTCGCGCCCTGTCCGTGGCGTCTTTGGTGAGACGATAGACCGCCTCCGCGTCATTCCCGTCCCCGTCAGCGGCGGGCAGGCCGTGACCCGTGGCGATATCGACGAGGCGCCGGACATGAGACTGGCGGACATGCATAGGGGAATTCACGGAATAGAGATTGTTCTCGCATACAAAGACGACGGGTAGCTTTTTTAGCACGGCGAAATTGAAACTTTCATGGACCACGCCCGATTCCATTGCCCCATCGCCGAGAAAGACCAGGGTTACGCGATCTTCTTTCTTCAGATGTGCGCTGAACGCGGCGCCCAATCCAATGGGGATCGTGCTGCCGACGATCGGGGCCGCCCCAAGGAAGCCCGCATCGAGGTCGATAAGGTGCATGGACCCGCCCTTGCCCCCCGAGCAGCCCGTCGCTTTGCCGTAAATTTCGGCCATCATTGCGTTCAGATTCCCGCCCTTGCCGAGATAGTGGCCGTGTGACCGATGGTGGGAAATTGCATAGTCCGACCGCAGGACCGCGGCGCAAGCCCCGGCAGAGACCGCCTCTTGGCCGATGCAAAGATGAACCGGGCAGCGCATTTCCTGTTCATGGTAATGGCGGACAATGGCTTCTTCGGCCGTTCGGATGGCGGCCTGCATTTGAAACAGCTGGATCCGGGTTTCTGGAGAGAGCGCCATCACTTCAACAGACGAGTCATATATTTCAATAAGGCGACTTTTTCGATGGATTGTCGGTGCCCGACGATCCCGACCTTGATTGCGCCTGCGGCATTACCGGCAAATCCGACCAGGTCCATCGGGGCTCCGCTGGCAACCAGTGGCGAGGTGATCGAAAGGAAGGCATCGCCGGCGCCGACCGTATCCACGACCGATTTCGTGAAGGCGGGAATGGTGATGATGCCCTTCTTTGCGTCGAAGGTGACGCACCCCTCTTTGCCTTGCGTCACGATCAGTTTGTCGCATTGCAGTTTGGGCGCCAGTTGATCCCGGATCAGATCGCCGATGTCATGGAATTTGTTGGAAAGGGCGAGCCGCGCTTCCGGTGCGTCGATGCAGATATAATCGACATCCTTGTATCGGGTGATCAGATTGTACCCGTGATTTGCGCTGTTGCTTTGCGCGTTGACGGCCAAGAACCGTGATTTTTGTTCGATGGTGTCGATCGTCGACTGGGCGATCAGGCCATGGCCGAAATCGGTGACGATCACCAGATCGAATTCGGCCGCGCGCTGTTCGATGATGGCGTTAAGTTCATTCTGCCGCGTATCGGGCAACGGGCCGTCTTCGAAAAAGTACACCTCGAACATCTTGCCGAGGTAGTTCTGATCGACGAAGCGGCATTTTCGCGTCGTGGGGGCGCCGTCCCGGTACACGGCGTTCAGTTTTACGTTCGATTTGAGATGGGCGCGGATGAAATCTTCGTAGTTGTTCTCCGTTCCCAAGCAGGTCAGGACTTCTACACGGGCGCAGAAGCTGGCGACATGATTGGCCGCCGCGAGCACGCCGCCGGCGAAAACTTCGCGATCGGCGAACCTGGTTGCGATCATGTTTTCCTTGGGGGATTTTCCCATGGAGGTCACGTATTGATATTCGTCGATGATGGCGTCGCCGATGAGCAGAACTTTGTAGCCCGCGACGGCGTCCGTCATGCGGACGATATCGTCGATCGAAACCTTCTCGCGAAGGCGCTCCAGGTATTCCTGAAGTTCCGGGTGATAGACGTCCAGATGCCGATTGATCAAGGATGACGAACTGAATACGAGATCGTCCGTGAAGACGATGTGCCCACCGCCCTCTTCGACCAATTTTTGTTCGTCGACGATTTTGCCAGAGAGGTCATTTCCGACATCCGCGTACTCTCGTCCTTTGACGTAGACAGATGGCTTGAGCGCCTTGATCACGGGTTCCGCCGTGGCGGCATTGTTGATCAACACGAAATCGATGATCTCCAACGAGGCAAGCATTTCAGCCCGCATGGGGGCGGGAAAGGCGGGACGTCCGGGCCCTTTGTTGACGAAGGTATCCTCGGTGATTGAAACGAACAGAAGATCGCCTTCGCGCTTGGCGGCTTCCAGGTGGCGAACGTGGCCAAGATGCAACAGGTCGAATACGCCATGGGCGAGAACGGTCGCTTTTCCGGCTCGCTTCGCATCCGCAGAAACAGCGGCAGCCTCCTCGATTGAGAGGATCTTGTGCCCCTGCATTGCCGGATTTTCGTTTTGATCTTTCTGTTCTGCGCCCACGTCCAAACTTTCAATATCGATAACCTCTTGCGAGGCATGTTTTGTCACTTAACCTGAAACCTGCTCAAGCTTTAAGTGTCCGAAGGTTGACGAAACGACGCCTTGGGCGCCTCCGAGAATGCCGCCCGCACCCAATTCGACCGTCTCTGGCCAAGGGGCCGCCGGTCGTTTCCTCGGCGCCTTCACGCCGGGAGGCTCCGCTTGTGAGCCTCGGGCCCAATTTGGTGCGCCGACAACAATTCGGTGTAGATACCCGTTTTGCCCATTAGGTCTTCATGCCTTCCGGTTTCGACCACATGCCCGTCATCCAGGACGACGATCCGATCCGCGTCTTGAATGGTGGAAAGGCGGTGGGCGATAACAAGCAGCGTGCGGTCGCTGCGCATCGCATCGATGGCGGCTTGAATGGCTTTTTCAGTCAAACTGTCCAGTTGGCTCGTGGCTTCATCCAGGATTAGCAGATCCGGGTCGGCGAGAACGGCTCGCGCGATGGCCAACCGCTGGCGCTGCCCCCCGGAAAGCCGGACCCCTCGCTCCCCGATCACGGTCTCCAACCCATCTTCCAGCTCGTCGACGAATTCCTGTGCCGAGGCAAGGTCCAGGGCTTTGCGGATTTGTTCGTCGTCAATTCCGTCCAACCCGAAGACAAGGTTGTTTCGAATGGTGTCGTTAAAGACGAACAGGTCCTGGCTGACGATGCTCACGTGTTTGCGCCAGGTCTTAAGGTCGATTTCTCTGAGATCGACGCCGTCGATCAGAATCTTTCCCCCGCCGGGTTCATACAATCCCGCCAACAGGCTGACGATTGTCGATTTTCCCGAACCCGACCGGCCGACAATCGCGACCATCGAGCCTTTTTCGATCTCAAAATCGATATTCGAGATGGCGCGAACGGAACCACCCGGATAGGCAAACGATACATGATCCAGGCGGATGCCCGACTGCAGCGCCTCGACTGGGTTGCCGCTCAGACGCGCGGCATTCGCGCCAACTTCCGAGATGAAGTCGGCATGCGCTTCAAGGGCGTTGAGGTTCGACTGGATGGAGGCCCGCATGCTGTTGATCACTGAAACGGGACCGATCAAGCGGGTCAGGATCGCGAGAAACAGCAACAATTGGGCGATCCTCGATGGAATTTCCGCAGCTTCGTACGATACCACGACAATCAGCGCGGCGATAAACAGGCCGGCCGAACACATCATGAGCGGTTGAGGGAGTGCGCTCATCACGTTTGCCGATGTCGCCACATCGATCAATTCCTTGAGCGAACGGGCCTGTTTGGTGTTCAAATCCCGTTCAGCGGATAGAAGTTTGATGAACCTGAAGCCGTTAATCGCTTCCAACTGATGCTGATACCAGTCCTGGCTTGCTTTGGTGATGCGTACGCTGGCGGCTCTTAGGGGCGCCAATGACAGCTTCATATAAGCAAAGGAAAATAATACGGAAAACACCATACAATATAATGTGAATTCCACAGAAATGAGGAGCATGAAAATAAAATAAACAAATAATAATGCGAGGTTCCAAGAAATCATGGCCAAGGCGTTTAGAGTGGTCGCCACCCGGGTCGGAATTCCCTGGAGTTGGTATATCAAGTCTCCGCTCTTTTGTGATTCCACGTAGGAGGTACTTGACGTCATCAGAATATCAAACGTTTCTTGAGCAAGGCGTTTCTGCAGGCGTAGGGGCACGTATGCGGTGAGAAACATGGTCGTGAACTGAAGGACTCCCCGAATAAGCACGGCGCCCAATAGGACCATGGCGGTAATCCTGAGGCGGTGTTGAACATCGTATCCTTCCAACAAAGCGCCGATCTGTCCGAACAACGGGGCGTCGCTGAAGATCCGCGAATTTCCTTGTGCTTCCAGCAACGGCACGATCATCGAAAGGCCGAGACCTTCGGCCAGCGCCCCGAACAGAGACGCCAGGATGAAAACGGTGATGATGAGACGGTTCCCTTCCAGCGCCTGGGATATGACCGCCAAAAGACCGGACCTGGGAGATTGTTTTGTCGATGTCATTGGGTGTCCAATGGAGTTCTCATACGAGGCTCGGCCGGATCACCAGACCGAACGTCCCCCATCCATGACGACATTCTGCCCATTCATATAGGTGGAGGCATCGGAGCAGAGAAATTGAACCGCCGCCCGGTATTCGTCGCGCGCGGCCATCCGGCCCAGCGGGATCAACGCGCTCAGGCGTTGTTGAAAGCCTTCGTCCTGGTCGACGTAAACGCCTCCCGGAGATAGTGCATTGGCCCGCACACCCTTGCCCGCCCAATAGGTCGCGAGATACCGGGTCAGGCCGATCAATCCCGTCTTGATCACCGAATAGGTCACCGGCTTGACCGGCTGCAGATGGTCTGGCG
>NZRL01000169.1 GCA_002696205.1 Rhodospirillaceae bacterium | reverse complement strand
CGTGATCGCAGCCGTCAGCGTCGTCTTGCCGTGGTCAACGTGCCCGATCGTGCCGATGTTGCAATGCGGCTTATTACGTTCAAACTTCTCTTTCGCCATTGTCCGGTCTCGTCTGTCTCTCTGGTGTTACCTGAAACTGAAACTGTGTCGCCTTGATGGCGCCCTCACGGCGCCGAAAATTCCTTAGTCGTCGAAGACCCCGTCCAGATCACGCCGCTTCGGGAGGTTGGAGCGGGTGAGGGGAATCGAACCCCCGTCGTAAGCTTGGAAGGCTTCTGCTCTACCATTGAGCTACACCCGCTTGATTTCGCGCCGCCTTGCAAGCCCCTTGGGGCTGGGTTCCGCCTGGTCCTCTTTCGCCGTATCGTACTCTTGTTACGTCTTTTTTCTCACCCATGGCGCCGTTCACACGGCTGGACCGCTTTCCCGAACCGGGGCCGCCGTCGGCCCGCCGTCGGTTCTGCCATCCCTCCCGGAAACGAGATGGTGGAGGGGGTTGGATTCGAACCAACGTAGGCGTACGCCAACGGGTTTACAGCCCGTCCCCTTTAGCCACTCGGGCACCCCTCCAGGGTCCCGTACTCCGGAACTTCGCAGCACCACAGTGAAACTGCCCGCCCGGCGCGCCGGACGGACGGTGGGAATACGTGGATTTGCAACCGGTTGTCAACGCCAAAACACAATAAAATAGCCCGCAGGCCCCTCTCCTTCTCTTGATAAAGAGAGGCATCCAGCAGACTTCGATTGTGGTTTCATGTTAAATCGCACCATGAGCAAGCGCAAGCACAACCAAAAAGCCCGCGTTCGGGCCAAAACCGGCGGCGAACCCGCCCCCCGCGGCAGCGGCAAATCGGCCTGGATTTACGGCCGGCACGCCGTTCTCGCGGCCCTCGCCAACCCTGAACGGGAGATCTCCCGGATTCTGGCCACCCCCGGCCAGGCCGAGGAAGTCGCCGCCGCCCTACGAAAACCCGGCATGCCGGCTGACCGTCCGACGCCGGAAACCATGGACCGACGCGAGATCGACGCCGTTTTGCCGCGCGATGCGGTGCATCAGGGTCTCGCCGTTCAGGTTTTCGCCCTGCAGCAATTGGCGGTGGAGGACATATGCGACCGCACGGCCGACGCCAAGAACGCCCTGGTCATCGTCCTGGATCAGGCGACGGACCCGCATAACATCGGCGCGGTGCTCCGCTCGGCAGCGGCTTTCGGGGCTCAGGCCGTGATCGTCCAGGATCGCAACGCCCCGGAAACCACAGGCACGCTGGCCAAGGCGGCCTCGGGCGCGCTGGAGGCCGTGCCCCTTGTCGTCGCGACCAACCTGAGCCGCGCCCTGGCGCAACTGAAAGAATCGGAGTTCTGGTGCATCGGCCTGGACGGCGCCGCCGAGACCTATATCAACGACGCCGACCTGTCCGGCCGCATCGCCTTGGTCCTGGGGGCCGAAGGCTCGGGCCTCCGCCGTCTGGTGGGCGAAAACTGCGACCTGTTGGTCCGCATTCCGATCCAGCCCGCCATGGAAAGCCTGAACCTGTCCAACGCGGCGGCGGTGGCACTCTACGAGGTCGCCCGACGCCGTCCCGTATTGCCCTGAACAGGACAACCGGCGTACACATAATCCTATGCGGTTCCGGGGAGGAGCCCGTCATACCCGGGGAACCGGGGCCGGGGAAGCTGGGAAAGATGTTTCGCAGACGCCTATCGCTGTCCGAGTTGGAAGAACCGCTGACCCTGGTTCTCGATCACTGGCGCGCGCGCGGCGGCGAAGACCTAACCTGCCCCTGGAACAAGTTCGAGATCCAAAAACTGCCGCCCCAGGTTCTGCCGACGACCCTGGTCATCGACACCTACGACGACATGTCGCAGAACCGGTTTCGCTATTGGGGCAGCCGCATGACCGATATCCACGGCGAGGACATGACCGGCAAATGCCCCTACGACATGTCGCCCCGCGACTTCGCCGAAAATCTTCGTGAACAGCACCGAGAAATTCGCGACGGCCGCAAGGCGACCGCCGACGTTTTGGGCTTCAACCACGAACGCGGTTTCATCCAGGCTCATTCGATTCTCCGCCTGCCGCTGTCCAACGACGGCCGAACCGTGAGCCAGATCGTCGGCGTCATCTGGTTCACCGATGAGACCTTGAAAAAGTTCGCACAGGAAAACGACGTGGCCTGAATTTCGGCCGCGCCTTCGCGCATCGACCTGGGCGCTTGTCGCGACCGGGCGGTTGAGAGTATACGTGGCCGCGAACGGGACGGAATTCGGCAGCACCTTGCCGCCCCGCCCCTGTGCCGGCTTAGCTCAGTTGGTAGAGCATCTGATTTGTAATCAGAGGGTCGCGGGTTCGACTCCTGCAGCCGGCACCATCTTCCCGCCCCCTGGTGACCGCCGTGGCTATTGACCGTCTCGGGCAATTCTGGGACAAACCCGGCGCGCCAAGAGCGCCGCAAGCCCTTGGGCGATGCGACTTCACACTCTCCGAACCGGACGACCGATGAACCTGTTTCAGCATTTCCAGGCCGAAGTGATCCGCCAGATCGAGGCGATGGCCGCCGAAGGCGCCCTGCCGGGTGGACTCGATACCTCGCGCGTGGGCGTCGAACCGCCGCGCGAAGCCAGCCATGGCGACGTCACCACCAACGCGGCCATGGTCCTGGCCAAGCCCGCGGGCATGAAGCCGCGCGACATCGCCGAAACGCTGGCCGATCGCCTGCTCGCGCTGGACGACGTCACGGCGGCCGAGGTCGCGGGTCCGGGCTTCATCAACCTTCGCCTGGCCGACGGGTTCTGGCATGCGCGGCTGATGGAAATTCTGGCCGCTGGCCGGGCCTACGGCGATTCCGATTTCGGCGCTGGCACCGGCAAGGTCAACGTCGAATACGTTTCCGCCAATCCGACCGGCCCCCTGCACGTGGCCCATGCCCGGGGCGCCGTGGTCGGCGACGTGCTGGCGCGGCTTTTGAAAAAAGCCGGTTACGACGTAACGACCGAATACTACATCAACGACGCCGGCGCCCAGGTCGAGGTTTTGGCGACCTCCGCTTATCTGCGGTACTGCCAGGCGCTGGGCGAAGACATCGGCGAGATCCCCGACGGCATGTATCCGGGCGAATACCTGATTCCCGTGGGCAAGGCCATCGCCGACGCCGACGGCGACAAGTGGCGCCATGTCGACGAAGACACCTGGCTGCCGCATTTCCGCGAGTTCACTGTGCGCGAGATGATGGCCCAGGTCCGCGAGGACCTGGCGGCCCTGGGCGTCGAACAGGACGTCTTCACCTCGGAAAAGGAACTGGTTGCCGCGGGCGCGGTGGACGGCGTCTATAAGACGCTTTCCGAGCGCGACCTGATCTATACGGGCGTGCTGGAGCCGCCCAAGGGCAAGCCGCCGCCCGACGATTGGGAGCCCCGGCCCCAGGCCTTGTTCCGGGCGACCCAGTTCGGCGACGACGTCGACCGGCCGCTCAAGAAATCCGACGGTTCCTGGACCTATTTCGCCAACGACATCGCCAACCATCTGGACAAGTACAAACGCGGCTTTACCCAGATGATCGACATCTTCGGTGCCGACCACGGCGGCTACGTCAAGCGCATGAAGGCCGCCGTCACCGCCGTGTCCGAAGGCAAGGCCGAGTTGGACATCAAGCTCTGCCAGATGGTCCATCTGATGAAGGACGGCGAGCCCATGCGCATGTCCAAGCGGGCCGGAAACTTCGTCACCCTGCGCGACCTGATCGACGAGGTCGGCAAGGACGTGGTGCGTTTCCTGATGCTGACCCGCAAGAGCGACAGCCAGATGGAATTCGACCTGGTCAAGGCGGTCGAGCAATCGCGCGAAAACCCGGTGTTCTACGTGCAGTACGCCCATGCGCGGTGCCGTTCGGTGCTGCGCTCTGCTGCCGAGGAGATTTCCGGCCTCGATACGTCAGCGGAAGCACTTGCGGGGGCCGACCTCTCCCTGCTCACCGATCCGGCGGAACTTGACCTGATCAAGGTCATGGCCGCCTGGCCGCGTACCGTCGATCAGGCCGCCGAGGCGCACGAGCCGCACCGCATCGCCTTCTACCTGAACGATCTGGTTTCGGGCTTCCATGCGTTGTGGAACAAGGGCAACGACGACACCGGCCTGCGCTTCCTGCAGGCCGACAATGCCGACGTCACGCGGGCCCGCATGGCAATGGTTCAGGCGACGGCGACGGTGATCGCGTCGGGCCTCGACGTGCTGGGCGTGGTTCCGGTGGAAGAACTGCGCTAATCCCACTAGAATCGGGCGATGAGCAGCCCGTTCACCAAGAAACAGCTGGCCACCTACCGCGAACGCCTCGAAGGCTTGATCGCCGAATTGGAGGCGATGGACTCGCTGACCGAGGATTCGCGCAAGCCGGTGGAACTGGATCAGACGACCCAGGGCCGCCTGTCGCGCATGGACGCTCTGCAGGTTCAGGCCATGCAGGAGGCCACCGCCGACCGCCGACGTTCGGAAAAGATGCGCGCCAAGGCGGCGCTGGAACGCATGGATGCGGGCGACTTCGGTTATTGCGTCTCCTGTGGCGAAGACATCCCCAAGAAACGCCTGGACCACGACCCGACCGTGCCGACCTGCGTCGACTGCGCCTGATCCTCCCGCTCCGACAACAGTCAGTCGATATGCCTACTAATCAAACGGCTTTTCGATGATGTAGGTGATGTCCTGGTTCGTCGCCTCCAGCACTCTCAACCGAAGTGACTTGAAGCCGATGTTCTTGCTGTCGGCAATCAAGTATCGAACATCCTGCTGAAAGGCAGGACGAGCGAGATCGCTTTTGAATTCGCGGTAGGAGAAGAACAGTTCCTCTTTGTTCCGGCCGTTGTACAAAAAATCCTGCCGAAAATTCTTTTCATTCTCGCCGACCAAGGTCGTCTTTTCGAAGGCTGCGTTTCGGCCGGGCGTCTCTTCGATCACGCCACCCATGGCATAGACGAACTTGACCTCGCCGCCATCCGTCACGGCGATCCCGTAGGGCGCCCCCAACTGTGTCCCGTCGGCCGCCATGACGCCGCCGACAGAAGGGCCCACATACAACGGCACCCCATTCATCGACCCAATCTTCTTGAGCACGGTGGCCGCCTCAAAGAAGAACGGAAATGCACGGTGACCAGAGTTCCGAACCCACTCCGTTCGGTAGGCAGCGGTCAAGCGGATCCCCGGTGTCTCAACCTTGATCCCTTGTGAAATAAGCGTGTCCCCGATCGAAGCCGTCGACTTTACTCCAACCGGCGGTTCCGTGAACGTCTCGATTTTTGTCGAAATCTCGGTTTTTGGAAATTGGACATTCGCGCAGGCGGCAGTCAGTGCCAAAACCACCAACGCCGCGAAAATTTTTGACATCATGTTGACGCGCATTTTTCGGTTCTCCCCTGATCATTCCACCGGACTATTGAATCGTTTCTTCGTGTTGCAGAATGATCGATTATTCTAATGCCGCTTATTTGTCTGGGTCGAGCGATCGCCGCGCCAACAGGCCGAACCGCCCCCCCAGCAGGAACAATGAGACCGCACTGGCGCCCAGGACGGTCCAGATCAAACTGACCACCCCGAATTCCATACGGATCGCCATCCAATAGGCGACCGGCACCATGAGGCCCAGGTAACAGGCGATCTGGCAGACCATGGGCACCCAGACGTCGCGCCGCCCGCGCAGGGCCTGTGCCATCACGGCTTGCCCCCCGTCCAGCACGAGCACCCCGGCGACCACGGCGACAAGACCGCCCGCCATGGCGGCCAGGGCCGGGTCCTGGGTGTAGATCGAGACCAGGGCATCCGCGTTGAAATGAATGAACAGACCGAAGCAACTGGCCAGCAAGGTATTGGCGCCCAGGCCGGTCCAACCCGCGAGCGCCAAGTCGGGCCCGTCGCGGCGGCCGAAGGCGATACCGACCCGCACGCTGGTCGCGCCGCCGACGCCGATCGCGATCATGAAGAACAGGGCCAGCAGGTTGAAGGCGATGCCGTAGGCCGCCGCCTGCAATTCGCCGAGCCAGCCCGCGAACAGCATCATCGCCGTGAAGGCGCCGGATTCCGCCGCCATGCCCAAGCCCGTGCCGTAGCCGATCCGGCGTTGCGTGCGGCCCGTCTCAGGATCAGGCGGATGACCGCCGCGCACCCCGAAGCGGTTCCGGTCCGGCAGCCACCAGACATAGGCGAGAATAGAGATCGCCAGGAACCACCGCACCGCCGTGGTCGCCCAGGCGGCACCTTCCGCGCCCATCGCCTCGACCGGACCGGCGCCGTAGATCAGCACCCAATTGAGCGCCACGTTCAAAATGTTGGCGAACAGCATCAGCACCATGCCGGGCACGGGGCGGCGCAGACCTTCGAGAAAGAAATTGGTCGTCAGGTACAACAGCACCGGCAGCACGCCCAGCCCCATGATCCGCGCCACCGCGCCGCTGCCTTCGGCGAGGCTTCCCGTCTGGCCCAGCACGACCATCAGCCCCGCCCCCTGCCCGGCAATGGCGAGACCGATCAGTCCCAGCCCGAAGGCCATCGGCAACGAGCGGCGCCACGCGGCACCGCAAGCCGTGAACTTTTCCGCGCCGAAGGCATTCGAGGTCATCACCAAGGTGCCCATCAGCAACCCCATGCTGGCGACGATGATGTTGATGACCACGGCATTGCCGAGGTTGAGATAGGCCAGTTCCGCCGTCGCCGCATGGCCGACCATGACGGCATCGACCTGGGCGATCATCAGCACGCCCAGGCGCGAAATGATGGTCGGCGCGGCCAGCCGGGCCAGTTCGCCCAGATGCCGCCGCAGGCGGGCGAGCAGCCAGGTTTCGTCCGGTCGAATGGGTTGTTCGTACATGGCGGCCCTTTTACATGGCGGCGACGGCAGCCACTAATGAATTCACGGCATGGCAGTTTCCCGCTATGTCGGCCGCGCGCATCGTTGACGCCGCGGATCATCGACCGGACACTGCGCGTCCCAGAATGCCCGAACACGGACGAGCCCCCATCGATGCCTACTCCACCCGCCGCCCCGGCCGGCCGAGGCCAGCAAGCAGACCCACGCCTGGCCATCCTGTTCATGACGGCCGCCATGCTGGCCTTCGCGGTGATGGACATTCTGTCCAAGCAGTTGGTCAAGACCAGCGCGCCGCTGATGGTCGTCTGGGGCATCTACGTCGTGCAGGCAGCGATCCTGTTGGGTGCCTTCGCAACCCGCCTGCCGCGCCTGCTGGCGACCCGGCGGCCCTGGCTGCAGTTCCTGCGTGCGGCAATTCTTGTCGCGACCTCGGTCTGCTATGTCACCGGCCTGGCCCTGGTGCCGCTGGCCGAGGCCGGGGCCATCGTCATGCTCTCACCCCTCGCCTTCACGGCCCTGGCCGTGCCGTTTCTGGGTGAACGGGTCGGCCTGCGCCGCTGGGCCGGGGTGATCGCGGGGTTCCTCGGCGCCATGATCATCATCCGGCCGGGCTCCGACGCCATGCAGATGGCCGCTCTCTGGCCGCTGGCGGCGGCGTTGCTGCATGGGCTCTATCAGGTCGTCACCAGCTACGTCGGCCGCGACGACAGCGTCATGACCTCCCTGACCTGCGGCATCCTGTTCTGCGCCCTGATCATGACCCCCATCGTACCTTTCCATTGGTCGCCGCTGACGCCGCTTCAATGGGGGTTGCTGGGGGCGGCCGGAATTGCCGGCGCGCTTGCGGAATATGCCTTGATCCAATCCCTGACCCGCGCACCCGCCGCCGTCGTGGCGCCCTATACCTATTCGTACCTGCTATGGAGCGCCGCCGCCGGTGTGATCCTGTTCGGTGAACGGCCGGACGTCTGGACCTGGACAGGTGCCGGATTGATCGTCGCATCGGGGCTTTATGTCTGGCATCGGGAACGCCGTGTTGACGGCGGCGCCGACGCCGGG
>NZRL01000168.1 GCA_002696205.1 Rhodospirillaceae bacterium | reverse complement strand
CTGATCGGCCAGATGCTGGCCAATGCCAAGACTCGCGATCCCGGCCCCCTGCCCGTCGCCGAGCCGGAAGCGCTGATCCAAGTTCTGGACACCTTCGCCTACGTCATCCCGCATATGGTGGTGATCGGCGAGGCGCTGGAGGCGGCGCTCGACGCCTGATCGAAAATGACAGCCTTCCCCCAAATCCCCGTTGCCGAGGCGGACCCCGCCACGCTCGCCATCTACCGTCAGGCCATGGCGGCCGCCGGGGCCGGGTCGCCGGCCCTGTTCTTTCGCCATTCGGCGATCTATCCGGGGATGCTCGACTGGCTCTGGTCCGCCGTCGGGCCCGATATCGCCGCCGGTTGGCCCAGCCGCGAAGTTTGGAAAATCGTCGATGAACACCCGGTGGTATCCCTGCCCGGATCCACGATGGGTGACGCCGACCGCGACGCCATCCGCAACATGCTGATCAGCTACAACCGCATGAACTCCATGAACTACGCCATCGTCGGCGCCGTTCGCGGCCTGGTGACCGGCGACGGCCCGCCCCCGCCGCAAACGCCGTTCCCGGAAACGTCCTTCACCCCGCCGCCGCCAATGCCGGACCTGCCGCCGCCGCGCCGCCTGGACGAGATGGATGCAAACCAACGCGCCGCCGTCCTCAGGGCCTGCCGCACGCACCGGCCCATCGAGATCGGCGGCAAGCGGATCGATGTGCCGCCGACGTTGTATCTGCACGCGGCGCTCTGGCCGGACTACTACACGGCGGCGATGCGCGAGGTCGATGCCGCGATGGATGCCTTGGACGTGGCCACCCACGACCTGGCCGCACGATGCGCGCCGCTGATCGGGCAGGTGTTGGCCAATGCCCGCGCCCGCAATCCCGGTCCGGCGCCGCTCGACGATCCGGCGGACCTGATCAGCGTCATGGACGCTTTTATGTATCTGAGCCCCCATATGGTGGCAGTCGGGCGGGCGCTGGAAATCGCGCTCGACGCCTGACCGGACAAACAAAAAGGGCGCCCCGACCGGAGCGCCCTTTCGTTTCGATCCGATGGATCGACTTACTTCTTGGTCGTGGCGACCAATTTGTTCTCGGACAGCCACGGCATCAGGCCGCGCAGCTTGGCGCCGACTTCCTCGATGGGGTGTTCGCCCCAAATGCGGCGTTCGGCCTTGAACTGCGGCTGGCCGGCTTTGCATTCCAGCATCCAGTCCTTGACGAACTTGCCCTTCTGGATGTCGGTCAGGACGTCCTTCATGCGTTCCTTGACGCTGTCGTCGATGACCCGCGGGCCGGAGACGTAATCGCCCCATTCGGCCGTGTTGGAGACGGAATAGCGCATGTCGGCCAGGCCGCCTTCGTAGATCAGGTCGACGATCAGCTTCACTTCGTGGCAGCATTCGAAATAGGCCATTTCCGGCGCGTAGCCGGCTTCGACCAGGGTTTCGTAACCGGCGCGGATCAGCGAGGTCAGACCGCCGCAGAGCACGACCTGCTCACCGAACAGATCGGTCTCGCATTCTTCGCGGAAGGTCGTCTCGATGATGCCCGAACGACCGGCGCCCAGGCCGGAGGCATAGGACAGGGCGACTTCCAGGGCGTTGCCGGACGCGTTCTGGTGAACGGCGACCAGCGACGGCACACCGGCGCCGCGCAGGTATTCGGAACGCACCGTATGGCCCGGGCCCTTCGGCGCGATCATGAAGACGTCCATGTCGGGCCGCGGCTCGATCAGGCCGAAGTGCACGTTCAGGCCGTGAGCGAACGCCAGGGCAGTACCTTCGCGCATGTTGTCGCGCAGGTGTTCGTTGTACAGGTCGGCCTGACCTTCGTCGGGCGACAGGATCATGATGACGTCGGCCCAGGCAGCGGCCTCGGCGGCGGTCATGACCTTGAAGCCGTCACCTTCCGCCGTCTTGGCGCTGGGGGAGCCGGGACGCAGCGCCACAGCCACTTCCTTGACGCCGGAATCACGCAGGTTCAGCGCATGGGCATGGCCCTGGCTGCCGTAGCCGACGATGGCAACCTTCTTGCTCTTAACCAGGTTAACGTCGGCGTCGCGATCGTAATAGACACGCATTTCTAAAATTCTCCGATCAGTCGTTTCGTTCGTTCTGTAGGTGTTACGGTATGAGGGGTCAGATGGGCTTGTTGCCGCGCGAGATCGCGGCGGCACCGGTGCGCGAGACCTCGGTCAGGCCCAGCGGCTGCATCAATTCGATGAAGGCGTCGATCTTCGAGGCGGCGCCGACGATTTCGAACACGAAGGAGTTGTTGGAGCTGTCCACCGCGCGGGCCCGGAACGTATCGGCGATGCGCAGGCTTTCGACCCGCTTTTCGCCCTTTCCGACGACCTTGACCAGGGCCAGTTCGCGTTCGACATAGGGGCCGTCGAGCGTCAGGTCCGCAACCTTGTGGACCGGCACCAAACGGCCGAGCTGCGCCTTGATCTGTTCAATGATCATCGGCGTGCCGGTGGTCACGATGGTGATGCGCGACAGGCCCGCGGCGTGGTCCGTTTCGGCCACGGTCAGGCTTTCGATGTTGTAACCCCGGCCCGAAAACAGACCGATGACGCGCGCCAGCACGCCCGGTTCGTTGTCGACCAGGACGGCAATGGTATGCCGGTTCACTTCCTTGGAAGGCTCGCTCACGGATGGGAACTCCCAGATTTCGCCCCCGCGGGTGCGGCGGCGGCCCTTGTTTTAGCCGCGTTGGCCCGGTTGTCAACTCAAGGAGTGGCAGGGCCGACGGCGGACGGTTTTAGACCAGCACCATGCCTTCTTCGGAAATCGGCTTATTCGCCTTGTCGTTGGGGCCCAGCAGCATCTCGTTATGGGCCGCCCCCGACGGGATCATGGGGAAGCAGTTTTCCGCCTTGTCGATGGCGATATCGGCGATCACCGGACCGTCGATGGCGATCATTTCCTTGATCACGTCGTCCAGCTCGCTCGCCTTGGTCGCCCGCAAGCCGGCGGCATGGAAGCTTTCCGCCAGCTTCACGAAGTCCGGCAGGCTCTCCATATAGCTTTCCGAATAGCGACCGCCGTGCAGCAGTTCCTGCCACTGGCGGACCATGCCCATGTATTCGTTGTTCAGGATGAAGATCTTCACCGGCAGGCGGTACTGCGCGATCGACGACATTTCCTGAATGTTCATCAGGGTCGAGGCCTCGCCCGCGATATCGACGACCAGGGCGTCCGGATGGGCGATCTGCACGCCCATGGCGGCGGGCAGGCCGTAGCCCATGGTGCCCAGGCCGCCGGACGTCATCCAATGGTTCGGCTTGTCGAAGTTATAATACTGCGCCGCCCACATCTGGTGCTGGCCGACCTCGGTGGTGATGAAGGTCTCGCGGCCCTGGGTCAGTTCGAACAGACGCCGGATGGCGTGCTGCGGCTTGATGATCTCGCCTTTCTGTTCGAAGGCCAGGCACTTGCGCGCCCGCCACTGATCGATCTGGCCCCACCATTTCTTCAGCGCCGCCTTGTCCTGTTTCGGCTTGGCGGCCTTCCACTTGCGGACCATGTCGGCCAGAACGCTGCCGACGTCGCCGACGATGGGCACGTCCACGGGCACGTTCTTGTTGATCGACGACGGGTCGATGTCGATGTGGATCTTCTTGGAACCCGGCGAGAACGCATCCAGACGGCCCGTGATCCGGTCGTCGAAGCGGGCCCCCACGCAAAGCATGACGTCGCAATCATGCATCGCCAGGTTGGCTTCATAGGTGCCGTGCATGCCCAGCATGCCGACGAACTGCTTGTCCGATGCCGGATAGGCGCCGAGACCCATCAGCGTCAGGGTGCAGGGCGCGCCGGTCAGCTTGACCAGATCACCCAGCAACTTCGACGCCTTCGGCCCGGAATTGATGACCCCGCCGCCGGCATAGATGATCGGCTTCTTGGCCTGGCCCAGCAGGCGCACGGCCTCGGTGATCGCTGACTGGTCGCCCTTGACCCGGGGGCTGTATTTCTCGGCCGCCGCGGTGCCGGCTTCCTGGTAATTGCCCAGCGCCATGACCACGTCCTTCGGCAGGTCGATGACGACCGGGCCGGGACGGCCGGAGCGCGCGACGTGGAACGCTTCATGGACCACGGCGGCCAGATCGTTAACGTCCTTCACCAGGTAATTGTGTTTGGTGCAGGGCCGGGTGATGCCCGTGGTGTCGCATTCCTGGAAGGCGTCGTTGCCGATCAGATGCGTCGGCACCTGGCCGGTCAGGCAGACGATCGGAATACTATCCATCAGGGCGTCGGTCAGGCCGGTCACGGCATTGGTCGCCCCGGGGCCCGAGGTCACCAGGACCACGCCGACCTTGCCGGTCGAGCGGGCATAGCCCTCGGCCGCGTGCACGGCGCCGCCTTCCTGGCGGACGAGGATGTGACGAATGGCGTTCTGATTGAAAATCGCATCATAGAGGGGCAGTACGGCGCCGCCCGGATATCCGAAGATTTCCGTCACACCTTGCTCCTTCAACGCCTCGATCACGATTTCGGCGCCTTGCATCTTCTTCTTGGCCATCGGTCAGTCCTTTTTATAATCCCAGTCGCGCGAACCAAAAGTCCGGCGGTTCCGGCGGCCCAGCGCCGAAACGTCATGCCCGCACATGGCATAAAAACCCCAGCGAATCCCCTGTTTCAGGGGGCTCCCGCCGGGAAGCCCGGAACTTAATGAAGGTGAAAATGGGGGTCAACCATTAAAATGCAATAAACGACAAGTTTTTTTGTTTATTGACGAAATAATATTTCAACGAAGTGGCGCCCAGACAGGACGGGTCACTTGCCTCTCCGGGGTGCGAGCGATATCAAGGCGCTAGAGGCTGGCCCCCCGGCCCTGCCGCCAACCCGCCGCCAACCCGGGAGACCTCCTTGCCTCAATCCCCAAACACGCCGGATCCCAGAACCTGGATGCCGCCGGAAACCCTGGAAGAGACCGCGAAACGCCTGTTCGTGCCGGGCTTCCTCTACATCCGCTATCTGTATCGCAAGGAACTCCGGCGCGGCGAGCGGGAGATCAGGCTGATCCCACGGTTGGCCGACCCGGCGCGCGCGGCACTCGACATCGGCGCCAACAAAGGCGTCTATTCCCACGCGCTGATGAACCATTGCCGCCGCGTTCATGCCTTCGAGCCCAATCCCAAGCTGTTCCGCGTGTTGCGCGGCTGGGCCAAGGGCAAGGCGGACCTGCATTCGATCGCCCTGTCCGACACCACCGGCGAGGCGGACCTGTTGATCCCGAAATGGCCCAAGGGGTATTCGAACCAAGGCGCCAGCCTGAGCGCCACCAAGGTCCAGGGCGACCACGGCATCGTGCGTGTCCGCACGGCACGGTTGGACGATCTCGATATCCAGGATGTCGGGTTCATGAAGATCGACGTCGAAGGCGCCGAGATGGCGGTTCTGGAAGGTGCGCGTGAAACCATCGCCCGCGACCGCCCGGTGATGCTGATCGAAATGGAGGCCGGGCATACCGGCCTGCCCGTGGCGGAAATGGTCGCCCGGGTGGAAAACATGGGCTACCGCGCCCAGGCGATGGTCGGCGACGGCCTCGTGCCGTTCGCGGACCTCGAACCGGCACGCCATCTCGATCCGGCGAACCGCGCCGACTACCTTTTCAATTTCATTTTTGTTCCGGCGTGAGGTGCGGCCGGGCCTATTGAGCCGCTCGTGCTACTTCGTCGTCTGAATGATCTGGCTGGCGCAACGCAGATAGCGAACCCGCCGTTCCATCAATTCGACGTACTTCGACAAATCATCGCCGGATAGCACGATATCCTTCTTTTGAAGCTCGATGCTCTTGCCCGACGCCTCCAGGTCCTGAACGTTCTTCAATCGCTCGACCCAGTTCGCCAGATATTCGCCCCAGTCGCCGCTGTGGACGAACCGGACATAGCGCAGCACCCGTTTGACGGAATTGTTGTTCCAATACTCGCTGACCGGCAATTCGCCGCAGGCAAGAATGACCTTTTCTTCGTCCGAGCCCGCGGTGGCCGCCGCCGCCGCCGCGCCGGATTGCGGCACCTGTGCCGCACCTTCCTGATCTTCGGATTGCGCTGTCGGCACGGCATCGCGAAGAACGACGCCCGATCCGGTCTCTTGCCGCGCCGCGCCCGCACCCGTTCCGGGCGCGCCGGGCAGATCGTTGCGGGCCTGTTCCGCCTGCTGCGCCTGAAGCGCGGCCTGATAGGCCGCCGGGTCTTCGTCTCCGGGGATCAGGAAAATTCCCCCGGCGATGACGATCAGAAAGGCCAGCGCCGGCCCCCAGATCAGGGGCGCCTGATACCAAGGAGCCGCTTTCTCCTCCACCGGTCGGGGCAGATCGCGGGCGTTGGGGTCTTCCATCACCGGCGCCATGGTGCGGATGTTCTTGATCCGCAGCAGCAATTCCGCCGCATCGAAGGGTTTCGTCACGTAATCGACCTGCATCAGGCCGATGGCGTGGCGGCGGGTGTCCGTATCGGTCACCGCCGTGGCGAAGACGATGGGCAGGGTCGAGGTGCGGCGCAGGGTCCGCGCGAAATCGACACCGTTCCCGTCGGGCAGCATGATATCCAGTACGATGACGTCGAAATGGCCGCCGTCCAGGGCGGCGAACATCTCCGCCCCCGTTTCGGCTTCGGTCACATCGTAGCCTTCGCCTTCCAGCACCACACGCAGGAAGGACCGGATCATGGCGTCGTCTTCGACGATCAGAATGTGAGGCTTGGTATCCGCCAAGGGGCTTCCACGGTCTTATATGGTTGTCAGTTCACCCCGGGCATCGGGATCGCCGCTGCGCGATCCCGAACATCATTGTTTTGTAGGGATGGGAAATGGCGAAATTAAGACATCTCCGAAAAGTAGCATCGGCGGTGCGGCTTACCTAATCCTGACAAGACCAGGAATCGTCCCTTTTTCCAGAATCTCATCGAGCATTCCGGCCCCGCCGCGGTCGAGGACGAGGTCCGGCGTCATCTGGTGCCGGAACCAGGTGTACTGGCGTTTGGCATAATTCCGCGTCGCCTGACGGGCCTTATCCGCCGCCTGATCCAGGTCCATTTCGCCTTGAAGATAGGCACGCAGTTCCGGCACCCCGACCGCCCGCATGGCCGGAAGGCCCGGATCCAGGTCGCGCGCCAACAGGTCTCGCACCTCATCCAACGCACCGGCCTCCAGCATCGCGCCGAAGCGGCCGTCGCAGGCGGCGTATAGATCGGCGCGCGGCGGCTGGATCAGAATCCAGACCACCGGTCCTCGGACCGGCGGCTCCGCCGGATGATCGGCCTGCCAGTCCGCCAGGGCACGGCCGGTCGCCGTCGCCACCGCATGGGCCCGGATCAGCCGTTGCCGGTCGCCGGGCGGCAACGACCGGGCGGCCTCGGCATCCAACACCGCCAACCGGTCGCGGAACGCCTCGCCGCCTATTTCGTCATAGAGAGCGGTGGACGACGCCGTGACGTCGTCCGCCACCTCGGGAACGGGGGCCAGTCCCTGGGTCAGCGCCTTGAGATACATCCCCGTGCCGCCGACCACGATGGGCAGGCGCCCGGCATCCCGCGCGGCCGCGACCTCCGCCACCGCCATGTCGAGCCAACGGCCGACGGAACACCTTTCTTCCGCGCCCAGGACACCGAACAGACGATGAGGAACACGCGCTTCCTCCGTCGCGTCGGGGCGCGCCGTTAGAACGCGAAGATCGCGGTAGACCTGCATGCTGTCGGCGTTGATGACCGTTCCCGCCGCCTGTTCGGCCAGGGCCAGGGCGAGACCGGATTTACCGCTCGCCGTCGGGCCGGTGACGATCACCAGCGGAGTTTCCGCACCCCTGCCCTTGGGATCGGCCTTTTCTTCGCCCGGGGGGTTTTCAGGACCCTGAAAATCGGTCACTTTCACCGCGCCTTTCGCTCAACCGTCCCCGGATGGAAATTGCCATGGAATCTGTCGTTACCTTGATCGCCGCACCCGGCGGCGGCCTCGACGCGGGCATTGTCGCCGAGGCGGCGGCCCGGCTCAAGGCGCTCGGCGCCGAAACCGGCCGCGCCGACTGGCTGGCCGACGATCTGGCCTGCGACCTGGCATTCGACGGCCTGTCACCGGATCAGGCCGACGCCGCCGTCCGCCAGGCCTGCGACGGCCTGACCATCGATATCATCTCCCAACCGGTGGCGGGTCGGCGCAAGCGGCTTTTGATCGCCGATATGGATTCGACCATCGTCACGACCGAAACCCTCACCGATATCGCCCGGATCGCCGGCAAGGAACAGGTGATCGCCGAGATCACCGACCGTGCCATGCGGGGCGAGCTGGATTTCGCGGGCGCGCTGCGTGAACGGGTCGCGATGCTGGAAGGGCTTTCGGAATGCGCTTTGGCGGATGCCTACGGCGAGGTTGAGTTGTCCCCCGGCGCCGACATCCTCGTCCGCACCATGAATGCGGCCGGCGCGGTGACGGCACTGGTATCCGGCGGTTTCACCTACTACACGTCGCGGATCGCCGAACGCCTCGGCTTTCATGTCAACATGGCCAACCGCTTCGATATCGCGGACGGCTGCCTGACCGGTCGGGTGGCGGAGCCGATCCTCGGCCGATCCGCCAAGTACGACGCCCTGGTCAAATTGGCGGCGGAGAACGGCTTGGCACTGGCCGACGCGGCGGCCGTCGGCGACGGCGCCAACGATCTGGAAATGATCCAGGCGGCCGGGCTGGGCTGCGCCTACCGGGGCAAACCGATCCTGCGCGACGCGGCGCGGGCCAAGCTGGACCACGCCGACCTGACGGGGCTGCTGTTTGCTCAGGGCTTCCGCGCCGACGAATTCGTCACAGACTGAGCCGGCCGAGAGCGTACAAAAGAAAACGGCGCCTTGCGGCGCCGTTTCCCGTTTCAGGTTATTGCCGGGCGGTCAGCTGTTCGCCAGGCGGATCGCGACGAACCGCAGCCCGTTCTGCCCCTGCACCAGAAGCAGCACCGATTTGCGGCCGGCGTCGCGCGCTTCCTTGACCTTGCGTGCGACATCATCAGGGCTGGCGACCTCTTCCTGGCCGACCTCGACGATCAGGTCGCCGGGGCGCACGCCCTTCTCCGCCGCCGGACCGGCACCCAGCACGTCGGTCACCAGGACGCCCTTGGCATCGGCGTCCAACTTGAACTTCTGCGCCGTCTCGCCGGTGATCGCGGACAAGGTCAGGCCCAGGTCTTCCAGAACCTTCGGCTCGGCCCCGGCACCGGCGCCCTCATCGGTGCGCGCGGCGACCTGCGGGTTGTCGTCCTGCAATTCGCCGACCTTGATCTTGAGGTCGAGCTTCTTGTTCTCGCGCCAGACCTCGACCGGCACATCGACGCCGACTTCCGTGTCGGCGACGATGCGCGGCAGCTTGCGCATGTCCGGGACTTTCCGATTGTTGAACTTGAGAATCACGTCGCCGCGCTGGATCTTGCCCTTGGCGGCGGGGCCTTCCTCGACCACCTGGGCGACCAGGGCGCCGGTCGGCTCCTTCAGGCCCAGGCTTTCGGCGACTTCCGGCGTGACCTGCTGAATATGAACGCCGAGCCAGCCGCGCTTGACCTGACCGTGCTTGATCAACTGGCTGATAACCGGCTTGGCGGTGGACATGGGCACGGCGAAGCCGATGCCGACGCTGCCGCCGGACGGCGAGAAGATCGCCGTGTTGATGCCGATGACCTGACCCTGCAGGTTGAACAGCGGCCCGCCCGAGTTGCCCCGGTTGATGGAGGCGTCGGTCTGAATGAAGTTGTCGTAGGGGCCGGCGGAAATATCGCGGCCGCGGGCGGAAATAATGCCCGCCGTGACCGTACCGCCCAGGCCGAACGGATTACCGATGGCGACGACCCAGTCGCCGACGCGGGATTTCTCGGAATCGCCGATCGCGCTGGCATGATACTTTTGCCCCGTGAGATCGACTTTCAGGACGGCGATATCCGTCTTCTGGTCGCGGCCGACGACTTCGGCCTTCAAACGGGTATCGTCCTGAAGGATGACCTCGATCTCATCGGCGTCCTGAATGACGTGGTTGTTGGTCACCACGTGCCCTGCGTCGTCGATGATGAAGCCCGAGCCGAGCGAGGTCGCCTTCCGGGCCTGCGGCTTGCCGGGCTGACCGCGGTCGAAGAATTCCTTGAAGAAATCCTCGAAGGGCGATCCCGGCGGCAGCTGCGGCATTTCGAAACCGCGGCTCTCTATGACTTGTGTCGTCGAGACGTTGACCACCGTAGGCAGCAGTTTGGCCGCCAGATCGGCGAAGCCATCGGGCGCCGGCCGGGCATGCGCGGCGGCGCTCATGACCGTCATGGCGACGAAGGCCGCCATGGTCAGCAAGGCGCCGAAGCCGGTCAGACGGCGGGAGCCGCCGGCCTGGGCAACGGCGATGGACGTATCGTGTGTTGAAAGACGAAGCCGGTTCATCGTTTCATCTACCTTCCGTCAGATGCGGGATCATGCCGGATGGGATCATGACATGGACCCCGCAAAGATTAAATACCGAGTGGACGGGCGCCCGGGACCGAACGCCCCTGCTTTCGCGAGAATTGCGATGCGCCCAGATATGGGCGGGGAATATGGCCGCACAATGGCCCCGCTCCGGTATGTTTTGGGCGTTTGTGCCCGCGTTCGGTCGCAATCCGAAACACGGCCCCGCCCGTCGGTCCCCCCCGGACAAGCCATACGACGATGACCCCGATCGTCGCGGCGACCAACCCGGCCAGCCTGAGGCTGGCCGGGGGCATTTCCTGCATCAGGCGCATGGCCCGCTGCATGCCGTCGGGAAACAACGCATAAATCAGGCCCTCGATAACGAGGACGAGGCCCAGCGCCGTGTAGAAGTCGCCCATCGGTCCGTTCCGGCTTCGCTGCCGGACGGCGCCCGGCCCGCATCAGCGGGCGCGGGTGGTGCCGTCTTTAAGCGCGTTGAAGAACTGGAACAGCTCCGAATCGGGGCTCAGGACCATCGACGTGCCGGAATTGATCGCCGCACCCAGCGCATCGAGCGACCGGTAGAAGTCGAAGAAATCGGCATCGCGGCCATAGGCGGTGTTGAGCACACGGGTGCGCTCGCCGTCGCCTTCACCGCGCAGGATTTCCGACTTGCGCCGGGCCTCCGCCAGGATGACCACCTTGTCGCGGTCGGCTTCGGCCTGGATACGCGTCTTCTGTTCCTCGCCCTTGGCCCGGAGTTCCGCCGCTTCGGCGATACGGTCGGACCGCATGCGGTTGAACACGGCCTGGGAGGTCGCCTCCGGCAGGTCCGTGCGGCCGATACGTACGTCCGTCACCTCGACGCCGAATTCCGGCGCCTGGGCCCGCAGCAGGTTGGCGATGCTGTCCATGATCTGGGCACGCTTTCCGGTCAGCATGTCGGGCAGCAGGATCTTGCCGATTTCCGAGCGGATGCCGGAATTCAGACGACCGCCGAAGACCTGGCGGAAGTTGGCGTCCGTGCCCGCGCGCTTGCGGAACTCGAGCGGGTCGACGATGCGGTAGCGCGCGAAGGCGTCGACGTTGATGCGCTTCTGGTCGGCGAGGATGACTTCCTGCACCGGCGGGTCCAGGTCCAGGATACGCCGGTCGTAGTATTCGACGTTCTGGATGAACGGGATCTTGAACTTCAGGCCGGGCGTGCGTTCGACTTGCACGGGGCTACCGAATTGCAGAACCAGGGCTTGCTGATCCTGACGCACGGTGAACATCGAGCTGAAGACGAGTATCCCGCCAACCGCGATGACGATGGCGAAAATTAAGAGTCCGGAACGTTTCATTTGGCGCCTCCCCGCGATTTATTCAATTCGTTGAGCGGAAGGTACGGCACCACCTTCGATCCACCGGATCCTTCATCCAGGATGATCTTGTCGGTGCGCGAAAGAACGTCCTGCATCCGCTCCAGATAAAGACGGCGCTTGGTCACGTCCTTGTTGGTCAGATAGGCGTCGTAGACCGAGTTGAAGCGTTCGGCTTCACCCTGGGCGTCCTTGATGACCCGTTCCTTGTAGGCCGTCGCCTCGGCGATCAGCTTGTCGGCTTCACCCTTGGCCCGCGGCACGATGTCGTTGCGGTAGGCGACGGCTTCGTTGACGGAGCGTTCCTGATCCTGACGGGCACGCTGCACATCGTTGAAGGCGTCGATGACTTCCTTGGGCGGATCCGCCTTCTGCATCTTCAATTCGGCGATGGCGACACCGGCACCGTAATCGTCGAGAATTTTCTGCAACAGCTCACGAGTCGCCTGTTCGACACCACCGCGATTTTTGGTGATCGCCTCTTCCAGGGTCGATTTACCGACGATCTCACGCATCGCGCTTTCCGCCGCCACCTTGATGGTCGCTTCGGGGTCGCGGATGTTGAACAGATAGTCGGCCGCGTTCTTGATACGCCACTGCACGATGAAATCGATGTCGGCGATGTTCTGGTCGCCGGTCAGCATCAGGCTTTCAAGCTGCACGTCGCGCGACCCGGTGCCGCGGCCGACGTTGCCCTGGCCGCGGAAGCCGACGTTGATGGTGTTAGTGTTTTCGACGTTGACCTTGATGACCTCGCCGATGGGGTTGGGGAACCAGAAATTCAGACCCGGCCCCGTGCGCTTGACGAATTCACCGAACAGAAGCTCGACGCCCTGTTCGCCCGGCTGGATACGGTAAGGCACGGTCACGCCGAGCCACAACGCCACGGCGATCATCAAGCCGACGATCACGCCCTTGGCGCCGCCGGCGCCGCCGGGCATGAAATTCTTCATCCGATCCTGGCTTTTCCGGAGCAGTTCCTCGATATCGGGCGGGGTCGGCCCGTTACCGCCGCCTCGCGGCCCATTGCCGCCGCCGTTTCCGCCGCCGCCGCCCCAAGGGCCGCCGCCGCCTCCGCCGCCCCCCCAGGGGCCTCCGCCTTGTGGTCTCCAGGCCATATTTCGGGAATACCTCTCTGCTTTTGCTTGATATCTGTCTCTAGGATGCGCCGCCGGGTCTTGTTTTCCGTGCCCGAGACGCCATTTTCTTATCCACGCGCGACCGGAAATCCCCTCTCCGCGCTGTGAAGCGCGGGCTTGCATCAACACCCACCGATAGGGCATTAACCCGGTCGCAGGGCGAATATCGGCTTATAACCCGGAGATTTCAAGGATGGCGCAGTTAAACTCTGAACTGATTCTGGCGGCTTTGGCCACCATCAAGGACCCGGCCACGGGCAAAGACCTGGTCGAGGCCGGGATGATCCAGGGCCTACAGGAGAAGGACGGACACGTCGCCTTCGCCATCGAGATCGATCCGGCCCGCGCCGGCGAGATGGAAGACGTCCGCAAAGAGGCGGAAAAAACGGTCCATGCCATGGACGGCGTTTTGACCGTGACCGCCGTGCTGACGGCCGAGAAAAAAGGCGAAGCGGGCCCGCCGCCCCCGCAGGCCGCACAGGCCCGCGCCGGCGGCCAGGGCGGCCAGGGCCAGGCCCCTCAGGCGGGCGCCGATCTGCTGCCCGGCGTGACCTCGATCATCGCCGTCGCCTCGGGCAAGGGCGGCGTCGGCAAATCGACGACGGCGGTCAACCTGGCGCTCGGTCTCGCGGCCGAGGGTCACAAGGTCGGCCTGCTGGACGCCGATATCTACGGCCCCTCCATGCCGCGCATGATGGGCATCACCGGACAGCCGACCTCGGCCGACGGCAAGACGCTGGACCCGATGGAGAATTATGGCGTCAAGGTCATGTCTATGGGCTTCATGGTCGACGAGGAAACGCCGATGATCTGGCGCGGCCCGATGGTCCAATCGGCGCTGGAACAGATGATGCGCGACGTCAATTGGGGCGAGCTGGACGTTCTGGTCGTCGACATGCCGCCGGGCACCGGCGACGCCCAGTTGACCATGGCGCAGCGCGTGCCGCTGACCGGTGCCGTGATCGTCTCGACCCCGCAGGACATCGCGCTTCTGGATGCGCGCAAGGGCCTGAACATGTTCCGTAAGGTCGATGTGCCGGTGTTCGGCATCATCGAGAACATGAGCTATTTCTCCTGTCCCAACTGCGGCGACCGGACGGAAATCTTCGGCCACGGCGGGGCGCACAAGGAAGCCGACCGCCTGGGCGTCGACTTCCTGGGCGAGGTGCCGCTGCACCTGGATATCCGCACCAACGCCGACGGCGGCACGCCGATCGTGGTATCCGTGCCCGAAGGCGAACACGCCCAGAAATACCGCGAGATCGCGCGCGGCGTCTGGGAGCGCATCGAAAAGGCGACGGGCGCGGGCAAGGCCGCCGGCCCGAACATCGTGTTCCAATAAAATCGGCGCGGGGGCCTTGATCGGCCCCCGCCGCCCTAGTTGCCGAACATCTTCTGCAAGTTGTCCAAACCGGCCTGATAGACGTCCTGGATCGCCTTCATGGCGTCGTTTTCCGGCACGCCGGCGGCCTCGAACTCGGCCGACCATTCGACGGACGACGCCCCGTCGCCATCGTCATGGACGGTCAATTCGGCGCGGTAGTTCTTCACCGGCAGGGGGCTGTCCTCGATGGTGTAGGAATAGGTCCGCGTCTTGGCATCGACCTTTTCCAGCTTCTCGATGATCGTGCCGCCGCCAACCAGCGACAGCTTGCGCATCTCGCCCGCGTTCTTCAACTCGCTCGCCTCGACG
Source organism: Rhodospirillaceae bacterium (assembly GCA_002696205.1). Classification (GTDB taxonomy): domain Bacteria; phylum Pseudomonadota; class Alphaproteobacteria; order Rhodospirillales; family Casp-alpha2; genus UBA1479. The sequence goes on along the minus strand of NZRL01000168.1, from coordinate 4,528 downwards.
CCCGGGTGCCAGTCCGGCAACGCGTTGAAATGCCCGATCAGGTTCCAGACCTGATCGGCGGCGACGTTCAAATCCTGCTTCATGGAAATCTTGGGCATGGCCATCTCCTCCAAAAACCGTGTTTCGGTCAGGGGACGCCCGGTTACCTGTTCGTTGGCGTTTCTTCTTTTTCGCGGCGCCCCGCGATCTTTCCCGAACCCGTCCGGCCTTAGGCCCGCTCGTAGACCACGAACGAAAATGCCGGACCGCCGGGTTTCTCCGGATCATGATACGCGCGGGATGTTTCCGTCCAATGAGATGAATCAATCTCCGGAAAAAACGTATCCCCGGGCACATCGGCATGGACGTGGCAGATATCAAGGCGGTCGGCCCGCGCCAGCGTCTGATCGAAGATATCCGCGCCGCCGATCACCATGATGCGGCCCGTGCCGTGGGCCGCCGCGGCCGCCAGGGCATCTTCCAGGGAATGCGCGACCTCGATCCCATCGGCGCGAAAACCCCGGTCGCGGGTGACCACGATATTGGGCCGCCCCGGCAACGCCCGGCCGATTGACAGAAAGGTCTTTCGCCCCATCACCATGGGATGGCCCATGGTTACGACCTTGAACCGCTTGAGGTCCGTCGAAATATGCCACGGCAGATCGCCGTCGCGGCCGATACAGCGGTTTTCGGCCATGGCGACGACTAGAACGATTTCAGCGTCCGGTTCGGCTTCACTTGTATCGGTGGGGTTCTCGGCCATCTTTGGGGTTCCGGTTGACGTGTCGGCCTTGTTTAGCCGGAAAAGGTCGCCGGGCCTACCCCCGGGGAGGCCAAGAACAATGGGTTATGAATAACACCCAACTTGTATGGGTGCTTGGCTTTGTTTCTTGCTAGGATATACCCGTCGGCGGGCGACAACCGAGCGGACAAGCTGGGCGCCAATCCACCCGCCACGAGACTGCTCTTGAGAGCGAAACGGAAATTTGATCCGTCCAACCAGCTGTTGGGGTGCTGGGTATTGGATATTCGCTACGACGTTCTGGAAACGTCCGATATCGATCTGGGAATCGGACAGGAAGTTCTGGACTATTGGAACCGTCTCCGCGGCGAGGCGTTCGCTCCCACTTGGTCTGATCAGTTCAAATTGACCGACCTTCCTATTCAAATCGTCCCCGACATGACGGTCATCGACGTCATCGACGGCGGTGCGAACTTCTATTACCGGTTCTGGGGGACCAACCATGTGGTCATGAAGGGCTTCGAAATGTCCGGCAAGACCATCGACCAGACCCCCAATGAAACGATACAGAAAATCGGCACCCATCAACTTCAGGCGGTGATCGAACGCCGCCGGCCGACGGTGTTTCTCTACAGCATCGACTACCCCCGGCGGCATAAACCGGCCGAATTCATCCTGCGCCTGCCGCTGTCGAGCGACGGCGAGACCGTCGACGGCATCGTCTCCCATCAGGACCTGAGTTCGAGCGGCGCCCAGTGGGAATCGCTGTTCGAGAAAGTCTGGCCGCCGCTGCCGCAAGGAACCCGAGCCTGACCGGCCCGTCCCCGCTCCGCAATTCCTAGACCGCGATCGGCGCCTTGATGTGGGGGTGGGGGTCGTAATCCTTGAGTTCGAAATCGTCGAACGTGAAGGCGAACAGGTCCGTCACCTCGGGATTGATCCACATCGTCGGCAACGGCCGGGGATCACGGGTCAATTGCTCGTCGGCCTGGCTCAGGTGGTTCATGTAGAGGTGTGCGTCGCCCAATGTATGGACGAAATCGCCCGCCTTCAGCCCGGTGACCTGGGCGACCATCATGGTCAGCAGCGCGTAGGACGCGATGTTGAACGGCACGCCCAAGAAGATATCGCAAGACCGTTGATAGAGCTGGCAGCTGAGCTTGCCGTCGGCGACATAGAACTGGAACAGGCAATGGCAGGGCGGCAGCGCCATGCTGTCAACTTCCGCGACGTTCCAGGCGGAAACGATATGACGCCGTGAATTCGGGTTCTCGCGGATCGATTTCAGGATATTCGCGATCTGGTCGATGGTGCCGCCGTCGGGGGTCGGCCAGGACCGCCACTGATGACCGTAGACCGGGCCCAATTCGCCGTTCTCGTCGGCCCATTCGTCCCAGATGGAGACGCCGTTGTCTTTCAGATACTTGATGTTGGTATCGCCGGCGAGGAACCAGAGCAGTTCGTGAATGATCGATTTCAGATGCAGCTTCTTGGTCGTCAGACAGGGAAAGCCTTCCGACAAATCGAAACGCATCTGATGGCCGAACACGCTCTGCGTGCCGGTGCCCGTGCGGTCGCCCCGCATGACGCCATCGGTCCGCACGCGGCGGAGAAGATCCAGGTACTGCTGCATGGCCGGATGGTAGCGGCCCCGGGCGGAGAAATACAGGCGTCGTGGAAGTCCCTGAGATCAGGGCGATTGACGGCGGCCCCGTCCGGCCGCAGGATCGCCGGAAAAGACGAATCCAACAACGATCACGCCTTGGGAGCATCCATGTCCGATACGGAAATCATCGCCGAAGCCGAGCTTTCGGCCCTCGCCGCCCGCGCCTTCGAGAACGCGGGCCTGACCCCGGAAGACGCCGCGACGACCGCCCGCCACCTGGTTCTGATGGACCTGATGGGCGTTTCGACCCACGGCGTCCATCGGCTGGAGCAATACCTGAAGCGGATCGAAGCCGGGGTCGTGAAGCCCCGCGCCGAGATCACCGTCGACGATAAGGCCCCGTCCCTCGCGGTCGTCGCCGGCGGCGACGGCCAGGGACAGGTCGTCGCCCAGCGGGCGTTGGACATCGCCATGACGAAAGCCAAGGAAACCGGCATCGCCTATGTCGCGGCGCGGCGGTCGGGCCATTTCGGGGGCACGGCCAGCTACGGCTACCTCGCCGCCCAGGCGGGCCTGATCCTGATGACCGGCACCGGCGCCTCGCCCGCCATCGCCCCCTTCGGCGGGCGCGACCTGAAGGTCGGCAACAACCCCTTCGGCTGTGCCGCCCCCGGGAGCCTGGCGCTTGGCGCGGACGACCCGCACCCCTTCATCCTCGACATGGCGCAAAGCGTCGCCGCGCGGGGCAAGATGCGGAAACTGCGCGACGCGGGGCAACCCATGCCCTTGGGCTGGGCACTGGATGCGGACGGCAACCCGACGACCGATCCGGCGGCCGGGCTCGACGGCTTCATCCAATTCATGGGCGGGCACAAGGGATATGGCGTGGCTCTGATGGTCGATATCCTCTCGGGCCTTCTCTCGGGCGGCGAATATCTGGATGAAACCCGCCAGATGTGGGACGAAGACGGCCCCCAGGGCACGGCCCATTTCTTCATCGCGCTGGACCCCGCGCGCCTGCTGGACACCGGCGAATACGACCGCCGCATGGCCGATTTCCGGGCCCGCATCAAATCGACGGCGCCGTTCAACGAAGGCGGCGAGGTTCTGCTACCCGGCGAGATCGAAATGCGCAATCTGACGGCGGGCCGCGCCAAGGGGCTGGAGATTCCCGCCAAGACCATGGAAGCCGCACGCCGCCTTGCGAAAGCCGTCTGATTACACCATATTAGCCGTGCCGGCTTGCCGGCTACGGTGCTAAACGCCTAGCGGAATAGGCACAGCGGACCCGGGGGCGGTACCCGGCGCCTCCACCACAAACTGCGCGAACCTTGTTTTGAGGAACGGCGCGTGCCACGCGGTTTGTGATGGGGGCGAAATAGGATCGACGCGTGTAATAAAGGCTAGGTTTGTGCTCGGCATGGTACCACCGATATCGGGCCATTTTGATAAGTGCCAACGACAACACGGAAGCACTTGCTGTCGCGGCCTAACACGCCATAACGACAACGGGGTTCGGGCGGCACCTGGCAACAGAAGCCGCCCACTTCCTTTCCAAGGTTAGAGTCCCTGCCCCGAACCCCGTTGAATCTTGATTGATTCTTTGGGGGGTTCGGGCGGCACCTGGCAACAGAAGCCGCCCACTTCCTTCCTTTCAATAGAGCGCCTGTTCGCCTGGACCTCCTCGGACCTGGAAAAATTTCACCTACATAAGCCAAGACTCAGCCGCCGTTTCCCTGCTAATAAAGAAGGCATGGAAGACAGCCCGCTGAGATACGACGTCTGGATCGAGGACGCCCTTCGCACGGTGATCCGCAACGCCCTGGCCCACGCCGCGCGCGAAGGCTTGCCGGGCGAGCATCACTTTTACATCACGTTCCGCATGGAAGACCCCGGCGTGGTCGTGCCGCCCTATCTGCACGCCCAGCATCCGGAAGAAATGACCATCGTCATCCAGCACCAGTTCGACAATCTGCACGTCGACCAGGACGCCTTTGAAATCACCTTGTTCTTCAAGGGTAAGGGCGAGCGCCTGCGGGTTCCCTTCCGCGCCATCACCGCGTTTTCCGACCCGTCGGTCAACTTCGGCCTGCAGTTGAAGATGATCACCACGGAAGAAGACGATCCGATCGAGGACGAAGGCATCTACGCCGAACAGGAAATCTCCCTGGACGCGTCGAATTCCGACGCCGGTAACGGAG
>NZRL01000167.1 GCA_002696205.1 Rhodospirillaceae bacterium | reverse complement strand
CTCTATTCGCTGTGGGGGAATGCCGGGCCGTTGGCCCTCGCGATCCTGTTCCTTGGGCTCGGCGGACTCCTTGCCGGGCGCGGCGGACGTCCGGAACGGCCATAGAAACCCTAGGGTTATAGATCACATCTGACTTGACGCCGGGCGCGATCCTTGCCACAAACGGCGGCCCGGGATCGATCGGTTCCGGCGTGGCGTATTTGGACCGTTTGCCGCCACGAAAAATATCGCGCTAAGCGGACGAACGTCGCCCCCGAACGTTTCGTCCTCATAGTCCTACATCTGTAATGACGTTACCGGAGGCTACACCTGTGACCCTATCCAACTATCTCTTCACTTCCGAATCCGTTTCCGAAGGACATCCGGACAAAGTTTCCGACCGCATTTCCGACGCGGTCCTCGATGAATTCCTGCGCCGCGATCCGGGCAATTGCCGGCTCGGCTGCGAAACCTTCACCACCACCAACCGCATCATCGTCGGCGGCGAAGGCCGCTGCGGCGACGACGGTCAGGGCCCGATCTTCGACGCCGACGGCAACGCCGACGCCGAATTGATCGAACACATCGCCCGCGAATGCGTGAAGGACATCGGCTACGAACAGGACAACTTCCACTGGAACACGGCCAAGGTGCAGGTTTATCTGCATGGCCAGTCCGCCGACATCGCGGTCGGCGTCGATTCCGCCGGCAACAAGGACGAAGGTGCCGGTGACCAGGGCATCATGTTCGGTTTCGCCTGCAACGAAACGGAACAACTGATGCCGGCGCCGATCCAGTTCTCGCACGAGATTCTGAAAAACATGGCCGCCGCCCGTCATTCGGGCAAGACGCCCGGCCTGCTGCCCGATTCCAAAAGCCAGGTGACCCTGCAATACGAAAACGGCAAGCCCGTGCGCGCGACCTCGGTCGTCGTCTCGACCCAGCATGTCGAGGAACTGACCACCGACGAAGTGCGCGAAATCGTTCGCCCCTTCGTGACGGACGTTCTGCCGGACGGCTGGATGCCCCCGGAAGACGAATTCTACGTCAACCCGACGGGCCGTTTCGTCATCGGTGGGCCGGATTCCGATGTCGGCCTGACCGGCCGTAAGATCATCGTCGATACCTACGGCGGTGCGGCCCCGCATGGCGGCGGTGCCTTCTCCGGCAAGGATCCGACCAAGGTCGACCGTTCGGCCGCCTACGGTGCCCGCTACCTCGCGAAAAACGTGGTCGCCGCCGGTCTCGCCGACAAATGCGTGATCCAGCTGGCCTACGCCATCGGCGTGTCCAAGCCGCTGTCGGTCTATGTCGACACCCAGGGCACGGGCCGCGTTTCCGAAGAGCAGATTTCCAAGAAGCTCCAGGAAATGGTCAACCTCAGCCCGCGCGGCATCCGCGAGCATCTCGAGCTGAACAAGCCCGTTTACGCCCGCACCGCCGCCTACGGCCACTTCGGCCGCCAGCCGACGGAAGACGGTGGCTTTTCCTGGGAAAAGACCGACCTGGCCGACGGCCTCAAGGCCGCCTTCGGCGCCTAAGGTCCCGGAGCGGGCCGTGAGCGAAAGCGGCCCGCGCTTCTACGGCCGCCGGCGGGGCAAAAAGCTCCGTCCCGGCCGTCAGGCGCTCATCGACGATCTGTTACCGACGCTCCGCGTTCCCCTTCCGGGGGACGCGGGCGCGCCGCTCGATCCCAAAACCCTGTTCGATCCCCAGCCGGAGGCTGTCTGGCTGGAGATCGGCTTTGGCGCCGGCGAACATCTGGCGGCCCAGGCGGCGGCCCATCCCGAGGTCGGCATGATCGGGGCGGAGCCCTTCGTCAACGGGGTCTCGACCCTGTTGTCCCAGATCGTCGCGCAAGATCTTAAGAACATCCGTATTCTCGATGACGACATTCGGTTGTTGCTGCCGGGATTGGCGGCGGCGTCGCTCGGCCGGGTCTATCTGCTCTATTCCGACCCCTGGCCCAAGAGACGCCATTGGAACCGCCGCGTCGTACAGCCGGAAACCCTCGACATGCTGGCCCGGGTGCTGCGCCCCGGCGGCCTGTTCCGCTTCGCGACGGACCATATGGGCCATGCCCGCTGGGCGCTCTGGCATCTTTCCCGCCACCCCGATTTCGAATGGACGGCGCGCGGGCCACGGGACTGGCGCGATCGATGGCCCGACGGTTTCCCCACCCGATACGAGGAAAAGGGCCTGGCCGGGGACAAGCGGGTCTATCTGGAGTTCCGACGCAAGGGCGGATGACGGGCCCGCACCCTGTCTTGGCCCCACTGCAACGCTTGTGTTTCAACGCATTTGGGACTATATAGACCTCGCGTTTTCGATATGAAAACGCGCTTCGTTAAGTCCGATATGGGTTTGATGGGGCGGGCCGGTGGCCCGCCTTTTGTGTTTTCTGGGCCCCGTCCTTTTGCGTTCGGGGTTGAATTGACAGAGGTTCCACCTAGGTGACTTTGGAACAACGTATCGCCGAAATCATCGGCCCGGCCATCGAGGATTTGGGGTTCGAGCTCGTGCGCGTCCTGTTGTCGGGACAGCGCCGCAAGAAACTGCAGATCATGGCCGAGCCGCTGGACGGCAGCCCGATGAACGTCGACCATTGCGCCGATATCTCGCGCGCCGTCTCGGCCCTGCTGGACGTCGAAGACCCGATCGATGACGCCTACGTGCTGGAAGTCTCGTCGCCGGGTATCGACCGGCCGCTGGTCAAGCTGGTCGACTTCGATCGCTTCAAAGGCTTCGACGCGCGGGTGGAAATGCACACCGGCATCGACGGCCGCCGCCGGTTCTCCGGCCGGTTGCTGGGGATCGCCGACGACCATGTTGTGATGGATGTAGAGGAAGGCGAGGTTCGCCTGCCCTATGCCGACATCCAGAAATCGAAGCTGTTGATGACCGACGAATTGATCCAGGCGCATATGAAGGCGGAGGCCGAGGCCGAGGCCCAAGCTAAGGGATAATCCCCATCCGTTCGCGTAACGCCTGATTTGGAAACGATTTTTGACTTTGAGCTTGAGAGTGTGAAGGAACACCAGACATGAGCGAAGCCATGCAAAGCGAAGCCGTCCACGCCCGCCCCGAACTGCTGGCCGCCGCCGATCAGGCCGCGCGCGACAAGGGCATCGAACGGGACGAGGTCCTGGAGGCCATGGAACAGGCGATCCAGAAGGCCGGCCGGTCCAAGTACGGCCACGAGCACGACATCCGCGCCGTGATCGACCGGACCTCGGGCGCCATCACCCTGGCCCGCTATCTGGAAGTCGTCGAAGACGCCGACGCGGTCGAGAACGAAATCACGCAGCTGACCCTGGAACAGGCCAAGCAGCGCAAGGCCGACGCCACCGTCGGCGAATTCCTGGTCGACCCCCTGCCGCCGATCGATTTCGGGCGCATCGCCGCCCAGACGGCCAAGCAGGTCATCGTCCAGAAGGTCCGCGAAGCCGAACGCAAGCGCCAGTACGAGGAATACCAGGACCGCATCGGCGAGGTCGTCAACGGCCTGGTCAAGCGGATCGAATACGGCAACGTGATCGTCGACCTGGGCCGTGCCGAGGCGCTGCTGCGCCGGGATGAATCGATCCCGCGCGAGCATTTCTCCAACGGCGACCGCGTGCGCGCCTACATCATGGACGTGCGCGAGGAAACCCGCGGCCCGCAGATCTTCCTGTCGCGCACCCACCCGCAGTTCATGGCCTCGCTGTTCAAACAGGAAGTGCCGGAAATCTACGACGGCATCATCGAAATCAAGTCGGTCGCCCGCGATCCGGGCTCCCGCGCCAAGATCGCCGTGCTGTCGCATGACAGCTCGATCGACCCGGTCGGCCCCTGCATCGGCATGCGCGGCTCCCGCGTGCAGGCCGTGGTCGGCGAACTGCAGGGCGAAAAGATCGACATCATTCAATGGTCGCCCGACGAAGCGTCGTTCATCGTCAACGCCCTGGCCCCGGCGGAAGTCTCCAAGGTCGTCATGGACCAGGACGCCAACCGGATCGAGGTCGTGGTGCCCGACGATCAGCTGTCCCTGGCCATCGGCCGGCGCGGCCAGAACGTGCGTCTGGCGTCGCAGCTGTCCGGTTGGGACATCGACATCTTCACCGAGGCGGAAGAGTCCGAACGCCGCAACGAAGAGTTCCGCGCCCGTTCGGCCCTGTTTGTCGAGGCCCTGGACGTCGATGACGTGATCGCCCACCTGCTGGTCACCGAAGGCTTTTCCAAGGTCGAGGAAGTCGCTTTCGTGTCGCTCGACGATCTGACCGACATCGAAGGCTTCGACGAAGCGGTGGCTCAGGAACTGCAGGCCCGCGCCCAGAACTATCTGGAAACGCGCGACGCCGAATTCGAAGCCAAGCGCAAGGAACTGGGCGTTGACGACGATCTCGGCGAATTCGAAGGCATCACCACCGAAATGATGGTGTTGCTGGGGGAAGCCGGGGTGAAGACCCGCGACGATCTGGCCGATCTGGCCGGTGACGAGCTCCTGGAAATCGTGCCGCAGGGCGCGATGACCCTGGACGCCGCCAACGACATCATCATGCAGGCCCGTGCCCATTGGTTCGCCGATGAGGAAGGGGTCGAAGGTGAGGGCGAGGGCGACACGGCGGCCGAGGCCGCCGGCGGCGACGCCGAGAAGACCGAGTAAGGGAACGGCATGTTGGCGACGACCGACAGACCCGTGACCGAAATGAGCTGACGAGAGGGACCCGGATGGCCGGTGGCGTGAACAGCCTGGCGGAAAAAGACGCGGTTTCGGCGCCCGACGAGGACGCCGGACCGATCCGCCGCTGTATCGTCAGCGGCGAGAAACGGCCCGTCGAAGAGCTCATCCGGTTCGTCGTCGGTCCCGACGATACGGTCGTTCCGGACCTGGCGGGCGACCTGCCCGGTCGGGGTTTATGGTTGAGTGCCCGCCGCGATGTGGTAAATACAGCCAGCGAAAAGAACCTTTTCGCCAAGGCGGCCAAGCGCAAGGTCTCCGTTCCGCCCGGTTTGGCGGACGCGGTCGAGGCGCAAATGGTTCGCCGCTGCATGGATGCGCTGGGTTTGGCGCGCCGTGCGGGCCAGGTGGTCGCCGGGTTTGAAAAAACCGACGCCTGGCTGAGAACCGCCCAACGCGGTTTGTTGGTCGCGGCGCGGGACGGCAGCGAGGACGGCAAGTCCAAGTTGCGGGCCTTGGCGCCGGGATTGGCGCAATTCACGGTCTTGGACGCTGGCGAACTGGGCCGCGCCCTGGGCCGGGACCATGTGGTCCATGCAGGGGTCGCCTCCGGTGGCCTGGCGGATCGATTGGTATTTGAACAAAACCGGCTTATGGGGTTTCGCGAGGGTCTCCCGGCCGGTACGACTTCTCCCTCGCAAGAATAGGCGGGTTCTTCGGGAACCCGCACAACCGGGGTTCCGGATCACGCCGATCGGAAGGTATTGATGGCTGAGACGACTGAAAAAGACAAAGCGGACAAGGGCGGCAGCGGCGGCAAGCTGGGACTTTCTGGTTCCGGCGGCAGCACCCTGACCCTGGGCGGCAAGACGGTCGAGAAGCGCCAGACCCGGCAGAACTTCTCCCACGGGCGGTCCAAGATGGTCACGGTCGAGGTCAAGAAGCGCCGGACCATTTCGACCGCCAAGGACGACGCCCGCCCGACAGCGCCCGAGGCCGAAGCCGAGGTCGAAGCCGCGCCCACGACGGAGAACGGCGACGCGCCGCTGCGCGAGCTGACCGAGCAGGAGCGGGTCGCCCGTCAAAAGGCGCTCGAAACCGCACAGCAGGCCAAGGACGAGCCGGTCGAAGAACTGCCGCAGCGTCCGCTCGGCCCGACCATCGTCGAACGCGAGGTCGAAGAGCCGGAGCCCGAAGAAGAGCCCGCAGCCGAAGCGGCACCCGAGCCCGAGGCGGCGCCCAAGGCCGCCGACCCGGTTGCCGAGGCCCCCGCCCCGGCGCCCGAGGAAGCGCGTCCCGCGCGCCCGCGCCCGGCCGCCCGCGAAGCCGCCGATGACGACGACGGCCCCCGCACCAAAAGCCGCAAGCCCGGTGGCGGCGGTGGCGGCGGCGGTGGCCGCGCCGACGCCCGCCGTCCGGCGCCGACCCGCAACTACGACGAACGCCGCCGTCGCGGCAAGCTGACGATTACCGACGCCCTGGAAGGCGAAGAAGAGCGCCAGCGGTCCATCGCGTCGGTCAAACGCGCGCGCGAACGTGAAAAACAGAAGCAGCGTGAATTTCTGCAGGAAGGGGCCAAGGTCGTGCGCGAGGTTATCGTCCCCGAAGCCATCACCGTGCAGGAACTGGCCAACCGTATGGCCGAACGCGGCGCCGATGTCGTCAAATCACTGATGAAGATGGGCGTCATGGCGACCATCACCCAGACGATCGACGCCGACACGGCGGAACTGGTGATCGAGGAATTCGGCCACCGCATCCGCCGCGTGTCGGAAGCCGACGTCGAACAGGGCCTGCGCCGCGACACCGACGACGCGAAGGACCTGCAGCCCCGCGCGCCGGTCGTGACCGTCATGGGCCATGTCGACCACGGCAAGACATCGCTGCTCGATGCGTTGCGCGCGACCGATGTGGCGGCCGGCGAAGCCGGCGGCATCACCCAGCATATCGGCGCCTATCAGGTGACGACCCCGTCGGGGGCGAAGATTTCGTTCATCGATACGCCGGGCCACGCCGCCTTCACCGAGATGCGCGCCCGCGGCGCGCAGGTAACGGACATCGTCGTGCTTTGCGTTGCCGCCGATGACGGCGTCATGCCGCAGACCATCGAGGCGATTCACCACGCCAAGGCCGCCGAAGTGCCGATCATCGTCGCGATCAACAAGATCGACGTGCCGGGATCGGACCCCAACCGGGTCCGCACGGAACTGCTGCAGCACGACGTCCAGGTCGAGGAAATGGGCGGCGACGTCCTGTCGATCGAGGTTTCGGCCTTGAAGAAGACGAACCTGGACAAGCTGGAAGAAGCCATCGTCCTGCAGTCGGAACTTCTCGACCTCAAGGCCAACCCGGATCATGCGGCGGAAGGCGTCATCGTCGAATCCCGCATGGAACAGGGCAAGGGCTCGGTCGCCACGGTTCTGATCCAGCGCGGTACGCTGAAGGTCGGCGAGATCTTCATCGCCGGTTCCGAATGGGGCCGCGTGCGCGCCATGATGGATGCTCACGGCGACAACCTGGAAGAAGCCGGGCCGTCGGTGCCGGTGGAAATCCTGGGTCTCAACGGCACGCCGCAGGCCGGCGACGATTTCGTCGTCGTCGACAGCGAAGGCCGGGCGCGCGAGATCACCGAATTCCGCCAGCGCACCGAACGCAACAAGGCCGCCGCCGCCGGTGGCCGCGGCACCCTGGAGCAGATGTTCGAGCAGATCAAGGAAGGCGAGGCCCAGGCCGTGCCCCTGGTCATCAAGGCGGACGTTCACGGGTCGGTCGAAGCGATCGTCGGCACGCTGGAGAAGCTCTCGACCGACGAGGTCAAGGTTCAGATCCTGCATACCGGTGTCGGCGGCATCAACGAAAGCGACGTGACGCTGGCCCGTGCCTCGGGTGCGCTGATCGTCGGCTTCAACGTGCGCGCCAACCCGCAGGCCCGCGACCTGGCCAAGCGTGACGGTCTGGAAATCCGCTATTACTCGGTGATCTACGACCTGACCGATGACATCAAGGCCGTCCTGTCGGGTCTGCTGGCACCGGAGGTTCGCGAGACCTTCCTGGGCTACGCCGAAGTGCGCGAGGTGTTCAACGTTTCCAAGGTCGGCAAGGTCGCCGGCTGCATGATCACCGAAGGCACCGTCAAGCGCGGCGCCAAGGTGCGCTTGCTGCGTGACGACACGGTCATCCACGAAGGCGACCTGAGCCAGCTCAAGCGGTTCAAGGACGACGCCAAGGAAGTCCAGTCGGGCACGGAATGCGGCATGGCGCTCGCCAATTACCAGGATATCCAGGTCGGCGACGTCATCGAATGCTTCGAAACCGAGGAAATCGCCCGCGAACTGTAAGGTTCCGGGCATTTAGGGCCGCGGCCGCGGCGCCAGGGGGCGCCGTCCGCCGGCTGTTGGTAGTGCATCGCCATGTCAGACAAATCCCGTAAACGCCACGAAGGGCCCAAACCGCCCTCGCAGCGCCAGCTTCGCGTCGGCGAGGAACTGCGCCATATCCTGGCGCGGATCCTGGAACGCCACGATTTCCGCGACCCGATCCTGGAAGGCGCCAACCTGACCGTGACCGGCGTCGACGCCAGCCCCGATCTGCGCCGGGCGACGGTCTTCATCGTGCCTTTGGGCGGCAATCTCGCGGACGGCGTTGACGGTGAGACCGAGGCCGTTCTCAAGGCGCTCAATCACGCGGCCCCCTATATCCGCCGCCAGGTCGCGGGCGAGGTTCGCATGAAGTTTCTGCCGGCCTTTACCTTCCGCCTGGACCACAGCTTCGAGCATGCCGGGCGGATCGACGCCCTGCTGCACGACCCCCGCGTCGTTCGCGACCTGCATTCAGACGATGACCGGGCGGACGGCGAATGGGACGACGCGGACGACGACGGCCGGGACGACGCCTGATCCATGGGCCGCCGGCGCAAGGGCGATCCCGTTCACGGTTGGATCAATCTCGACAAGCCCAAGGGCGTGACCTCGACCCAGGCCGTCGGCCGGGTCAAACGGCTGTTGAACGCGGCCAAGGTCGGCCATGGCGGCACGCTGGACCCGCTGGCCTCTGGCATCCTGCCGATCGCGCTCGGCGAGGCGACCAAGACTGTTTCCTGGGCCATGGACGGCGAAAAGGAATACGTCTTCACCATCGAATTCGGGACCGCCACGGCGACCGACGACCGCGAAGGCGAAGTCACGGCGGAAAGCGACGTTCGCCCGTCGGACGCCCAGATTTCCGACGTTCTGCCGACCTTCATCGGTGACATCGACCAGATCCCGCCGCGCTATTCGGCGATCAAGATCAATGGCGAGCGGGCCTACGACCGGGCCCGCGACGGCGAGGATTTCGAAATGAAATCGCGCCGCGTGACCATCCGCGATCTGGTTCTCGAAGACCGGCCCGACAGGGACCATGCGGTGGTCCGTTGCCGTTCGGGCAAGGGGGTCTATGTGCGTTCGCTGGCCCGCGATATCTCGGTCGCGCTGGGCACCGTCGGGCATGTCGCGGACCTGCGCCGGACGGCCGTCGGCCCCTTCCAGGAAAAGGATGCGATTTCGCTAGAAAATCTAGAGGCTCTGGGGCATAGTGCGCGCGATTCCGGGCCCCTCCTGCCCGTTGAGACCGCGCTGGACGACATCCCGGCGCTGGCCCTGACGGAAGCGGAGGCCCGGCGGCTGACCCAGGGACAGGCCATACCGGCCCTTCCCGTCGCCAGCCGATCGCCGTTCAAGAACATCAGCCAAGGCGACATGGTTTCGGCCATGTTCGGCAATCGTTTGGTGGCTCTGGCGGAAATCAAGGGCGGAGAAATCCGCCCGGTTCGGGTGATGAACCTTGATGGGGCATGACCCGATGACCCTCAACAATGAAGAACAGGAGTATGACGATGTCGATTACCGCTGAGCGGAAGCAGGAGCTCATTGGCGAGTTCCAAGCCGGAAACGGCGACACGGGGTCGCCCGAAGTTCAGGTCGCCATTCTGACCGAACGGATTTCCAACCTGACCGAACACATGAAGACCCACAAGCGCGACTTCCACTCGCGTCGTGGTCTTTTGATGATGGTCGGCCAGCGCCGCCGTCTGTTGGACTATCTGAAAAAGAAGAACGACGGACGTTACGAAGAACTGGTCAAGCGTCTGGGCATCCGCCGCTAAGGCAGCGGATCCCGATTTGTCTGAATGGGCGTGCATTCCGGAAATGATTCGGATGTTCTCCGTGGGCGGCCAAAGTACGGATGCCGCCTTTGCCCCGCCGTCTTCTGCAATCCCCGTTAAATCAGATGTGGAAGACGCCTCGGGGCCGGGCCGGCCGGCAGGGTGCCGGCGGCCCAACGGGCAGGAAGCCCGCGATCCGCGCGGGCATCCGGTCCCACGTACGTTTGTAGGAAGAGTAGAAAAATATGTTCCAAGAGTTTCGTAAGGAAATTGACTGGGGTGGGCGCAAGCTGACCCTGGAAACCGGCAAGATCGCGCGGCAAGCCGATGGCGCCGTTCTCGCCACGTACGGCGACACCAAGGTGCTTTGCACCGTCGTCGCGGAAAAGACGCCCCGCCCGGGCATCGATTTTTTCCCGCTGGCCGTTCATTACGTCGAAAAAGCCTATGCCGCCGGTAAGATTCCGGGCGGCTTTTTCAAACGTGAAGGCCGTCCCGGCGAAAACGAGGTTCTGACCTCGCGTCTGATCGACCGGCCGATCCGGCCGCTGTTCGCCGACGGCTTCAAGAACGAAGTCCAGGTCATCTGCACGGTCTTGACCCACGACCTGGAAAACAACCCCGACATTCCTGCCATGATCGGCACCTCGGCCGCCCTTTGCATTTCGGGCGCCCCGTTCCTGGGCCCGATCTCGGGCTGCCGCGTCGGCATGATCGAAGGTGCCTATGTCCTGAACCCGACCCTGGACCAGATGGAAGACACCAAGCTGGACCTGGTTGTCGCCGGTACCCAGGAAGGCGTGCTGATGGTCGAATCCGAAGCCCACGAATTGTCGGAAGACGACATGCTGGGTGCGGTGATGTTCGGTCACAAGGCGAACCAGGACGTGATCAACGCGATCATCGAACTGGCCGAAGCCTGCGCCAAGGAGCCGTTCGACATTCCGGCCAAGCCGGAAGGCATCGACGCCCTGGCCGACAAGGTCAAGGGCCTGGCCGAAGCCGGCCTGCGCGACGCCTACAAGGAAACAGTCAAGCAGACCCGCCAGGAAAAGATCTCGGCCGTCAAATCCAAGGTCACCGAAGACCTCGCCGCCGACGAAAGCCTCGACCAGGACCTGGTCGGAGCGGCCCTGGGCGGCATTCTGAAGAAGCTGGAAAGCGACATCGTGCGCCGCGACATTCTCGATACGGGCAACCGCATCGACGGCCGCGACACCAAGACCGTGCGACCGATCGTGGCCGAAGTGGGCATTCTGCCCCGCACCCACGGCTCGTCGCTGTTCACGCGCGGTGAAACCCAGGCCATCGTGGTCGCCACGCTGGGCACCGGTCAGGACGAACAGATCATCGACGATCTGGCCAACGACCATCGCCGTACCTTCATGCTGCACTACAACTTCCCGCCGTTCTCGGTCGGTGAAGCGGGCCGCTTCGGGTTCACCGGGCGCCGCGAAATCGGTCACGGCAAACTGGCCTGGCGGGCGCTGAACCCGCTGATGCCGTCCAAGGACGAATTCCCCTATACGATCCGCGTGGTTTCCGAAATCACCGAATCGAACGGCTCGTCCTCGATGGCCACGGTCTGCGGCACCTCGCTGTCGCTGATGGATGCGGGCGTTCCGCTGCCGCGTCCGGTGGCCGGTATCGCCATGGGCCTGATCAAGGAAGGCGACGAGTTCGCGGTCCTGTCCGACATCCTGGGTGACGAAGATCACTTAGGGGATATGGACTTCAAGGTCGCCGGTTCCGAAAACGGCATCACGTCCCTGCAGATGGATATCAAGATCACCTCGATCACCGAGGAGATCATGAAGATCGCCCTGGCCCAGGCCAAGGACGGCCGTCTGCACATCCTGGGCGAAATGGCCAAGGGCCTGACCTCGGCCCGCGAGGGTGTCTCGGACATGGCGCCGCGGATCACCCAGTTCCAGATCAACAAGGACAAGATCCGTGAAGTCATCGGCCCGGGTGGCAAGATGATCCGCGAAATCTGCGAAGAAACCGGTGCCAAGATCGACATCGAAGACGACGGCACCGTGCGTGTCGCCGCCGTCGATGCGGCGGCCGGCGAAGCGGCGGTCGACTGGATCAAGTCGATCACCCAGGAACCGGAAGTCGGCGTGATCTACAACGGCAAGGTCGTGAAGGTCGTCGATTTCGGCGCTTTCGTGAACTTCATGGGCGCCAAGGACGGCCTGGTTCATATCTCCGAACTCGCCAACGAGCGGGTCGGCCAGGTCACCGATGTCGTCAATGAAGGCGATCAGGTCAAGGTCAAGCTGATCGGCATCGACGATCGCGGCAAGGTCAAGCTGTCCATGCGCGTGGTCGACCAGGAAACCGGTGAAGACATCACCGAACAGGTCGGCGAACGTGGCGGCAAGGGCGGCAAGGGCCGCGAATAGCAGCCGGCCCAAGGCCCATGCCGGACGGTAAACGACAATAGCGGAGGGCGGCGCCGGATCAGGCGCCGCCCTTTGTTATTCAGGCGTTTGCTACGGTTGCCTTGGGGCGGCATCTCTGGGTATTGTGCGGCTCAGAGATAGGTGGAAAAACTGGGCCTGAACGGCCTGGAATAAAAAGAGAAACCAATCATCAGAAACGAAAAGCCGTGTCGCCGGGGATGCCCGCAGGGACACCGGCAAGTCCAAGGGAGGCGGGCAGCAATGGCCGCAAAAGCGTGACCAAGAAAAACGCCTATTCCTATGACGAATTGATCACCTGCGCGAAGGGCGACCTGTTCGGGTCCGGCAATGCGCAATTGCCCATGCCGCCGATGCTGATGATGGATCGCATCACCGCCATCCACGAAGACGGCGGCGCCTTCGGCAAGGGCTATGCCGAGGCCGAGATGGATATCAATCCCGACCTCTGGTTCTTCAAATGCCATTTCGAAGGCGACCCGGTGATGCCGGGCTGCCTGGGCCTGGATGCGCTTTGGCAATTGACCGGGTTCTACCTGGGTTGGACCGGGGCGCCGGGCCGCGGCCGGGCGTTGGGCGTCGGTTCCGTCAAGTTCACCGAACAGGTGCAGCCGGACGCCAAATTGCTGCAGTTCCGCATCGACATCCGGCGCATCATGTCGCGCCAGATCACGCTTGGAATCGCCAACGGGACGATGCTGATCGACGGCAAAACGGCTTACGAAACCGAAGATATGCGCGTAACCTTGTTCTCGGACCCCGAAGGGTAGTAAGAGAGGCCCATGAAACGCGTCGTCGTTACCGGAATGGGAATTGTGTCGCCCATCGGCAATAATATTGCCGAGGTGACGGACAGCCTGCGCGCCGGGCGCTCGGGCATTGTGTTTTGCGATGAATATGCCGAGCGCGGGTTCCGCAGCCACCTTCATGGCGCGCCCAAGATCGACATGGACGATAAGATCGACCGCAAACTGCGCCGCTTCATGGGCGACGGGGCGGCCTATTCCTATATCGCCATGGGCGAGGCCATCAAGGACGCGGGCCTGTCGGAAGCCGAGGTTTCCAGCGAGCGCACGGGCCTTGTGATGGGTTCCGGCGGGCCGTCGACCTCGGCTCAGGTCGATGCTGTCGATACGGCCCGCGATCGTGGCGCCAAACGCGTCGGCCCCTATGCCGTGCCCAAGGCCATGTGCTCGACCGTGTCGGCGAACATGGCGACGGCCTATCACATGCGCGGCCTCAGCTATTCCATTTCGTCCGCCTGTTCGACCTCGGCCCATTGCATCGGCAACGGGGCGGAGCTGATCCAGATGGGCAAACAGGACGTGGTCATCGCCGGCGGCGGGGAAGAACTGCATTGGACGCTGAGCGTCCTGTTCGACGCCATGGGGGCCCTGTCCTCGAAATACAATGACACGCCCGAGCGCGCCTCGCGTCCCTTCGACGTCGACCGCGACGGCTTCGTCATCGCCGGCGGGGCCGGTGTGGTGGTGTTGGAAGACCTGGAACGCGCGACCGCGCGGGGTGCCAAAATCTATGGTGAGATCGTCGGCTATGGGGCCACGTCGGATGGTGTCGACATGGTGGCGCCGTCGGGCGAGGGCGCCATGCGCTGCATGCGCCTGGCGACCCAGGGGCTCGGCAATACCAAGGTCGATTACATCAACGCCCATGGGACCTCGACCCCTGCGGGCGACATGACGGAATTGAAGGCCATCGCCGACGTGTTCGGCGCGGACCGGCCGAAAATTTCGTCGACCAAATCCCTGACCGGTCATTCCCAGGGGGCGACCGGCGCCCATGAGGCGATTTATTCCCTGATCATGCTGAACAACGATTTCATCGCTGCCTCGGCCAATGTCGAAAATCTCGACCCGGCGGCCGGCGACGCCGAAATCGTGACCCAGCGCATCGACGATGCGGGGCTCAACTGCGTCCTGTCCAACAGCTTCGGCTTCGGCGGCACCAATGCCTCCCTGGCCTTCAAACGCTTCGAGGCGTGATCGGTCCAGCGTCCAACGGCGGACCTGCAGGAGAAATTGAATGAACGGCCCTGTTGACGGTTCAGGCGTGCCCCCGGCGGATAGCCAGGATACGCCTGCGTTGCAATCCAACATCATGGCCGGCCGCCGGGGCCTGATCATGGGGGTCGCCAACGATCATTCCATCGCCTGGGGCATCGCCCGCGAATTGCGCCGCCATGGCGCCGAATTGGCCTTCACCTATCAGAACGACGCCATCGCCAAGCGGGTTTCGCCGCTGGCCGCCGAGGTCGGATCGGACCTCGTCCTGCCGTGCGAGGTCGAGGATCAGGCCTCCATAGACGCGCTGTTCGGGGAATTGAAAAGCCGGTGGGGCGGGTTGGATTTCCTGGTCCATGCCGTGGCTTATTCGGACAAGGAAGAGCTCAAGGGGAAGTACCTGAACACGACCCGTGACAACTTCCTGCGGACCATGGACGTCAGCTGCTATTCCTTCACGGCCCTGGCCCGCGCGGCCGCCGACTTGATGGGCGAAGGCGGCTCCATGGTCACCTTGACCTATACGGGCTCGACCCGCGTGATGCCGAACTACAACGTCATGGGCGTCGCCAAGGCGGCGCTCGAGGCCAGCGTGCGGTATCTTGCCGCCAACCTGGGCCCCGATGGCATCCGCGTCAACGCGATCTCGGCCGGGCCCATGCGGACCCTCGCGGGCAGCGCCATCGGCGGCGCCCGTCACGTCTATAAATGGAATCAGCGTCACGCGCCGCTCAAGCGGACGGTGCGCCTGGAAGATGTCGGCGGCTCGGCCCTTTACCTGCTGTCCGATCTGTCGGCCGGGGTCACGGGCGAGGTCCATCACGTCGATTCCGGCTACAACATCATCGGCCTGCCGAACCCCGAGGACATGGTCGACGAGTGATCCCGGAGCGGGTCGAAAATCGGATGTTTCCAGCGAACAATTAAGTCTGGAAAATCCCTTATCCATTTTTATATAATCATTCTAAGTTTTAATCGGTGCCTATCCATGCCGTAAGAAGAAGGCGTGTGGCCCTTCGGCCCGCGAATAGACCCACGATATGACTCGCACCTCCAATACACCTTCGGACATCGCGCCGTCGGACGACGCGGCCCCCGCCGCCGAAGGCCGCCCGTTCAGCCAGATTCTCGACCGCCTGCGTGGCGCCGGCCTGCGCCCGACGCGCCAGCGCATGGCGCTCGCCAAGCTTCTGTTCGACGGCGGCGACCGCCACCTGACGGCGGAAATGCTCCATGCCGATGCCCAGTCCGCGAACGTGCGGGTCTCGCTCGCCACGGTCTATAACACTCTGCATCAATTCCACCGCGCGGGTCTGCTGCGGGAAATCGTCGTCGATTCCCAGCGCACCTATTTCGATACCAACATGTCCGACCATCACCATTTCTATTTCGATGAAACGGGTGAGCTGTCGGATATTCCGGGCGACCAGGTCGAAGTCGCGGCCCTGCCGCCGGTGCCCGACGGCATGGCCGTGTCGCGCGTCGACGTCGTCGTTCGCGTCCGTCCCGCCGACGCCTGACGCCTTGCTCCGCCGTTTTGCCGGGCCCTCATTCGCCCGGCCTGCCGCAGGCCCCCTCGGGGCCGCGGTCCGGCTTGTCTACATCAGATTAAAATAATTCTAAACTTGACACCAATTGCCTGTCATAGCATAACATTTGCCTCCATAAATTAACTGTCCACCAGTCCACCTAAGGGAGTCAAACCATGAGCCTTAAAGGCAGCCAGACCGAAGAAAACCTCAAAGCCGCGTTCGCCGGGGAATCCCAGGCCAACCGCCGCTATCTCTATTTCGCGCAGAAGGCCGACGTCGAAGGATATAACGATGTCGCCGCCGTGTTCCGGTCCACCGCCGAAGGCGAAACCGGCCATGCCCACGGCCACCTGGAGTTCCTGGAAGAAGTCGGCGACCCGGCCACGGGCGAGCCGATCGGCGCCACCGACGCCAACCTGAAAGCGTCCATCGCCGGTGAAACCCACGAATACACCGACATGTATCCCGGCATGGCCAAGACGGCCCGTGACGAAGGTTTCGACGAAATCGCCGATTGGTTCGAAACCCTGGCGAAAGCCGAAAAGTCCCACGCCGGCCGCTTCCAGAAAGCGCTCGACACCCTGGACTAAGGCCGGGATTCGATCTCGGACCGGTTTCGGCGCGGGCGGGTTCCGTCCGCGCCGGCCGGTTTCCGATGCCGGCCGCCGCGCCCACTTCCGGTGCGGCCCCTTTCCGATATTCATGAGTTCCGGACGTTCTTCCGGGAAGACACGACCCGACGGGTCCGTCCGGCCCCCCAGCCCGTGAAGAGGACTTGTCATGAGTGAAGGCAGCCTGGAAGCCCCGACCCGCCACCCCCTGCCCTGGCAGGACGCGGAATTCTACGACGAACAGAAACTCGACGAGGAACTGCGCCGTGTCTTCGACATCTGCCACGGCTGCCGCCGTTGCTTCAATCTCTGCGACAGTTTTCCGCGCCTCTTCGATCTGATCGACGAATCCGAATCCGGCGAACTCGACACGGTCGACAGTAAGGATTTCAAGCCGGTCATCGACGCCTGCACGCTCTGCGACATGTGCTTCCTGACCAAATGTCCCTACGTGCCGCCCCATGAATTCAACCTGGATTTCCCGCATCTGATGTTGCGCGCCCGCGCCATCGAACAGAAGAAGGGCAAGGTTCCCTTCGCCGCCCGGGAAATGACCAAGACCGACCGCAACGGCAAGCTGGCCTCGGCCATGCCGGGCGTCGTCAACTGGGCCTGCAATTGCGACAACAAGCTGACCCGCCCGATCATGGAATCCGTCGGCGATATCCACCGCGATGCCAAGTTGCCGGAATTTCACGCCGATACCTTCATGGAGCGCGCCAAGACGCCGCCCGCTGTGAACACCGAGGCCCCGGCCCATGGCCGCAAGGCGGTGCTCTACGCGACCTGCTTCGCCAACTACAACAACCCCAATATCGGCAGCGCCGCGCAGGCCGTGCTGGCCAAGAACGGGGTCGAGACCACGGCCGTCTATCCGCGCTGCTGCGGCATGCCGCAGTTGGAACAGGGCGATATCGCCGCCGTCGCCGAGGCCGCCAAGGAAGTCGCCGACGAACTGTGCGAATGGATCGACAAAGGGCATGAAATCATCGCCCTGGTGCCGTCCTGCGCGCTGATGATGAAATTCGAATGGCCGCTGATCCTGCCGGACGATGAAAACGTCAAGAAACTGGCGACCCATACGTCCGATATCACCGAATACATCGTTTCCATCGCCAAGAAAGAAGGCCTGGCCGACGGCATGTCGCCGCTTTCCGGCGGCGTCACGGCGCATATCGCCTGCCACGCCCGCGCCCAGAACATGGGTCAGAAGGGCGCCGAAATGCTCAAGCTGGTGCCTGAAACCGACGTCAAGGTGATCGAGCGATGCTCCGGTCACGGCGGTTCCTGGGGCGTGACCAAGGAATTCTTCGACGTCGGCATCAAGGTGGGCAAGCCGGTCGCCCGTCAGGCGGCGAAGAACGAAACGCCTTATATCGTTTCCGAATGCCCGCTTGCCCGTGACCATATCCTTCAGGGTATGGAGAAGCTGGAGGCCGATACCTCCGGCGTCAAACAGGCGCAGCACCCGATTGAACTGATGGCCACCGCCTACGGCCTGGCCGACTGAGAGTTTTAATGACCCCGACCCTGCAAGAGGCCGCAATGCCCAACAAGCACGAGATCACCCCCGCCGATATCATGTCCATGGAGGACTATGGCCGTGAACGCCCGGAACGCCGCAAACGCGTGACCGAACTGAAACGCAACCGGCGCCTGTCGATCGGCCCGGACGCGACGTTCTATTTCGAAAGCTACGACACCATGTTCCATCAAGTGCATGAGATGCTGTTCATCGAAAAGGGCGGCGAGGATCAGATCGAAGACGAGCTGTCCGCCTATAACCCCTTGATTCCCAAGGGCCGCGAACTGGTCTGCACGTTGATGTTCGAAATCGACGATCCGGTCCGCCGGGCGCGATTCCTGGCGGGCCTCGGCGGTGTCGAGGAAACGGTATCCTTCGAATTCGCCGGCGAAACGGTCAAGGGCATTCCGGAAGACGATGTCGACCGCACCACGGCGGACGGCAAGGCGTCGAGCATCCAGTTCCTGCATTTCCCCTTCACCGACGACCAGGTCGCCAAGTTCAAGGAACCCGGCACCGAGGTCATGTTGAAGGTGGCGCACGAAAAGTACGGCCACATCGCTATCCTGAACGACGCCGTGAAGGAAGCCTTGGCGAGCGACTTCGACTGATCCGCCCGGCCGGCCCCAAACGACGACGGCGCGGCCCGATGCGGGACGCGCCGTTTTCATATGCGGATGGGCGGCGCGGTTATTCGACCACTTCGCCCTTGCGGATACCCCAAAGTTCGACCCGGCGGATCCAGCCTTCGAAGCCCGATGCCTTGATCCGGCACCAGCCGCCCTCGCCCGGGCAGACGACGATGCGGACGATCACATCCGGCTCCAGCCGCGCCAGCGCCCGCGCGGTGCTGTCCGGCTCGGCGCGCAGCGTCCGGGTGCGGCCCAGCACGATGGCCGTGCGGTCCCCGTCCAACATGGTTTGATGGACCCAGCCCTGGGTGCCCTGATGGTCGCGGACCTTGCGCCAGGTTTGGAACTCGGCGATCACTTCCATGGGCAGATGGCGCCGTTTGTAGACCCAGTCGACGGGATACTGCACGCCGGGGCCCGACCGCATGTTGACCTCGCCCGCGCGCAACGACACGAACCTGGGTAGCGGCAGGCCCGAAGGTGCGGTCGTCGTCGCCGGAGCACCCGCGCCGGCGGGGGCCTGGGCACCCACCGGAAGCGGCGCCAGGACCAGAGCGGCGACCATCACCAGGGCTGCCAGCAACCCACATCCCCGCGCCGTCCGGCCGTGGCCGACATCGGTCAATTCGGGATGGGTGGCGGAATGCCGGATCATGTGGTCCTCGGGTCTGGGCGCGGCCCCGGGTTGGGGCGGCCCTGCCTGTCCTTGCGGCGTTCGAAGGGTCTTATCGCCGCCCCGCCCGAACCCGTCAAGGGGATAGCCCCAAGAGCCTATTCTCCGGGGCCTTGCGGCACTTCATCGTGCTATAGACAAGGGATATGATAAGTTGCTATGGCCCCCGGGTAGAACGGAGACCCTGCCACCATGCCAAGTACCAAACCCCGCGTCGTCGTTACGCGCAAACTGCCGGACGCCATCGAAACCCGGATGATGGAACTGTTCGACGTGCAGTTGAACCTGGACGACAAGCCGATGACCAAGGCGCAGCTGATCGAGGCCGTGGCCAAGGCCGATGTCCTGGTGCCGACGGTCACCGACCGCATCGACGCGGCGATCCTGGCGCAGGCGGGGGATCAATTGCGGCTGATCGCCAACTACGGCACCGGCGTCGACCATATCGACCTGGCCAGTGCGCGCCAGCGGGGCATGACGGTCACCAACACGCCCGACGTTCTGACCGAGGATACCGCGGACATGACCATGGCGCTGTTCCTCGCCGTGTCGCGCCGCATCGCCGAAGGCGAACGCGTCATGCGCACCGGCGATTGGAGCGGCTGGTCTCCGACCTGGATGCTGGGCCACCGGATCAACGGCAAACGCCTGGGTATCATCGGCATGGGCCGCATCGGCCGCGCCGTGGCGCGCCGGGCCCGGGGTTTCGGCATGGCGGTCCACTATCATAACCGCAAGCGCGTGCATGAATCGGTCGAAAACGAATTGGAAGCGACCTATTGGGAAAGCCTCGATCAGATGCTCGCCCGGGTCGATCTGGTTTCCGTCAACTGCCCCCATACGCCCGCGACCTATCACCTGTTGTCGGCGCGGCGTCTGCAGCTGCTGCAGCCCCATTCGATCATCGTCAACACGGCGCGCGGCGAGGTCATCGACGAAAACGCCCTGACCCGCATGTTGGAAGCGGGCGAGATCGCGGGCGCCGGCCTGGACGTGTTCGAACACGAACCGGCGGTCAATCCGAAGCTGCTGGCGCTCGACAACACGGTCCTCCTGCCCCACCTGGGCAGTGCCACGGTCGAAGGCCGCATCGACATGGGCGAAAAGGTTCTGATCAACATCAAGACCTTCGTCGACGGCCATAAGCCGCCCGACCGCGTCCTGGCCGACGTTTTCTGATTTCGTCTTTCGGCGCGCCTGGACGCGTCCTTCTCGATAATCGTCACGTTCCGCCATGCACATCACCCAGCCCGTTCACGTGCAGCCGATCCCCTTCGTCGATCCCGTGGTCGCCTTCGAGGCCTATGCGGACGACCCGGTGGCGGCCTTGTTGGACAGTGCCGACGCCGTCGGCGGGCGCGGGCGGTATGCCTTCCTGGCGGGCGATCCCTATCATGTGATTTCCGCCGACGCGGCCGACGATCCCTTCGGCCAATTGGCGCGGGAACTCGCCCGCGCGCGGATCGAGCCGGTGCCCGGCCTGCCGCCGTTCCAGACGGGGGCGGTCGGTGTCCTGGGGTACGAGTTGGGCTCGGCCCTGGAGCGCCTGCCGGAACGCAAGCCGGGCGGCCTCGATTTTCCCGACATGGTGATGGGCCTGTACGACACCGTCTGCGCCTTCGACATGAAGCTGAAGAAGGCCTGGGTGATCGCCACGGACGTCGCCGGTAACCGGGACGGATCGGTCAAGGCGCCTCGCCGTCCGGGGCCGGAAGCCCGCGCGCGGGTCATGGCGGCGCGCGTCGTTTCGGCCCGGGCGTCGGACGAGCCGCCGGCCCTGGGGCTCGATTGGCGGGCCGATCAGACGCGGCCCGAGATGGAGGCCCGCATCGCCCGCGCCATCGACTACATCCACATGGGCGATATCTTTCAGGCCAACATCGCGCAGCGATTCCTGGCCGATCTGCCGGCCGACACCCGGCCCTTCGACGTTTACCGGCGGCTCCGCCGTCTGTCCTCGGCCCCCTTCGCGGCGTTCCTGAAATGCGGCGCGGACAAGGCCGTCATTTCGGCCTCGCCGGAACGGTTCCTGTCGTTGGGCCCGGGCGGGGTGATCGAAACCCGGCCCATCAAGGGCACCCGGCCGCGCGGCGTGACGACCGAGGAAGACCGCAATCTGGCGGCCCAGCTGATCGCCAGCGAAAAGGACCGGGCGGAAAACCTGATGATCGTCGATCTCTTGCGCAACGACCTGTCGCGGGTCGCCAAGATCGGCTCGGTCCAGGTCTCCAAGCTGTTCGAACTGGAGACCTTCGCGCGGGTGCATCACCTGGTGTCGGAAGTTCGCGCCGATATCGGCGAGGGCCTGGATGCGATCGACCTGTTGCGCGCAACCTTCCCCGGCGGCTCGATCACCGGGGCGCCGAAAATCCGCGCCATGGAAATCATTCACGAGATCGAGCCCGTCGCCCGCGGGCCCTATTGCGGCGCCGTCGCCTGGATGGGGTTTGACGGGGCCATGGATTCCGCGATTGCGATCCGCACCATGACCTATGCGAACGGCGTCGTCGCGGCCCAGGCCGGGGGCGGCATCGTCGCGGACTCGGACCCCGCGGACGAGTATGATGAGACCATGACCAAGATCCGCCCCCTTCTGGCCGCCCTCGACGGGCGCATGGCTTTATCGTGACGATGCGGGCCGCGCCATGGTGATCGATTTCAACGGCCATCTGGTCCCGCCGGAAGCGGTGCGCATCGATCCCTTCGATCGGGGCTTCACCCTGGGCGACGGCATCTTCGAAAGCCTGCGGGTTTCCGGCGGCGCGCCGGAATTCGCGGACGCGCACCTGGACCGCCTGGACAGGGCCGCCGAGGTCACGGCCATGCCGCTGCCTTTCACGCGGCCGGAAATTCTGGATCGCATGGCGCGGCTGATCGCCGCCGCCGGGATGGCCGACGGCGCCCTGCGCCTGATGGTCAGCCGGGGGGCCGCCGCGCGTGGGGTCGCCGCCCCGCCGCCGGAGGACTGCCGCCCGACCGTCGTGATCTCGGTCCATCCCCTGCCGCCGACCCGCAACGCATCCGTCGCCGCCGTCATCGCGACGGTCACCCGGCGCAACGAATTCTCGCCCTTTTCCCGGGTCAAGGCCGCCCCCTATCTGGACAGCATCGTCGCCTTGGAAGAAGCCAAAGGAAAAAACGCGCAGGATGCCGTTCTGTTCAACACGCAGGGCCGTGTGGCCTCTGCCTGCTACGCCAATCTGTTCGCGGTGATCGGCGGGCGTCTGGTCACGCCACCGCTGGCCGACGGGCCGCTGCCGGGGGTCACGCGGGGACGGGTGCTGGCGGCGTTGGACGGTGTGGAGGACGGCATTTCACCGGATGCGCTGGCCGGGGCCGAGGAAATCTTCCTGACCAACAGCTTCGGCATTCGTTCGGTGATTGCATTGGACGGCCGACCCCTGCCCGAAGGCCCGATGGCGGCCAAGGCGCGCGCGATCGCGGGCTGACCCGCCTGATTGGCCCAACGAGACGACTAGATGAACAGCATGGCGCCGTCTTTCGAGGCGTCGTTCAGGAAGGTCACCAGGCCGCCGGGTGCGATGGCGATGTCGTCGCGCAACGGCATATCTTCCAGGCCGCGCGCCCGCAGGCCCATTTCGCAGACCATGAAGACGACGCCCATTTCGGCGCAGGACGTGATCAGGGTTTCGAAATCGGCGACGCCCAGGTCCTGGAACCCATCATCCATGGCGCCCGCGTCCTTGTGCCCGCCCTGGCCGACGGGCATGGCGCGCCAGGCCTTGTCGCGGCCCAGCGCTTCGCAGGCGTCCATGGTGAAGAACAGGGTCACGGCCCGGCCGATGGCGGCGGCGGCGGCGGCGGTCGCCATCGCGTAATGGACCTTGTCGAATTCGCCCGCATAGACGATGACCGAAAGCTTGTCCGGCGGCGTGGTCGCGGTCGGAGGGCTATCCGACATGGCAGACGCGGCCGTCCCCGGCCCCTTCGTGGATGGAGAGGTCCTTGATCGTCGGGTTCTCGCCGCACAGCGGGCAGCCCGGATCGGCCTTCACCTTGATCTTGCGGAAATTGGCGGCGAGACCTTCGTAAACCAGCAGGCTACCCGACATGCTGTCGCCGATGCCCATCAGTTCCTTGAGGATTTCCGTCGCCTGCAACGATCCCATGGTGCCGCAAAGCGCGCCCAGCACCCCGGCTTCGGCACAGGACGGGATCTGCCCCGGCGGCGGCGGTTCGCGGAAGATGCAGCGGTAACAGGGGCCGTGATGACCATCGTCGTCGCAATCGTGCGCCTTGAACGTCGCCAACTGACCGTCGAACCGCAGGATCGCGGCGGAGACCAGGGGCTTCTTCGCGAAATAGGCGGCATCGTTGACCAGGAACCGGGTTTCGAAATTATCCGAGCCATCGGTTACCAGATCGTATTGCGAAATCAGGTCGATGGCGTTGTCCGGGCCGATGCGGGTTTCGTGCGCGACCAGGGTGACGTCCGGGTTGATGGCGGCCAGGGTCTGGCGCGCACTTTCCACCTTGGGCAGGCCGACCGACGCCGTCTGATGAATGATCTGGCGTTGCAGGTTCGAGAGATCCACCCGGTCGTCGTCGACCACGCCGATGGTCCCGACCCCGGCGGCGGCGAGGTAAAGCAGCACCGGCGAGCCGAGACCGCCCGCGCCGATGACCAGGACCTTGCTGCCCAGCAGCTTGGCCTGCCCCACGCCGCCGACTTCCTTCAGCAGGATGTGCCGCGCGTAGCGGTTGACCTGGTCTTCGGTGAAGTCGGTGAAATCCATCGTCCGTCCGATCCGATCCTATTCGCCGATCCCGGCGAACAGGTCCGTCGAGAGATAGCGTTCGGCGAAGCTCGGCAGGATCACGACGATGCGCTTGCCTGCCATGTCGTCGCGGGCCGCCAGTTCCAGGGCGGCGGCCAGCGCGGCACCCGACGAAATGCCGCAGGGCAGGCCCTCGGTGCGGGCGACGCGGCGGGACGTTTCGATGGCCCGGTCGTTGCCGATCTGCAGAACCTCGTCGATCTGATCGCGGTCCAGGATGGCGGGCACGAAGCCGGCGCCGATGCCTTGAATCTTATGCGGGCCGGGCAGGCCGCCGGACAGAATGGCGCTGTCTTCGGGCTCCACCGCGACGATCTTGATGTCCGGATTGTACTTGCGCAGTACCTGGGCGCAGCCGGTCAATGTGCCGCCCGTGCCGACGCCGGAGACCAGCACGTCCACCTGGCCGCCCGTGTCGCGCCAGATTTCCTCGGCCGTGGTCTTGCGGTGGATTTCCGGGTTGGCGGGGTTTTCGAACTGCTGCGGCATGATGGCGCCCGGCGTCGCGTCGACGATTTCCTGGGCCTTTTCGATGGCGCCGCGCATGCCCAGCGTCGCCGGGGTCAGAACCAACTCGGCGCCCAGCAGATAGAGCATTTTGCGTCGCTCGATCGACATGCTTTCCGGCATGGTCAGGATCAGTTTGTAGCCCTTGGCCGCCGCGACGAAGGCCAGCGCGATGCCCGTGTTGCCCGAGGTCGGCTCGACCAGGGTGGCCCCCGGCTGGATGCGACCGTCCCGTTCGGCGGCCTCGATCAGGTTCAGGCCGATGCGGTCCTTGACCGACGACATGGGGTTGAAGAATTCGCATTTGCCGATGATGTCGGCGGAAACCCCGGCGTCCTCGGCCAGGCGTTTCAGGCGGACCAGCGGCGTCGCGCCGATGGTGTCGATGATGCTGTCGTAGATGCGGCCTCTAAACTCACTGCCTTCTTGGATTTCGGGTCCCTTGGTCATTTCTCGTCTCTCCTCCGCCGGGTTCCCATTCCCCGATGATGTCAGTGCTTGTTTGTTTTTCGTATGGGGCGTCGTGCCGTTTCCTAGATGTGCATTCTAGATCGTGAAATCCAGGTTGGGGCGGCCTTCGCTTTCGACCCCGGCCTGATTGGCCTTCAGGCACAATTCGTCGATCGAGGTCGCGTCCAGCCGCGCCATGGCGGCGTCGCGCAATTCCAGCCATAGCGGCCGCACGACCTTGATGCCCAGATCCGAGCCCTCGGCGTCCTCCAGGACGTCATCGGTGCCGTCGGCACCGGCGATCACGCGCACGATCTCGCCGACCGTGATGCGCCGCCGTTCCCGGGCCAGGCGATATCCGCCCTTGGGCCCGCGCACGCCGACCAGGATGTCGGCCTTGACCAGCTGTTGCAGGGCCTGTTCCAGATAGCGCCGCGGAATGCCTTGTCGGCGGGTGATGTCGCGGCTTTGCACCGGTTGCGCACCCATGTGATAGGCGACGTCCAAGACGGCCTCTATCGCGTAAAGGGTCTTCTTTGATAGGCGTAACATCGGATCAGTCTCTCCCCATCTCGGACTGTGTTCCTGTCGACCCGAACCCGCCGGCGCCACGCGCCGTATCGTCCAGGTTGTCCCGCTCGTCCCAGGCGGCCCGTGTCACGGGCGCGATCACCATCTGGGCGATGCGCATGCCGGGTTGAATTTCAAAGGGCTCGTCACTCAAGTTCACCAGGATGACCTTGACCTCGCCGCGGTAGTCGGCATCCACCGTGCCGGGGCTGTTCAGGACCGTGACCCCGTTCTTGGCCGCCAGACCCGACCGGGGGCGGACCTGGGCCTCGAACCCGGCGGGCAGGGCGATGGCGATGCCGGTCGGCACCATGGCGCGGGCCAGGGGCGCCAAGGTCATCGGCGCGTCGGTCGCGGCCATCAAATCCATGCCGGCGGCCCCCTCCGTCGCGTAGGACGGCAGGGGCAGATCGGCGCCGTGCGGCAGCCGCATGATGGGAACGCCGACGGCGGTCATTCGCTCGTCTGGTCCACGGATTGCGCAGCGGCCGCGAAATGATCGGCGATGCGCTGGGCCAGGGTCTCGGCGACCCGGGCCTTGGACGACTGCGGCCAATCCTCGACGCCGTCGCCGGTCACCAGATGCACCCGGTTGCTGTCGCCGCCGAAGGTGCCGGTTTCCGGCGAGACGTCGTTGGCGCAGATCCAATCGCAGCCCTTCTTGGCCAGCTTCGCCCGGGCGTGGTCGATGACCTTTTCCGTCTCGGCGGCGAAGCCGACGACCAGGGCCGGGCGCTTGTCGCCGCCGGTGGATAGGGCCGCCAGGATATCCGGGTTTTCCGCAAGGCTCAGTGAAGGAAGGGCCTTGCCGTCTTTCTTCATCTTCTCCGGCGCCGCGTCGGCGGTTCGCCAATCGGCGACGGCGGCGGCGCAGACGGCGATATCGGCGGGCAGGGCTTCGGTACAGGCGGCCAGCATGTCGCGCGCCGTCTCGACATGGACCGTGGCGACGCCCGCCGGATCGGTCAGGGCGACCGGCCCGGTCACCAGGGTCACCCGTGCGCCCAGGGCGGCCAACGCCGATGCGATGGCATGGCCCTGCTTGCCGGACGACCGGTTGGCGATATAGCGCACGGGGTCAATGGGCTCGTGCGTCGGGCCGCTGGTCACCAGCGCGTGCTTGCCCGCCAATGGGCGGCCCCGGCTAAAAAAATCGATCACCGCCTGGACGATGTCCAAGGGCTCGGTCATGCGCCCGGGCCCGAATTCGCCGCAGGCCATGTCGCCGTCGTCCGGGCCGATCACGCCGACACCGCGCGATTTCAGGGTTTCGAGATTGGCCTGGGTCGCCGCGTGTTCCCACATGCGGACGTTCATGGCGGGCGCGATCAAAACCGGCTTGTCCGTCGCCAGCAACGCCGTCGTCGCCAGGTCCGACGCCAATCCCCCTGCCATCTTGGCCATCACGTCGGCGGAGGCCGGGGCGACCAGCAACAGGTCGGCGTCGCGGGACAACTGGATATGGCCCATTTCCTGTTCGTCGGTCAGGTCGAACAGATCCTGATAGACCTTGTCGCCCGAGACGGCGCCCAGGGCCAGGGGCGTGACGAACTGCGCGCCGCCGGCGGTCAGGACGCAGCGCACCGCCGCCCCCCGTTCCTTCAGGCGGCGGACGAGGTCGGGCGTCTTATAGGCGGCGATGCCGCCCGTGACGATCAGGAGAATGC
Source organism: Rhodospirillaceae bacterium (assembly GCA_002696205.1). Taxonomy (GTDB): domain Bacteria; phylum Pseudomonadota; class Alphaproteobacteria; order Rhodospirillales; family Casp-alpha2; genus UBA1479. The sequence continues at coordinate 22,933 of NZRL01000167.1, read as the reverse complement.
GTTTCCCGGAAAGCATGATGCGGATGTCCCACGGTTTCCGACCGGTTGTACACGGAATAATCCGGCCCGTCAGAATTTACGCGAATAATAGTGTACTTAAAGTAAATTTTACGCAGACCCTTTTCAAGGTTCTTGCGTCAATCCACAAGCGCAAAGAGGAAAATCGCGGCCAGCAAAGCCACCCCGATCCAAAGGACGACCGGCGTGCGGGATTTGCCATCGCCGTCGCGCAGCAGGCGGACGGTCTCCGGGTCCAGGGTCAGTCGGCCTTCGGCGAGGCGCCGGGCGCCGATTTCCAGGTCTTCCATGACGCGCGGCAGGCGTTCCGCCGCCTGGGCCAGGCCCTGCATGGTTTCGGCGATCTTGGCTTCGGGGCCCAGGTTGGCAAGCATCCAGTCCTCGATCAGAGGACGGGCCAAAATCCACATGTTGGTGTCGGGATAGAGCCGCCGGCTGACGCCTTCGGCGGTCAGCATGGTTTTCTGCAGCAACAGCAACTGCGGCTGCGCCTCCATGGCGAAGGTTTCCGTGACCTGGAACAACTGGCCCAGAAGCCTTCCGACGGAAATCTCGTGCTGCGGCTTGTCCAAAATCGGCTCGGCGATGGACCGGCAGGCCTGGGTGAAGGCGTCGACGGATTTGTCGCGCGGTACCCATCCGGCCTCGAAATGCACTTCGGCGGCGCGGCGGTAATCGCGGGTCAGGAAGCCCAGCAACATCTCGCCGAGCGTTCGCCGGGTGCGCTGATCGACCCGGCCCATGATGCCGAAATCGACGGCCCCGATGGCGCCGTCTTCCATGACGAACAGATTGCCGGGGTGCAGATCGGCGTGGAAGAAGCCGTCGCGGAAGACTTGGTTGAAGAAGGCGCGGGCGGCGTTTTCGACCACGGTGCGCGGCTCGATCCCGGCGGCGATGATGGCGTCCCGGTCGTTGATCGACAGGCCGTCGATGCGCCCGGTGGTCAGCACGCGGGCCCCCGTGCGCGCCCAATCGACGGCGGGCACGATGAAGGTCGCATCGCCTTCGAAGTTGTCGGCCATTTCGGCGGCGGCGGCGGCTTCGAACCGCAGGTCCATTTCCAATTCGACGGACTGGGCAATGGTTTCCACGATCTCGCGCGGCTTCAGGCGCTTCAGATCCGGGCGCGCGCGCTCGACGATCTTGGCGCACCAACGGAACAGGTCCAGATCGCGGCGGAACCGGGTTTCGATGCCGGGGCGCAGGATCTTGACGGCGACCTGTTCGCCCTCGGTCGTTTCGGCGAAATGGACCTGGGCGATGGAGGCGGCGGCGACCGGCGTCTCATCGAACCGGGTGAACAATTCCTCCAGGGGCACCTGGAATTCCTGTTCGATGGCCTGGCGGGCTTCGGCGGCGGAAAACGGCGGCAGGTCGTCCTGCAACAGGGCCAGGTCCTCGGTGATTTCCTCGCCCAGCAGGTCGGGGCGGGTGGATAGCGCCTGGCCCAGCTTGATGAAACTCGGCCCCGCTTCCGACAAGGCCGCCGCCAGGCGTTCGCCGGGGCGGCCGGGGGCGGACCGTTTGGACAGCATCTTGGCAACGCGGCAGATCGCGGGCGCGACGCCCAGGTCTTCCAGGGGGAACAGCGCGTCGTGCCGCGCCAGCAGCCGGGCGATGGAAAACAGGCGTGACAGGTTGCCGAGGGAGCCGCTCATCGTATCGTTCGGGGGCCCGCTCAGGTGCGCCAGGCGGAATGCATCGCCGCGATGCCGCCGGACAGGTTGCGGTATTCGGGCTGCGACAGACCGGCGTCGGCGATCATCGCCTTGAACTCGTCCTGCGGCGGGAAGCGGCGGATGCTTTCGGCGAGGTATTGGTAGGAATCCCGGTCGCCCGCGACCTTCTCGCCCAGCACCGGCAGGACCTTGAACGACCATTTGTCGTAGATCTCGTCCAATAGCGGCAGCACGACCTTTGAAAACTCCAGGCAGAGGAACCGCCCGCCGGGTTTCAATACCCGCCTGGCTTCGCTCAGCGCGTTTTCCGGATGGGTGACGTTGCGGATGCAGAAGGCGATGGTGAAGGCATCGAAGGAATTGTCGGGAAAGGGCAGGTTTTCCGCATCGCCGGTGACCCAGTCGATGCCGCCGTCCGCGAAGCCCTTGAGCATCCCCTGGTCAATGGCGCGGGCCTGGCCATGGCGCAGCATTTCTTCGTTGATGTCGCAGACGGTGACGCCCGCGCCGCCGCGTTCCAGAAACCGGAAGGCGATATCGCCCGTACCGCCGCCGACGTCCAGCAGCGTCATGCCCGGGCGCGGGCGCAGCCAATCCATCATCGCGGATTTCCACAGCCGGTGGATGCCCAGCGACATAAGATCGTTCATCAGATCGTATTTCGAGGCGACGCTGTCGAACACGCCGCGCACCATGCCCGCCTTCTCATCCTCGGCAACCTCGCGGAAGCCGAAGTGAGTCGTGCCTGTGCCGCTCGGGCCGCCCGATGTCCCCGCTTTTTCAGGGGTTTCCGTCTTTTCGTCGATCATGGCGATGGAACATAGCCTAACGGGCCCGGACAGGCTACGGTCCTGCGTTCCCTTCCGCCGATCCGTTTGCACGAGTTTCCCATGCCCGAACTGCCCGAAGTCGAAACCGTCCGCCGGGGTCTGGAGCCCGCCATGCTGGGCCGTCGCCTGGACGCCGCCGTCGCGCGCCGCCCGAACCTGCGCTTTCCTTTTCCCGACGGGTTCGGCCAGCGCCTGACCGGGCGCAGGGTCACCGGCATCCGCCGCCGCGCCAAGTTCCTGATTTTCGATCTGGATGGGCCGGAGGTGCTGATCGCGCATCTGGGCATGTCCGGCAGCTTCCGCATCGGGGCGGGGCCGTTCCCGGAAGAAAAGCACGACCATGTCATCTTCCGCATGTCCGGCGGCGGTGAAATCCATTTCAACGATCCGCGCCGCTTCGGGTTCATGGACATCTGGTCCGCCGAGGACCTGGGCAGTTATCCCATGCTGGCCAAGCTGGGGCCGGAGCCTTTGGACGACGATGCCTTCAACGGCAAGGTCCTGGCGGCTAGGCTCAAGGGCCGTAAGACGCCGATCAAGGCGGCGCTGCTGGATCAGGGCGTGGTGTCCGGCGTCGGCAACATTTATGCCTGCGAGGCCCTGTTCCGCGCCGGGATCTCGCCCAAACGGTTGGCCCATACGGTGCAGGGCGCGCGGGCGGACAAGCTCGCCCAATCGGTCAAGGATGTGCTCAAGGCGGCCATCGAAAGCGGCGGGTCCAGTCTGCGCGACCATATCCGCCCGGACGGGGAGCTGGGCTATTTCCAGCATAATTTCGACGTCTACGGCCGCACGGGCGAGGCTTGCCGCCATGCGGGCTGCGCCGCGCCGGTGCGCCAGATCGTCCAGGCCGGGCGGTCGACTTTCTATTGTTCCCGCTGCCAGAGGTAGGGTATCACCGGGCCATGAAATCGCTTGCCCGCCTTCGTCTGTTCGCCGCCGCCGGCTTGATCTGGCTGGCGCTGGGCGCGCCCGCCGCCCTGGCGCAATTCGTCGGCGGGATCGACGCCCTGCCGCTGATGCCGGGCCTGACCGACATTCCCGACGCGGGCGTGGTGTTCGAAACGCCCGCCGGGCGCATCGTCGAGGCTCAGGCCCTGATGGGCGCGGTCGACCGCAAGGCGGTGCTCGATTTCTACGACGCGACCCTGCCGCAGCTCGGCTGGAGCAAGACGGCGCGCGGCCAATACGGGCGCGAGGGCGAAACCCTGAACCTGGAATTTCCGGCGGGGCCCCTGCCCACGGTGCGCTTCAGGCTGGCACCCGGCGGCTGACCGTCGCTCCCCGGGCGCCGCGACCCTTTTTAGTCATTCCTTTAAAGAACGGACCGAACGTCATGGCATTTGAGAACATCCTGGTCGAAACCCGCGGCGCCGTGGGCTTGATCACCCTGAACCGGCCCAAGGCCCTGAACGCCCTGAACAAGGCGCTGGTCGGTGAGATGCGCCAGGCGCTGGACGCCTTCGAGGCCGACGCCGACATCGGCGCCATCGTCGTCACCGGATCGGAAAAGGCGTTCGCCGCCGGGGCCGACATCAAGGAGATGCAGGGCCAAAGCTGGATGGACGCCTATACGTCCGATTTCATCACCGTCGACTGGGAACGCATCGCCAGCTGCCGCAAGCCGGTGATCGCGGCGGTCGCGGGCTATGCGCTGGGCGGCGGCTGCGAGATCGCCATGATGTGCGACCTGATCATCGCCGCGGACAACGCCAAGTTCGGTCAGCCGGAAATCACCATCGGCACCCTGCCCGGCGCCGGCGGGACGCAGCGCCTGACCCGCGCCGTGGGCAAGGCCAAGGCCATGGAGATGTGCCTGACCGGTCGCATGATGGACGCCGAAGAAGCCGAACGCGCGGGTCTGGTCGCGCGCATTGTGCCGGCGGCGGACCTTTTGGACGACGCGATCAAGACGGCGGAAACCATCGCCGGGATGTCGCGGCCCATCGCCATGCTGGCCAAGGAGGCCGTCAATCGGGCGTTCGAAACGACCCTGGCCGAAGGCGTGAAATTCGAGCGGCGCATGTTCCACGCCTCCTTCGGCACCGAGGATCAGAAGGAAGGCATGGCGGCCTTCGCCGACAAGCGGAAGCCCGCGTTCAAGAACAAATAGGCCGCCCGCCGAAAGCCCGCCGCGAAAGGCCCGGAAATCAAAGGCCGGAGCCTTTCTTCTCCGGGCTTGACGGGGCCCATGCACCCCTCTATAACCGCGCCTTCCGAATTACCGACTTAAAGATAAAGGGTGTCCAGATGGCACATCATGCCTCGGCAAAGAAACGCATTCGCCAGACCGAGCGTCGCACGCAGGTCAACCGCACGCGCCTGAGCGCGGTCCGCTCCTCGCTCCGCAAGGTCGAAGAAGCCATCGCCGCCGGCGATCAGGCGGTCGCGCAGGAAGCCTTCAAGCAGGCGCAGCCGCTGGTCGCGCGCGGCGCCCAAAAGGGTGTCCTGCACGGCAACATGGCCTCGCGCAAGCTGTCGCGCCTGGCGAAGCGGATCAAGGACATGGCCGCCTAATCGGCGACCGGTTCCCGATCTCACGAATTGCCTGATCAGGCCGCGCTTCAAAGCGCGGCCTTTTCTTTTGTCCGGCCGCTCTTAATCGGCCCCCGCGAACGGCGTTCGCGTGCCGCCGCCGGCCCATTGATGGGACTCCGATCGGCCGCTTCGGCGCCCCTCCGCGGGGTATTGCCACCTATTGGAAAAGAAGGGCCGAGGGGACTCTCGGGCCGATTTTTGTCAAGGGAAATATTTTGCAATTTTGTGCTGCGTTCGCGATTCGTCTCATTGCCATCGGCGGACCACCTCCGTAATATCCCCGTCGCCGCTGGGGGCATCGACGGCCCTCCGGTCCTACCAAGCCATCCCCGGCCGACTTCGGGCCAAATAAAAGAGAAAGGATCATCGCGGAACGGATCAGCCTTTTTCTCATGAAAATCGCGCACCCAATTTTCTATTCAGTACTTTTCAAATAAAAATTCGCCTTTCTGTATTCGTTATTTAATAAATGGCTAAAAAGCCAAAGCTTAGGGGGGTGTGTCGCGGTTCGTATCTGAGTTTTTTGCCGTTTCGGCGGCGTTGTCTCTTGCGGCTCTAGAGAGATGGCGGCGACCCGGGGCCGAAGGTCCCATCAAGCGGCGGGCAGCACAGAAAGCCCCGTGACAACGCCGGCCGGCGGGCACGCGAAGACGCAACGCCTACGGCTCTCAAGCGCCTCCCTTATAAACCCAGGGAGGGGGATCACAGGTCGTTCGACCGCCGGTTCCCCTGAAAATTAAAACGACCTCCCGCCTTAAGCGGCGGACGAACGTTGGTGGCGAAATGACGGAAAAGAACGGCCGCGAAGTAGAGCCTGGCCAGGACCTGCAGGACACCTGGACCGAAATTTGTGAATCCCTGCGCGCCGAAATCGGCGAAGCTTCTTTTCAAAGTTGGATCAAACCCATGCGCCTGATCGGCCATGGCGACGACGCGTTGCAGGCCGGTGTGCCGACCCGTTTCATGCGCGACTGGATCCAGGCCCATTATCAGGACCGTCTGGCCGAATTGCTGGGTGACCGCGGGCTGACCGGCGGTCTCGACGTCATCATCCATCAGGATCACGGCCCCACCGCCCGCGCCGACAGCAAGCCGGCGGAAGCGCGCAAGGACGATACGCCCGCCGGGCCGTCGCACAACGGAAACGGCAATGGCAACGGCAGCGGTCTCATCAACGGCGCCGGAAGCGACGAAATCGGCGCCCCCTTGGATGCCCGCTATACCTTCGACCGCTTCGTCGTCGGCAAGCCCAACGAATTCGCCTATGCCGCCGCGCGCCGCGTGGCCGAAGCCGATGTCGTGCCGTTCAACCCGCTGTTTCTCTACGGCGGTGTCGGGCTCGGCAAGACGCACTTGATGCACGCCATCGCCTGGCACCTGCGCAAGACGCGGCCCGACCGTTCCGTCATCTATCTGTCGGCGGAAAAATTCATGTACCGCTTCGTCCGGGCGCTGCGCGAACACAATACGGTCGATTTCAAGGAACAGTTCCGTTCCGTCGACGTGCTGATGGTCGACGACGTGCAGTTCATCTCCGGCAAGGAATCGACCCAGGAAGAATTCTTCCATACCTTCAATTCCCTGGTCGATCAGGGCCGTCAGATCGTGATCTCCGCCGACAAGTCGCCGAACGACCTGGAAGGCATGGAAGAACGCCTGATCTCGCGGCTCAACTGCGGCCTGGTCGCGGATATTCATGCGACGACCTACGAATTGCGCCTCGGCATTTTGCAGGCCAAGGGCGAACAGATGGGTGTCGACGTGCCGCTCAAGGTTCTGGAATTCCTCGCCCATAAGATCACGTCGAACGTGCGCGAGCTCGAAGGTGCGCTCAACCGCGTTGTCGCCCACCACCAATTGGTCGGCCGCGACATCACGCTGGAAACCAGCCAGGACGTGCTGCACGACCTGTTGAAGGCGTCCGAACGCCGGGTCACCATAGAGGAAATCCAAAAGCGGGTTTCGACCCATTTCAACATTCGGGTTTCCGACATGCATTCGGCCCGCCGCGCGCGCTCCGTCGCCCGGCCGCGTCAGGTCGCCATGTACCTGTCCAAGCAGCTGACGTCCCGTTCGCTGCCCGAGATCGGCCGCAAGTTCGGCGGCCGCGACCACACCACGGTCATGCACGCGGTCAAGAAGGTGGAGGAACTGCGCGAGCAGGACACCAGCTTCAACGAAGACGTCGAGCTTCTGCGCCGTATGCTGGAGGGCTGACGCCCGCGGGGGCTGCCGGGGCAATTCCCGCCCCGCCCGGCGCCTTTTCCGCCGCTTTTTCACGGCCTGATTTCCGCCACCGCCGACATGCCGTCGGGCGGCCCGTCGCGGACCCCGAATTTCGGGGAAAAGGCTTCGGAATCCAAGGGCCTCTGCTATAATAACGGTTAAGTTTGGGGGCGCCCGCACGGGCGCCTTCATGCTGCTCTCGGTGGGGTGGTTCGAGTGGTTATTCGATGCCTGGACCGGGGTGTGATTACACCCCGTCCGACCGCCGCCCGGGAGGCCCGGGACGGTCCGATGGGCCGTCCGAAAGGGTTCTTGAGGAAACGTCAAACGACATGAATTTTGAACGGCGATAGACGGCACATATGAAACTGACAATCGAGCGGGCCGCCTTGCTGAAGTGCCTCGGGCACGTGCAAAGCGTTGTGGAGCGCCGCAATACCATCCCCATCCTTTCCAACGTGAAGATCGAAGCCGGCGACGGCAAGCTGGCGTTGAACGCCACGGACATGGATCTGGACATCGTCGAAAGCGTCGCGGCCGAGGTCGCCGATCCCGGTGCCACGACGGCCCCTGCTCATACGCTCTACGACATCGTCCGCAAGCTGCCCGAGGGGGCGCAGGTGGTCATGGAAAAGGAGCCCGAAGGCCAATTGGTCATCAAGGCCGGGCGGTCCCGATTCGCGCTTTCCTGCCTGCCGACGGAAGATTTTCCCGTTCTCGGCTCGGGCGAGCTGCCGAACCAGTTCAAGCTGCCGGTGCATGACCTGAAGACCCTTCTGGACCGCACCCGCTTCGCCATCTCGACGGAAGAAACGCGCTACTACCTGAACGGCATCTATCTGCATGTCGCCGAACGGGACGGCACCAAGATCATGCGCGCCGTGGCGACCGACGGCCACCGCCTGGCCTCCGCCGAAGTGCCGTTGCCCGAAGGGGCCGACGGCATTCCCGGCGTGATCCTGCCGCGCAAGGTGGTGACGGAGCTGGGCAAGGTGATCGACGAAAGCGTCGGCGAGGTCCTGGTCGGCCTGTCGGAAACCAAGGCGCGCTTCGCCATCGACGAAATCGTCATCACGTCGAAGCTGATCGATGGCACCTTCCCCGATTACGAGCGGGTCATCCCGCGCGACAACGACAAGATGCTCGACGTCGACCGCAAGCTGCTGGCCGACGCCGTCGATCGCGTCTCGGCGATCTCCTCCGAGAAATCGCGGGCGGTTAAGCTGACGCTCGGCGCCGGGGTGCTCAAACTTTCGGCTTCCAGCCCCGAACACGGGCTGGCCGAGGAAGAGCTCGAGGTCGATTACAACGGCGACGGTTTGGAGATCGGCTTCAATTCGGCCTATCTGTTGGACATCACCCGCCAGATCGAAGGCGACACCGCGTCGCTCGCCATGGCCGATGCGGCGTCGCCGACGGTCCTGCGTGAAACCGGCGACGACAGCGCGCTGTTCGTTCTCATGCCCATGCGTGTTTAACCCTGGTCCCGAGGATTTAGGTAACGGCCCTGTACGCCCAACGCACATATGCCGACGACAGCACCCCGCCGGATGCCGGCGGGGCGTCCGCGCCTGAGGCCGATTCCGATGTTGCGTTCGGGACCGCCCCCGGGCAGCCGGGGTTGTGCCTCGCCGTTCGCCGCCTGACCCTGACCGATTTCCGCTGTTACGCCAGCCTGCGTATCGATGTGCCGCCGGGGCCGGTTGTTCTGGCCGGGCCCAACGGGGCGGGGAAGACGAATATCCTGGAAGCCTTGTCGTTCCTTATTCCGGGTCGCGGCCTGCGCCGCGCCCGCCTGGGCGAAGCCGCCCGGCGGGAAGCGGACGAAGCGGCGGATACCGTCCATCGCCCCTGGGCGGTGGCGGCGACCGTCGCCGGGCCCGACGGCGAAACGGATCTGGGCACGGGCCTGGACATGGAGGCGGACAAGCGCGTGGTCCGCGTCGACGGCGAGGCGCAACGCGCCCAGGCCGTGCTGTCGCAGCACATGTCCCTGCAATGGCTGACGCCGCAGATGGATCGTCTGTTTTTGGACGGCGCCTCGGCCAGGCGGCGGTTTCTCGACCGCCTGGTCTACGGCCGCGACGCGGCCCATGCGGGGCGCATCAACGGCTATGAGCAGGCCATGCGCGAACGCCTGCGTCTGTTGACCTCGCGCGGCGGCGCCGATGCCGGCTGGCTCGACGCGCTGGAGGCGACCATGGCGGAAAAGGGTGTCGCCATCGCGGCGGCGCGCCTGGACATGGCGGGCCGCTTGGCCGGTCAATTGGAAGCCGCGGGCGACGGGCCCTTCCCGGCCGCAGATCTGGCGGTCGAGGGCGAGGCCGAAGCCTGGCTTGCCGAAGGATCGGCGCTGGATGCCGAGGATCGATTGAAGCAGGCGTTCAAGGATGCCCGTGGACGTGATGGCGAGATCGGACGCACTGCCCATGGCCCGCATCGGTCGGACCTTTATGTCGAATACAAAAGCCGGGGCCGTCCGGCGGCCGATTGTTCGACCGGCGAGCAAAAGGCGCTGTTGATTTCCCTGGTCCTGGCTCAGGCGCGGCTGCAGGCGGCCGAACGGGGGCGGGCGCCGATCCTGTTGCTGGACGAAGTCGCGGCCCACCTCGACGCCGACCGGCGCGCGGCCCTGTTCGACGAGATTTTACGCCTCGGCCTGCAGGCCTGGATGACCGGCACGGACGCCGATCTGTTCCAGCCGCTGGCGGGCCGGGCGGCCATGTTCCATGTCGCCGACGCGGGGCTTGCCCTGGGCGACCCATAGACGACCGACGATCATCGACCGATCGGGCCGCGACCGGCGGCCCTCTTTGAAACAAGACCACCTGAACAGAGTGTGACAGACCATGACCGACGAACCCGAAACACCGGAAATCGACGCCGCCGCCATACGGCGCGCGGAAAACAACGGCGAGTACCTGGCCGACAGCATCAAGGTGCTGCGCGGGCTTGAGGCCGTGCGAAAGCGCCCCGGTATGTACATCGGCGACACCGATGACGGCTCGGGCCTGCATCACATGATCTACGAAGTCGTCGACAACGGCATCGACGAAGCGCTGGCCGGGTATTGCGACACGGTCAAGCTGACGCTCAACGGTGACGGCTCGGCGACGATTTCGGACAACGGCCGCGGCATTCCCGTGGACATCCACGCCGAGGAAGGCGTCTCGGCGGCCGAGGTCATCATGACCCAGCTGCACGCCGGCGGTAAGTTCGACCAGAATTCCTACAAGGTGTCGGGCGGTCTGCACGGTGTCGGCGTGTCCGTGGTCAACGCGCTGTCGGAATGGCTGGAGTTGCGGATCTGGCGCAACGGCAAGGAGCATATCGTCCGGTTCGAGGACGGCGAGGCCGTCAAGCCGCTGGAAATCGTCGGCGACGCGCCGCTCGGCGACGACGGCCAACCTGTTTCCGGGACCGAGGTCACGTTCCTTGCCTCCAAGGAAATCTTCTCTCATACGGATTACGACTTCGCCACGCTGGAACATCGCCTGCGGGAACTGGCCTTCCTCAACTCCGGCGTCGGCATGTCGATGACCGACGCGCGCGGGGTCGAGCCGGTCACCAAGGATCTGCGGTACGAAGGCGGGCTCAAGGAATTCGTCAAATATCTTGACCGGTCCAAGAATTCCCTGCTGCCCGATTCAATCTCGGCAACTGGCGAAAAGGACGGCATCACGGTCGAGATGGCGATGCAGTGGAACGACAGCTATCACGAGACGACGCTGTGCTTCACCAACAACATCCCGCAGAAAGACGGCGGCACCCACCTTGCCGGCTTCCGCGGCGCGTTGACCCGGATGATCAACAACTACGCCAACTCGTCCGGCATCGCCAAGAAGGCCAAGGTCGCGATCACCGGCGACGACGCCCGTGAAGGCCTGACCTGCGTGCTCTCGGTCAAGGTGCCCGATCCCAAGTTCTCGTCGCAGACCAAGGAAAAGCTGGTCTCGTCGGAAGTCCGCCCGGTCGTCGAAAGCCTGGTCTCGGAAGGGCTCGACCAATGGTTCGAAGAACACCCGACGGAAGCCCGCAACGTCATCGGCAAGATCGTCGAAGCGGCGGCGGCCCGCGAGGCCGCGCGCAAGGCCCGCGAACTGACCCGGCGCAAGGGGGCTTTGGATATCTCGTCCTTGCCCGGCAAGCTTGCCGATTGCCAGGAACGCGACCCGGCGCTGTCCGAACTGTTCATCGTCGAGGGTGACTCGGCCGGCGGCTCCGCCAAGCAGGCCCGACACCGCGCCAATCAGGCGATCCTGCCGCTGCGTGGCAAGATCCTGAACGTCGAGCGCGCACGGTTCGACAAGATGCTGTCGTCGGCGGAAATCGGCACCTTGATCGCTGCACTCGGCACTGGTATCGGGCGCGAGGATTTCGACGTCGAAAAATGCCGCTACCACAAGATCATCATCATGACGGACGCCGACGTCGACGGCTCGCACATCCGCACCCTGCTGTTGACCTTCTTCTTCCGGCAGATGCCGGAATTGGTCGAACGCGGCTATCTGTATATCGCGCAGCCGCCGTTGTACCGGGCGAAGCGCGGCAATTCGGAGGTCTATCTGAAAGACGACGCGGCGATGGAGGAATACCTGTTCGCCAGCGCCATCGACGAAGGGGCCGTGTTCCGGCCCCACGACGGCGCCGACAGCATGGGTCAGGACCTGCATACCGTGGTTCGCGAGGCGCGCGACGTGAAGACGATGCTCGAACGTCTTGCCCATCATGTGCCCGTGCCCCTGGTCGAACAGGCGGCGATCCTGGGCGCGTTCAATCCGGAAATCCTTTCCAATCAGGACGCCGCCGCGGCGACCGCCGATTACATCGCCAAACGCCTGGATGCCCTGGTGCCCGAGGCCGAGCGGGGGTGGACCGGCGAAGCCCTGCCCGAAGGCGGGTTCGCCGTGAAACGCACGCTGCGCGGTGTTTCCGAAAGCCACGAAATCGACGCCAAGGTCATCCGGTCGGCCGAGGCGCGCCGCCTGGACGGCATGGCGCCCGCGTTGCAGGCCCGCTATGCCCGCCACGGCTCGCTGGTGTTGAAAGACAAGGACTACGTCATCACCGGGCCGGTCTCCCTGGTCGATCGGGTGATGGACGCCGGCAAGAAAGGCGTCGGCGTGCAGCGCTACAAAGGTCTCGGCGAAATGAACCCCGACCAGCTTTGGGAAACCACGTTGGACCCCAATGTGCGGTCTCTCCTGCAGGTCAAGATCAACCACGTGGACGGCGCCGAAGAAGTCTTCTCGACGCTTATGGGGGACCTGGTGGAACCGCGCCGCGATTTCATTCAGGAAAACGCCCTGAAGGTCGCCAATCTGGACATCTGACGACACCGGGCCGCCGGTCCATCCTGGCGGCCCAATCTCCCTTCGGCTCGGCGCAATAGGCGGCCCAGGGGCAGGCCCGCCCGTGGTTTACTCACGCACCGGCTTGCGCCTATGATCGCCGCAAACCCGGGCCAACCGGGGGCACCTGACGGGTGCCGGGGAAGGCGGGGCAGACAAGAGGATACGCCATGGCGGATACGGTGAATTCTGTCGCCGATATGATCGAAGCGCATGAAACCTGGCTGCGCGGCGGCGGCGATACGGGTCAGCGCGGTGAATTGTTGCGTCTAAACATGCGTGACATGGATTTGCGCGGCGCCGCTCTCGCCAACGCCAATATCCGCGAATGCGATCTGACCGGCGCGGACCTTTCCGGTGCCGATCTGCGCGGCTCGTCCCTGGTGTCTTCGGTCATGGTCGGAGTCAACTTCACCAACGCCCTGATCGATTTCGCGGATATGACCGACACCGATTTGCGCGGCGCCAACTTCACGGGGGCCTCGCTCAACGGCGCGGATATGTGGCGGGCCAACCTGAAAGGCGCGGTGATCGATCCGATCGTCCTGCATACCCTGCTCGATTGCCGCGAGCCGGACGAAACCTCCGCTTATTTCGCCCTCACAAAATACTGACGGCCCGCCGGTAACGGCCGGTCCCGACAACAGGCCCCATGGCTGATAAGAAGAAAACCAAATCGGCTCCCCGATCCCGGGCTCGGTCCACGCCGCCCGGCTCCCGCTCCAACGGACGTACCGCCCCGAGCGGCAGCCGGCCGCCCGACGGACCGCGCCGGATCTGGCCGACGATCGGAAAATGGATCGGCGTCGCCGCCGTTTGGTTCACCGTCGCCGTCCTGGCGGCGGGGGTCTGGGTCTCCGTCGGCTTGCCCGACCTGGATGAGGCACTGAAAACCGAACGGCGCCCCACGGTCACTATTCAAAGCGCCGACGGCACGGAAATCTATCAGGGCGGCGATCTGGTCGGGGAGACGGTCACCCTGGATCAACTCCCGCCGGCTCTGGTCCAGGCCGTCCTGGCGACCGAAGACCGCCGGTTCTACGACCACTTCGGGATCGACCCGATCGGTCTCGGCCGCGCCATGGTCCGCAATATCCGGGCCGGACGCATCGTCGAGGGCGGATCGACCATCACCCAACAGTTGGCAAAGAACCTGTTCCTCACGCACGAGCGCACCTATGTCCGAAAGTTGCAGGAAGTGGTCGTCGCTTTCTGGCTGGAGATGGAATTCTCCAAGGACCAGATCCTCACCCTCTATCTCAATCGGGTTTATCTGGGCGCCGGCACCTATGGGGTCGATGCCGCGGCACGCCGTTTCTTCCGCAAACCGGCGTCGCGCATCAACACCTACGAAGCCGCCGTCCTGGCGGGTCTGTTGAAGGCGCCGTCGCGCTACAATCCGGTGTCGTCCCCGGAACGCGCCCATGCCCGGGCCAAGGTCGTCCTCGCCAACATGGTCGCCGCGGGGTATCTGACCGAGAAGAAAGCGGGCGAGGCGGCGCGCGGAATCCAGGTCACCCTGGTCGCCGCGCCGACAGGCCGGGCGCGCCATTTCGTCGATTGGGTGTTGGACGCCTTGTCCGATTACGTCACCACCGGCGGGCGCGATCTGGTCGTCAAGACGACCCTGGACCCCGCTCTTCAGCGCATGGCGGAAGCGGCGATGGCGACATCCTTCGCCCGCGCCGATAAGGCCGGATTGAAGGCAGGTGAGGGGGCCCTGATCGCGATGGCGCCCGACGGTGCCGTGCGCGCCATGGTCGGCGGTCGGGATTACGGCAAGAGCCAGTTTAACCGGGCAACCCAGGCGTTGCGCCAGCCCGGCTCGGCCTTCAAGCCCTTTGTTTATCTGGCGGCGATCGAGGCGGGCATGACCCCGGATACACGGGTCGTCGACCGCCCGGTCAAATTGGGGAATTGGCAGCCGTCGAACTTCTCCGGCAAGTATGAAGGCCCCATGACCCTGCAACAGGCCCTGGCGAATTCCGTCAATTCAGTCGCCGTGCAATTGGCGCAAAAGGTCGGCCCGGCAAAGATTTTGGAGACCGCCCGCGCCTTCGGCATCACGTCGGACCTGCCCAACGATGCGGGTCTGGCTCTCGGCACCGGCGAGGTCAATATGTTGGAACTCACCGCCGGATACGCCGTCCTGGCGCGGGGCGGCATGGGCGTTTGGCCGCACGCCATCACCGAAATCCGGGACAGCGCAGACAAGGTTCTTTATACCCGCCAAGGCTCCGGCCCCGGCCGGGCCGCGCCCGAGGACGCCGTCGAAACCTTGGTCGGCATGATGACCAAGGTGATCGATGGCGGCACGGGCCGCAACGCCGCCATCGGGCGCCCGGCGGCGGGCAAGACGGGAACCAGCCAGAATTACCGGGACGCCTGGTTCGTCGGGTTCACGGCGCAGTTGATCACCGGCGTCTGGTTCGGCAACGACGACGGCGCGCCGATGAAACACGTCACCGGCGGCGGCCTGCCCGCCCGGACCTGGGCCCGTTTCATGGGCCCGGCCATGGAGGGCCGCCCGGTCCTGGCCCTGGGCGATGTCGATGCCGACGGCAAGCCCGGTTCGGGGTCGTTCTGGAACCGCCTGAAGAACCTGATCGAATCAACGGCGCCGTCGGGCGCCACGGAAGGCTTGCCGCCGGTCGGCGAAAACCGGGCCGGCGATTGAGGTCTCAATCGATCGTAAGGTTCGGTGGTGTGGCTCAGCCCTGTCCGGCGAGCCTTGCGATGGTGGCCGTGGTGCTGTGGCCGGCTTCCAAATCGGCCAGGAAGACACGCCCGCCGGCGGCCTCGACGGCCTCGCGGCCGACGACCTGATCAACCCGGTAGTCGGCGCCCTTGATAAGTACGTCAGGGGTCAGCGTCTCGATCAGGGCGAGCGGCGTGTCATCGGAAAACAGCACGACCGCGTCCACCCCGGAGAGGGACGCCAGCACCGTCGCCCGGGCGGTCTCGTTCTGAACCGGGCGGTCCTCACCCTTCAGCCGTTTCACCGAGGCATCGGAATTCAACCCGACCACAAGCCGGTCGCATTGGCCCCGCGCCTGGCGCAGCAAGGACACATGGCCCGGGTGAAGCAAATCGAAACAGCCGTTGGTGAATCCGACCTTGAGGCCCCGGCGCCGCCACCCGGCGACCCGGTCGGCCGCTTGTTCGCCGGTCAGCAATTTGGCTTCCGCTTCACTCAAGTCCTGGTGATGCAATTCGGCGATCAGGTCGCCCGCATAGGCGACTGCGGTGCCGACCTTGGCGACGACGATGCCCGCGGCAAGATTGGCAAGGGCGGCGGCTTGGTCCAACGGCGCCCCGGCGCCAAGGGCGGCGGCCAGGGTCGCGACGACCGTGTCGCCCGCGCCGGAGACGTCGAAGACCTCCTGCGCCTCGGCGGCCAAATGGCTGACTGCGCCCTCCTTCGGCACGATGGTCATGCCGTCACGCGACCGCGTCACGATCACTGCGTTCAAATCCAAATCGCCGATCAGGCTCCGTGCGGCGGCGATCACTTCATCGTCGGTGGTCACCGACAGGCCCGTGGCCGCGGCCAGTTCGGAAAGGTTGGGGGTGAGGATGCCGGCGCCCCGGTAGCGCGCGTAATTGGTGCCTTTGGGGTCGATGATCACCGTCGCCCCGGCGCCGGTCGCTGCCTTGATCACACGCGCCAGCATCGCATCGGCCAGCACACCTTTGCCGTAATCGGACAGCACCACGACAGGGCATTCGCGCACGGCGGCTTCGGCTTCGGCGGCGATCTCGTCCTGCAGGTCGTCGGCGGCCGCCTGGGCCGGTTCCCGGTCGGCACGCAACATCTGCTGCGTGCCGGCGATGAAGCGGGTCTTGATGGTCGTCCGGCGGCCGGGCGCGGTTTTCAACTCCCCGGTGACACCGGGTTCCTTGGCGAGCAGGTCGCGGATCGTATCCCCTGCATCGTCGTCACCGACCAGGGAAAGGAAACGCGTTTCGGCGCCAAGGGCCGATAGATTACGCACGACGTTGCCGGCGCCGCCCAGCATGCTGACCTCGTCGGTGACGCGCAGCACGGGAATCGGCGCTTCGGGCGAGATGCGTTCGACCCGGCCGTAGACGAAGGTGTCCAGCATGACGTCGCCCAGGCAATAAATCTTGGCCTTCGTCAGTGCCTCGACCAGAGGAATGAGGTCCGTGCGTTCCGTCATCGTCATCCGTCCGCCGCCGTAAGGATCACGCCGGGTTGCGGCATTATACCAGGCCCAACTCGATTTCGAGCGCACCGCAAAGCATCTGGCCCAGGGTGATGTGCATTTCCTGAATGCGCGCCGTGGTGTCGGACGGGACGATCAGAAGAGGATCGGCCAGGCCGACCATCTGCCCGCCGCCTTTGCCGCCGAGGCCCACCGTGGCGATGCCCATCTCACGGGCGATCCGAAAGGCTTCCAAGATGTTGGGGCTTTGGCCCGACGTCGAGATGCCAAGCGCGACATCGCCGGACCGGCCAATGGCCGCAATCTGGCGGGCGAACAATTGATCGAAGCCCAAATCGTTGCCGCACGCGGTCAGCGCCGACGTATCCGTGGTCAAGGCGACGGCGGCGATGGGGGCACGGTCGGTCTTGTACCGGATCGTCAATTCAGTCGCCAGGTGTTGGCAATCGGCAGCGCTGCCGCCGTTGCCGAAAAACATGATTTTCCCACCATTTTTCAATGAATTGGCGCAGATTGTTACAAGTTGTTGGAAGGCATCGGCCAGGCCCGCGTGGGTTGCCGCCGCCACCGCCGCATGTTCTTCCATCTCACTGTTAAAAAAAGCGTTCAAATCCATGATTCGTCACCGTCTTTGTGGCTTGGGCCGGCCGCCGCGTTAGAGCACGCTGCGGAAATAGGCGATGGTTTTTTCGAGGCCGTCCGCAAGGTCGATCGTCGGCGCCCATCCCAGCTTGTCTTTCGCCAGCGTGATGTCCGGGCAGCGCTGCATGGGGTCGTCCTGAGGCAGGGGTTTCTTGATGATCTTGGATTGGGCGCCGGTCATCGCGATGACCTTTTCCGCCAGTTCCAGGATCGTAAACTCGCCGGGATTGCCAAGATTGATCGGGCCGGTCACTTCGTCCGGCGCGTTCATCAAGCGCATCAATCCGTCGACCAGATCGTCCACGTAACAGAACGACCGCGTCTGCGTGCCCTCGCCGTAAACCGTCAGGTCCTGGCCCTGCAGGGCCTGAACGATGAAATTGGAGACCACCCGGCCGTCGTTGGGGTGCATGTTCGGCCCGTAGGTGTTGAAGATACGGGCGACGCGGATGTTCGTTTCGTGCTGGCGGTAATAATCGAAGAACAGCGTCTCGGCGCATCGCTTGCCTTCGTCATAGCAGCCGCGCGGCCCGATGGGGTTGACCTTGCCCCGGTAATCCTCGGTCTGCGGATGAATTTCCGGGTCGCCGTAGACTTCCGACGTCGACGCCTGAAGAATTTTGGCGTTCGTCCGCTTGGCCAGGCCCAGCATGTTGATCGCACCATGGACCGAGGTCTTGGTCGTCTGCACGGGGTCGTACTGGTAATGCACGGGCGAGGCCGGGCAGGCCAGGTTGTAGATTTCATCGACCTCGACATACAGCGGGAAGGTCACGTCGTGGCGCATGACCTCGAAATGGGGATGATCCAGCAGGTCCAGGATGTTGTCCTTGGAGCCCGTATAGAAATTGTCGGCGCAGATTACGCCGGCGCCCGATTCCAACAGACGCGCGCAAAGATGCGAGCCGATAAATCCCGCCCCGCCGGTGACGAGGATGGTCTTGCGTAGGGCCATGAATGGGTCACCCGTCCTGGTATTGCCGCGATCGAGGCGAAAAACCGCCGCCGCCGCGATTTTTATAGCGCGGCAAGGGTTAAGAAACCGTCGCTTATGGCCTTCTCGGAGGCCTGAGGTCAAGCCGCGTGACGGCGGGGCATCCCGGGGGCGACCGGTCCGGCCCAGAAGACGCCGCCCCGACGCGGGCGTCCTTTCGTCCCGGCATCCGGCCCAGTCGTTCCGAGTCCGTAATGAGGCGTGGCCCCCGGCGCATACCCGCGAAAGGAGAGGGCCGTGGCGCCGGGATCGTCATGGTGCTTCCTTGCGCCGTCCCGGCCCGCCGCGGGGCCCGGAATTTGCCCCCCGATTTTGGAATAAGTCCCGGAAATGGACTGACTTTTTTAACGATTTCATTTTAGCATGGCGTGAACTGGCCGTTATGGGCGGCGCGGATGGAACGGGGAATTGTCCCGGTCCGGCCGGCCCGGCGGTTCGCATGCCGGAGCGCCTGGGGCGTTTCGGGGGGTAAATTGGGAGTATCATGGCCGAGATTCCGTCACCGGATACCCTCGAAGAGAAGCTGTTGCTGGACCGCCTGAACCGGATGGAGCAGGGGGGCACGGGCTATTACGCCGTGCACATGCACCTGTCGGATCTTAAGGCCACGAACCGCAAGCCCCATTTCATCCGCCTGGCCGCCCGCAATTTCGACAACATCATCAACCAGCACGACGCGACGCTGTTCCAGATGAAGAACGCGGATCAGATCATTCTGTGCCGCAACGTGCCGGTGAACGAAACCGAGGCCCCAGTCGAAAAAGTCCGCTCGCTGTTTTCCGAGGATCCGTTGACCCATGTCGACGAGACGGGTCTGGGCGAAGACCGCTTGTCCACCTGGTACGATCTGTCGGAACAGGACGATTTCCGCGCCTTCGTGCGGGTCGTCGGCTCTTTGGTGTTGGAGGCCGAGGAAACGGCCAAGCGCGAAGCCCAGGAAGCGGCGGCGCAGCAGAAGGCCGTGGGCCAGCCCTTGACGGCGCAGCATTTGACCGCACTCAGCCAGGTTCTGCCGCGAATTCCCATTGACGATCTGATCCGTGAACAGCTCTGCCTGCACATCGGCGCCAACGGCCCCGAGGGCGTGATCTTCCGTGAATATTTCATCTCGATCGGCGACCTCAAGCAGCGGGTGGCGCCGGGGGTGAACCTGTTTTCCTCGATCTGGCTGTTCCAGTATCTGACCGAGGCCCTGGACCGGGTGATCCTTGCCAACATGGCCGGCCGAAATTTCGAGCAGATCAACGAGCCGATCTCGCTCAACCTCAACATCGGCACCGTGCTGTCGCGCGACTTCCAGAATTTCCACCGCGCCGTCGGCGGCCATGCCGAAAACGTCATCATCGAAATGCAGGTGATCGACATCTTCTCCGACGTCGATGCCTTCACCATCGCCCGCAACATGTTGCAACAGAACGGCTATCGCGTGCTGGTCGACGGCATCTCGCCTGTCTCGATGCAGTTCTTCGACCCGGCCATCCTCGAGGCCGATTTCATCAAGATCGGTTGGGGCAAGGAATTCGAGAACGAAGAAGAAGACGACAGCAAGGTCGAGGACCTGCGCCGCATCATCCGCGATGCCGGGGCGGAATCGATCATCATGTCGCGCGTCGATTCGGAATTCGCCATTCAATGGGGCCTGAATCTGGGGATCACCCGGTTTCAGGGCTTCCTCATGGACCGGCTGATCGACACCGTGCGCTCGCAGGGGCGGCGCGCACGGATCAAGAAGGACCGCGCCCGCAGTGCCGCGCAATAGCGCGCAGCGGGACGAGAGAAAGCAGGTATAGGCAAGACAGATGGCGACCGCGCCCGACGCACAGAAATCGATCCCCAGCCAGGAAAACCTGCTGCTGGACTACGTGCGCCGCCTGGAAAAGCACCGGGACGGCCGCATGGTCGTGCACGTTCACCTGTCGCAGCTGCGCCCCTTCAACCGGCGGGAACAGCACATCCGGGCGGCGACCTCCAGCTTCGATCCGCTGGTCAGCGCGATGTCCGGCCAGTTGTTCGCGCTCCGCAACGCCGACCTGATCTTCGTGTTCAAGGCCGAAGCCCGGCCGCAGGTCGAAACCGTGGTGCAGAAGGTGCGGTTCCTGTTCTCGGACGACCCCCTGATCGCCGAGGCCGATACCCACGAAAAGCCTTTCGCCAGCTGGTACGACGCCGAAGACAATTACGACGAGGTCCTGCATCTGGCCCGCGACCTGGCGGATGAGGAAGAGGAACGCCTGACCAAGGTGCGCTCGCGCATGGATGCGCGTTCGGCCCTGCGCGCCAAGCAGCAGCAGGGCGAACCCCTGACCCCCGACGTTCTGGCCCGGGTCGAGGATGCGTTGGGCCGCGCCGATCTTTCCAACTACGTCCGCCGCCAGTTCGTCTGCCGGGTCGACTCCAAATTGGTCCCGGAACAGGAATTTTCCGAACTGTTCATTTCGATCTCGGACCTGCGGGAAACCCTGATGCCGGGGGTCAACCTGACGTCCAACCGCTGGTTGTTCCATCACCTGACCGAGACCTTGGACAAACGCATGCTGTCCATGCTGTCGAAGACGGACGCCATCACGATCACCGGTGAGATTTCCATCAACGCCAACGTCAAAACGCTGCTCTCCGACGATTTCCAGGTTTTCGACGACAACGTCTCGGCGTCCCGGCGCGGCGCCATGGTCATCGAGCTGCAGAAGGAAGACATCTTCTCCGATCTGCCGGCCTTTCTGATCGCCCGCGAATTCGTCCAGGAACGCGGCTACCGGGTATTGCTCGACGGCCTGACCATGCAGACCATGTTCCTGGTCGACCGGGAAAAACTGGGTTGCGACCATGCCAAGCTGATCTGGACCCCGGCCCTCGCCGACGCCGGCGACGAGGTCAAGGAACGGCTCCGCGAACTGGCCGCACAAAGCGGCGGCGGCAAGATGATTCTCTGCCGCTGCGATACGCGCGAGTCCGTGGAGTTCGGCCGTTCCGTCGGGATCGACCGGTTCCAGGGCCGTTTCGTCGAGGGCCTGATCGCCGAGGACGGACGCCGCCGCGATCTGTTGAAGTTGAAGCACCGTATTCAGCGCGGCACCACCGCCGACGACGAAGACGAGGAAATGGTCGAATAGCCTTCGGCCCGCGCCTCGATCCTTGGCGTCAATCCTTATCCGAAATTCCCGCCTGCTCGAAGGTCGCCATCCCGGAATGGCAGGCCAGCGCCGCCCGCACCAGGCCGACCGCCAACACGGCGCCCGACGCCTCGCCCAGGCGCATCCCCAAATCCAATAGGGGCCGCAGGCCCAGGTTACCGAGCAACTGATCGTGCCCCGGTTCGGCCGAGCGGTGGGCCGCCCGGCAATGATCCAATGCGCCCGAGACCGCCCGCTCCAAACAGGCCGCCGCGGCGCCGGAAACGAAGCCGTCCAGCAACACCGGCACTTTTTTATGACGGGCCGCCGCGACCGCCCCCGCCATGGCCGCCAGTTCCCGCCCGCCAAGGGCGCGCAACACGCCGAGCCCGTCCGCCGGATCGACGCCGTTCGCGGCCACCGCCCGTTCGATCACCTGTGCCTTGAGCGAGACCCCGTCCGCCGCAAGTCCCGTGCCCGGCCCGGCCCATTCGGCCCCCGTGCCGCCATAAAGGCCCAGGCAGACCGCCGCCGCCGCCGTGGTATTGCCGATGCCCATTTCACCGACGCATAGAAGGTCGGTGCCGCCCGGCAGGGCCGCCGCCCCGGCGGCGAAGGCGGCGTTGAACTCGGCCTCGGACATGGCGGGGCCTTGGGTGAAATCGGCGGTCGGCTTGTCAAGGTCCAGCGCCGTCACGGCCAAGTCGACTCCGAAGGTTTGGCAGAGCTGATTGACCGCCGCCCCGCCGGCCTGGAAATTGCCGACCATCTGGGCCGTGACGTCCGGCGGATAGGCGGAAATACCCTGCGCCGTGACACCGTGGTTCCCGGCGAAGACCAGGGCCTGCACCTTGTTCGCTTTGGGCGCGGCGCGTCCCTGCCAGGCCGCCATCCACGCGGTGATCTCTTCCAACCGGCCAAGCGATCCCGGCGGTTTGGTCAGCATGCCCTCGCGCGCGGCGGCGGCCTCCGCGGCGGCGCGGTCCGGGCCGGGAAGGTCCGCCAGCAGATCGGTTGCGGGGGGCGTCGGGGCGGTCGGGACTGTCACGGTTCTTGTTTCCTCCTGTATTGCAGGTCACATATATCCCAATCATTCTTGCGCCGCGCCGCTAAATCATCCACCGCCGGAGAGCCTTTTCGTGTCCGACGCCCCAGACGATCCGAAGACCGACGCGCAAAACGCGGGAACCGCCCAGCCGATCTGGGCGGACGTTCCCCTGGCGGTCGCGTTTCTTACCCGCCTGCCCGTTCCCGCCCGCCACGATGCCGGGCCGGGGGCGTTGGCCCGCGCCGGATGGGCCTTCCCCTTGGCGGGGCTGCTGGTCGGCGGGCTGGGGGCGGCGGTCATCATGGCG
>NZRL01000166.1 GCA_002696205.1 Rhodospirillaceae bacterium | reverse complement strand
CGCTACGTGCCGTCGCTGCTGGCGGCGATCGGCGGCGTCATCGAACAGCACATGATCCAGTCCGGCTTCATGCCGAACCCGGACAAGGACAAGGCCGACCGCGACGTCCAGGAAATGCCCAAGGCCGTGGCCGCGGGCGGCGGCGACGGCGGCGGCATGGCCGGCGGCGCCCCCTTCCGGCAATGCCCGAAATGCGCCCAGGCGTCGCTGATCCGTCAGGAAGGCTGCGACACCTGCACGTCCTGCGGCTATTCCAAGTGCGGGTAGCTATTGAGGAGTGCAGCCGTTGAGCGATTTAGGATGGGAGCATGAAAAGCGGTCCCGAGAAATCGCAGATAGTATGCGGCGTTATCTCGTTCTAGTGAATTCTGGTGCTATCGGTATTACGTTTGCTCTCGTCGGAGCATTGGTGCCGTTTGGCTATAAACCAAGCTGGGCCGTATACCCGATTTCCTTCTTCGCTACTGGCCTTGTGGCGGTCGGTGTAAGCTTAATGTTTGCGAAGCACAGAGAGATTAAACGTCGCGACGCGAAAGAAAATGGTGAGAACGAGCCCAAGTTCTGTTGGTCCTCTAAAAGCTTCGCTTGGGACAGCTTTTCGTTGGCGATGTTTATTGTTGGCGCATTTGTTGGTATCGACAAACTGCAATGCATTGCGCCAGCGACTTAAAGTTAATTGTCCATCTTCATTAAAACCTTCTCCAACGCCCGGTCGCGGATGCCCATCTCCTTAAGGTGCGTGACCGTGTTCTTCAGGTAGTCCGCGCAGGGGCCGCGGCGGCCGTGGCCCTGGGCCACCAGGCGGGCGGCTTCTTCGGGCGATTGCGGCCCGGCGTAATGGTCATTGGCGTGATTGACGACGAAGGCCGCCCCCGTGACCGGCGCGAGATGCCCCTCGATAAAAAGGGTCAACCATCTGAGATGGTATTCGCCTTTGGCTGTTTCTCGGGCCATCAGATGGGCCATGGCGGCGTCCCGGTCCTTGGCTTCGATGCGGAAGGCCAAGCCCCGGCAGGAGCCGCCACGGTCCAGGCCCAGGACCAGGCCCGGCTTTTCCGGCGTGCCCCGGTAGTCGAAGGACCACAGGCAGAGCGCGCGGTGATATCCGTATAGCTTCGCGGGCCGCGCCTCGGCATGGGGGAAATCCGCATGCCACATGAGGGAGCCGTAGGCGAAGACCCAGCAATCGTCGTTGATCGACATGGCCCATACATAGCCAAGCCGTGCGGCCTTCGCCAGCCGGGCATCAAATCATCCATCGAAACGCGGGCCCAGCCAGCTTATAAACGCGTCATGGCCCTGCCACCGATCAGACCCTTCAATCCTCTGCGCACCGGATCGTCCGGCCTGCGCCGTATCGCCGTGGCGGTGCCGCTGGTCGTCATCGTCGGCTACGTCGTGTTCTGGTTCACCGCCGCCCGGACGGCGGAGACGCAGGTCGCCCGTTGGATTGAGGCGCAGGCGGAACAGGGCGTCACCGTCACTCATGGCGAGGTGACGACGGGCGGCTTTCCCTTCCGTGTTTCGCTGCGTCTGGGCACGCCGGCGGCCCATTGGTCCGGCGGCGATTGGCAGGGGCCGGACCTGACACTGGCCGCCGCCCCCTGGGCCTGGCGGCGCATTTCCTGGTCGGCGCCGGGGGTGCATACGCTGACCTGGAAACACGGCGCCCAGCGGGAGACCGCGACCCTGACCGCCGGTCATTTGGAAGGCTGGGGCGAGGCCGGGGACAAAGGCTTCGCGAGCTGGGAAGCCTGGTTGACCGACGGCCATTTGACGACACCCCGGGGGCCGTTCACGGCGCGCGGTCTGCTGGTTCAGTTTCAGCCGCCCGCCCCGGACGGGGGCGGCGGTGCGGCGGCGGGGACACCGGAATCCGCGACGGACGCGACGCCGCGCCTGCCCGTCACGGTCGACGCCAAGGGCGTGACCCTGCCGCCCCGCATGAATACGGCCTTGGGTGATACCATCGACCGCCTGGCCTTGGAGGTCTCCGTCAACGGCCCGGTCGAGCCCGCCGGTCCCTGGCCCGCCCCGGCGCTGGCCTGGCGCGACGCGGGCGGGGTTTTGGAAATCAAATCCCTGGGTATCTCCATGGGGCCCCTGAACCTGAGCGGCGACGGCGCCGTGGCCATCGACGGCGCGGGCCAACCCGAAGGCGCCTTCACCGCCCGGGTCACGGGATATGCCGAAACGGTCGAGGCTCTGCGCAAGGCCGGTGTGGTGGACGACGGCGCCGCCCAGGCCGTGCAGGTCGTGTTGGGTCTGCTGTCAAAGGGCCCGCCCGGCGGGCCGCGTAGTTTGGACGTGCCGATCACGGTGCAGGACCGCCGCCTGTCGCTCGGCCGCGTCGAACTGTTTCGCCTGAAATCCGTCGATTGGTTTCGCCCGCCCCTTCGCTGAGAAACGCCCGGCCGCGACGGGTCGAGGTGGCGGCCGCGATCTGATATGCTGCGGCCATGTCCCTATCCAAGATGCTCCGCGTTTCTTGCGTCCTGGCGATTTTATTTGCCCTTGGCCCGGCCCGGGCGGACGGCCCGGGAGCGGCTGCGCCTCGGCCCGAGAACGGGCCCTATTTCTCCGGCCAGCTTTTGATCGCCGGACCCGCCATGCCCGATCCCCGGTTTTCCAAGACGGTCATCTACCTGGCCGACCACGACGCCGATGGGGCTTTCGGCCTGGTTCTCAACCGGCCCATCGGCCAGGGACCGGTTGAAGATTTCCTGATTGGCCTGGGCATGGAGATCGCCCCGTCGGAGGATATCTCCGGCGAGATTTCAGTCCATTCCGGCGGCCCGGTGGAGCCGGGGGCGGGCTTCGTCCTTCATACCAGCGACTATCAGACCGAAAGCACGGCCATGCTGCGCGGTTCCGTCGCGGTATCGGCCAGCCTCAAGGCGGTCAAGGATATCGGCCTGGGCCACGGCCCGCGCCGTCATCTCGTGATGCTGGGTTATGCCGGATGGGGGCCCCGGCAATTGGAAAGCGAGATGCGCCGGGGCGATTGGGAAATCACGCCCTATGACGAAGACTTGGTGTTCGGCACCGGCATGACGCCTGAGGAAAAATGGCAACGTGCCCGCGAGGCCTCGGGCATCCCGCTGTGACGTCCCGCCGAAACGGTTTTTGCACTGCAGCAGATTGACTTGGCCGCGCCGCGGCACTAGCGTCATCGTCATGATGGGATATGGCCGATGACGGACCGGACACCGATGTTTCGCATGACCAAGCGCCGCCGGCGGGCGACGGGCGTCGCTCTTGTCGCCTCGCTTTGGTTGAAGGCGCTGGTCCTTGCCGTCGGTCTGGCCCAGCCGGTCCAGGCGGCGGGCGTCGATACGGCGCCGTCCGCGGAACAGGACCTCTTGGCCGCCCTTCACGTCATCTGCACCTCCAGCGGGACACAGGTTCTCGACCCCACGACCGGTGCGACCGATACCGAACATCCGAGCACGGCGAAATCCGGTTTGCTCGATTGCGCGCGCTGCTGCTGCGCGCCGACCCATCACGCTCCCGACTGCTTGGCATCTCGTCTCGTTTCACCGCCGCATGTAGAGCGTTTGGCTGCCATCCCGCAGCCCGTGCTTCCGGGGGAG
The DNA here is from genome assembly GCA_002696205.1 of Rhodospirillaceae bacterium. Taxonomy (GTDB): domain Bacteria; phylum Pseudomonadota; class Alphaproteobacteria; order Rhodospirillales; family Casp-alpha2; genus UBA1479. Next base: position 22,046 of record NZRL01000166.1, on the reverse strand, counting down.
CATCAAGAGACCCCCGGCAATCCCCGCGCACCCCCGCATTCCGTCCTCGCCTGAGGACCTGCCAAAAAGTCTGACCTTTCCGCACGGGCCCGACCATCGGGCCCGCGACATCTGTATCCGAGGATCGAATTTAATGACGTGCAATCTCAAGACCGCCCTTTGCGGCGCCATGGTGCTGGCCGCCGTTTCCGGCGCCGTTCCGTACACCACCGCCCCGGCCCATGCCGCCGACCAGAAGGGCATGACCATGCCCGCCGCCGCAAGCAAGGGCCCGATCACCGTCACCGGCGCCTGGGCCCGCCCGACCATCGCCAAAATGAAGATATCGGCGGCGTATTTCGCGGCCACGATCGCCGACGGCGCGACGGACACACTGATCGCCGCCAAGACGCCGGTGGCGGACAAGGCCGAACTCCATCAGCACATCATGCAAGGGGACGTGGCCAAGATGCGCCCGGTCGATGCGGTCCCCCTGTCGCCAGGGCATCCGGTGGTGTTTCAGCCGGGCGGCTATCACATCATGATCATGGGGGTGAAGAACCCGCCGCTGCGGGAAGGCACGACCTTTCCCCTGACCCTGACGTTCGAGAAGGCCGGCGACGTCACCGTGACGGTCAACGTCTCGAAGATGGGAAGCGGCATGAGCCACGGGACCATGGATCACGGCAAGATGGACCACGGCCAGCACAAATAGAGGGCGGGCGTTTCGGTGCCGATCAGGCCTGCTTGGCGTCGATGATGCTGCGGCGGACCGCGCGGGTGCGGGAGAACACGTCTTCCAGCCCATCGCCGTCGCCGCGCCGGATCATCCGCTGCATGGCGGTCAGGTCCTCGGTAAACCGGCCGAGGATTTCCAAGACAGCTTCGCGGTTGGTCAGGAAGATGTCCCGCCACATGACCGGGTCGGAGGCCGCGATCCGCGTGAAGTCGCGGAAGCCCGTGGCGGAAAACTCGATCACTTCTTTCTGCAGGTCGGTCGACAACTGGGTCGCCGTATCGACGATGGTATAGGCGATCAGGTGCGGCAGGTGCGAGGTGATCGCCAGGACCTGGTCGTGATGTTCCGGGTCCATGACCTCGACCTTGGAGCCGGTCTTTTCCCAGAACGCGCGAACCTTGGCGATGGCATCGGGATCGGTGCCGTCCTCGGGCGTCAGCAGGTGCCAACGGCCTTCGAACAATTCGGGGAACCCGCTTTCCGGGCCCGAATGCTCGGTCCCAGCCAGGGGGTGACCCGGTACGAGATGGACGCCTTCGGGCAAGTGCGGCTTGATCGCCGCGATCGCCGATTGCTTGACCGAGCCCACGTCGGTGACGATCGCCCCCGGCTTCAAGGCGGGCGCGATGGCCTTGGCCACGGCTTCGTAGGCGCCCAAGGGCGTGCAGATGAACACGATGTCGGCGCCCTGGGCGGCCTCTGCCGGGTCCGTGGTAACCGTATCGGCAAGTCCCAGGCGCGTCGCGGCGTCCAGGGTTTCCTGTTTGCGGGCGGCGACGGCGATCTCGCCGGCCAGCCCGTCGCGCCGCACGATATGGGCCAGGGACGATCCGATCAGGCCGATCCCGATGAAGGCGATGCGTTGGAACATGGGCGTGCTCATGTATTCGCCCCCATGAAATCGCGAAGGGCGGCAATCACCGCTTCCATCTCGTCGGCCTTGCCGATGGTGATGCGCAGGCAATCGGGCAGGCCGTAGCCGGCGACCCGGCGGGCGATGATGCCCCGGGATTTCAGATGCTCGTCGGCGGCCTCGGCCGTTGCTTCGTCGGTGAAGCGGACCAGCACGAAGTTGCCGACGCCGTCCTGCGGGACGAACAAACCCAATTGGCGCAGCGCGTCCTGCGTGCGTTTCAGCCATTCGTCGTTGTGGGCGCGGCTCATCTCGGTGAAGGCCGTGTCGTTGAACGCCGCCAGGCCCGCCGCCTGGGCGGGAACCGAGACGTTGAAGGGGCCCCGGATGCGGTTCAGGACAGACGCCATGTCTTCCGGCATGTAGCCCCATCCCAGGCGTGCGCCGCCCAGGCCGTACATTTTCGAGAACGTGCGGGTCATCACGACGTTGTCGGCATCGTGAACCATCGCCATGCCGTCGGTGTAACCGGGCGTGCCGACCACGTATTCCGCATAGGCGCCGTCAATCACCAGGATGATGTCGTCCCGCAGGCCGTCGCGAAGGGTCGCCATCTCATCCTCGGTCAGATAGGTGCCCGTCGGGTTGTTCGGATTGGCGACGAATACCAGACGCGTCTTATCGGTGACCGCCGCCAGCAGATTTTGAACGTCGGCCTTCAGGTCCGTCTCCGGCGCCTTGACCGGGGTCGCCCCCGCCGCCATGGCGGAAATGCCGTACATCAGGAAGCCGTGTTCGGAATACAGAACCTCGTCCCCCGGCCCGACGTAGGCCTGGCACAGAAGGTTGATGATCTCGTCCGACCCCGCGCCCAGGACGATGCGCGACGGTGCCAGGCCGTAGCGGTCGGCGATGGCCTGGCGCAATTCCGGGGAATGGCCGTCGGGGTAGCGATGGATGGACTTGGCGGCCTCGGCCATCGCCTCGACGGCGGCCGGGCTGGGCCCGAAGGCGCCCTCGTTGGATGACAGCTTGATGACCTTTTCCGCGCCCGCGATCTTGCTTTCGCCGCCCTTGTAGGGCGCGATCGCCATGATCCCGGGCTGCGGCTCGGGCGTGCTCATCGTTTTTTCTCCGGGTCCAGCTCCTGGGCGCCAAGCGGCGTCGCGCAGGCCCCCAGGTGGATGACGCGGCTGACCTTGCCGGGGACGGAATCCTTGAGAATGTCCAAGTGCCCTTTCTCCGGATCGACGAAACCGAAGACCTCGGCCAGGTGGGTCCAGGCGGCGGGGCGTGCCGGTTCATGCCACAGCTGATTGTAGACCGGCGAAAAGCCCTGATCGTTCAGCGCCGTGGCGATCTTGCGGAAGGGAATGTCTTCTTCGCATTCGACGGCCAGGTAGGTGCGGTCGCGGCCCGTCGGCTCCGGTTTGACCATGGGGCAGATCACCAGGGCTTCCAAACCCTGGGCCTCGAACCCGTTGCCCGGCCCGGCGAAGGGCAGGCGCGCGATCACGCGCGGCGCGTCTTCGGCGGTCGAGACCAGATGACGCCACCATTGATCGCCCTGGTCGTTGCGCGGCAAGGGCAGGATGCCCAGGGTGTATTCCTGGCGCTGCACGGCCTCGATCACGCGGGCCGAGGTCGTGAACCGGCGCATCGGCGTGAAGCTGCCGTATTGGTCGCGCGCCATGTCCCAGAACCCGGTCTGGTTTTCCGGCACCAGCACGGCGACCGAGAACGGACCTTCGAAGCTGAGCGTCGCGACGATCAGTTCGCGCCAGATGCGCGTCAGCTCGCGGCGCGGGAAATGGCCGGTGTGGCGTTCCATCAGACGATAGATGATTTCCGCCTCGCGGGCCGGGCGGATCTTCACGGACTCGCCCTTCTTGATTTCGCGCACGTTCTCGACCACCTGCGTGCGCTGCATGATCAGGTCGTGAAGCTGCGTGTCGATGTCGTCGATCTGCTGGCGCAGGTCGTCAAGCGTGGGTTTAGGTGTCTTCGCCATGGTCTTGGGCCGGTTCGTCGTTGAATGCCGTCATTGGATGCGGCCGCTCGCGGTGGAGCCGCCGCCGGTCCCCGAAGGGACGCGTAGTGATAAAGCGATGGCGCCCGGAAATCAAAGGCAAATCAGGTGCTAACGCATGGTCTTCCGGGCTCGGTCGGGGGGCTAGACCAGGGGGCTTCGCCCGGCGGCGGCGCTTCGGCCCTGGGGTGCCGTCAAATAGCCGCGCCGCCGCTTTCCCTGGGTGACGGGGGTCGCGGCATAGATCTGTTTGACCGCTTCCATCACGACGACGCCGGCGAAGGAACTCCACAGGGCCGCCCCCGCGCGCTCCCAGGCCGGAGCGGAGCGGACCAGCATCGACGGGCGGAACGGCGGCATGTAAAGGGCGCGGTCCGTGGACAGCGGCGTGAACATGGATTCCCTGAGCAGCAATGACAACTGGCGCGGCGAGTACGGCCGGCCATAGCCGAAGGGCGTGCGTTCGAACCGCGCCCAAAGGCCCGACCGGTTCGGCACGACGACCAACAGACGCCCGGAATCGCTTAAGACCCGCCAGATTTCGCGCATCAGCGGCCCCACCTGTTCGGCGCATTCCAGGGTATGGACCAGAATGATGCGGTCCATGGAAAGATCGGGGAAGGGCAGGTCCAGTTCGTCGACCAGGGCCGCCTGCGCGCCGCCCTGGGACGGCCAGCGCAAGACCCCCTGGCGGGCGGGCATGGCGGCGATTACGCGGTCGGCCTCGTCACGAAACCCGTCCAGATACGGGGCGGCATAGCCCAGGCCCAGCACGCGCTGGCCGGTCACGTCGGGCCAGAGGGCGCGCATCTTGCGCCGGATCATGCGGCGCGCCGCCTGGCCCAGGGGCGAGGCGTAAAAATCGCGCAGGTCTACGACGTCTATCCACATGCCCCGCAGCATAGGTCCAAACCGGGTCCGTTCAAAACGGCGTGTTCGGGATTTTGCCGCGTGGCGCGGGCGGGGGCCGGGTGATAAGGTTCGGCCAAATCGACATCAACCCCCTTGGAGAAGATCATCCATGAAACTTCGTTATTCCCCCACTTCGCCCTTTGTCCGCAAGGTCATGGTCACCGCCCACGAAACGGGCCTGGTCGACCGACTGGATCTGGTGACGACCAATCCCTGGGATTTGGATACCGACCTGAACAAGGACAATCCCGTGAACAAGGTGCCCGCCCTGGTCACCGACGGCGGCGAAATGCTCTACGATTCCACGGTGATCTGCGAATACCTGGATAGCCTGCATGACGGCCAGAAGCTGTTTCCCGCCGCCGGCGGTGCCCGTTGGCTGGCGTTGCGCCTGAACGCGGAAGCCGACGGCATGGGCGAGGCCGGTATCCGCCGCGTGCTGGAAGGCCGCTTCTGGCCCGATAGTCAGCGCCAGGATTGGATCGATCGGAACAACACCATCATCCTGCGTTGCTTCAAGTCGCTGGAAGACGAGGTCGATGTGCTGTCCGGCCCCGTGACCATCGGGCAGGTCGCGCTGGCCTCGATCATCGGCTGGATCGACTTCCGCTTCACCGATCTGAACTGGCGCGACGATGCGCCGGGCGTGGCCGATTGGTTCACCGGCTTCTCCGCCCGCCCGTCCATGGTGGCGACCGAGCCGCCGGAAGCTTAAAGCCGGGCAGCGCCGGTTTCGGGATAGGATAAAGGGGCGGGATATGACGGCCGACGACGTGATCCGGACCCTCGGTCTCGCCCCCCATCCCGAAGGCGGTCATTACCGTGAAATTTATCGCGCCCCGGCGCCGGATGGCGGACGCGGCGCCGTGACCAGCATTCATTATCTGCTGCGGGCCGGGGAACGGTCGCATTGGCACCGGGTCGACGCGGTGGAAATCTGGAATTTCCATTCCGCCGGGGGCGGCGCGGGCGGCCTGGAATTGGCGTTGTCGCCCGACGGCACGACCGTTGAAACATATCTACTAGGAGACGACTTCGCCGCCGGACAGCGACCGCAGGTCGTCGTGCCCGCCGGATGGTGGCAGGCAGCGGCCCTTTCCGATGCCGCCGGCGACGGCTGGGTCCTGGTCGGCTGCGCCGTCGCACCGGCCTTCGATTTCGCCGGATTCGAGCTGGCGCCGCCCGATTGGGCGCCCGGCGGCGATGCGTCATAAGCCTGGAATTCCCGGTCTTCCGGCACTAACGTAAAGGCGGCTGACAAGAAAAGGGGAGGCCGCGATGGCCGCCGACAAGACCCTTCATGGCGCCGGAAATCTCGGTGCGCTGCTCGTCCGGGCCTTTCGTTGGTTCGAGGAAGGTCTCGCCACGGATCCCGACACGGCCCATCTGCCGCGTCTGTCCGGCACTCAATTCATGGCTCTGGCGTCGCTCGACGGCGACGGTACCTCGATCGCCGAATTGGCGCGCCGTGTCGGCGTTACCCGACAAGCCATGCATCAGATGGTCGGCGAGTTGGACAAGGCCTCGCTGGTCGATCTGGTCGACAGCCCGTCCGACCGGCGGATCAAGCTGGTCAAGCTGTCGCTTCTCGGCCGCACGCTGGACCAAAAAGCCGCCGCGGCGCTCGGTGATCTGGAGGCCGAACTCGCCAAGCGCATCGGCAAGGGCGCCGTCGCCGATCTGCGTAAGCATCTCGCCGCCGATTGGGGCCCGCCCGGGAAATCGCGGGCCAAAGGGTGAGTCTGATTCCGATTGTATTCAACGGATCACGTTTGCTTTATAGATGCGAACGAAAGGAAGCCGGACCGGCAAGAACGCCGCTGCCCGGGTGGGATGACGGAAACGCAGATGGCTGGAAAATCGTTTTTTTCGAAACTCTTCAGTGAGGACGAAGGCGAGACGGTCGAAGAGATCGACCGTCGCCTGGCAGAGGAATTGGCCGAGATCGACGCCCAGGAGGTCGAAACCCTGGACGGTGACGGCATGATCCTCGACGACTGGGAAAAGGCGGGGGCCTGCGTCTACCTGATGGATTTGGCGCCACTCTACGGCCTCATCGGCGGCCGCGAGAGCATGCTGGGCAAGCGCCTGCCGGACGCCTGCGACCATATCTTCGAACGCCTGGTTCCCGCCAAAGAAGGGCGCGCCCGTTTCCGCGGCGACTTCTTCGTCATGAGCTTTACCTCGCTCAATCGCGAACAGGGCTTCGTCAAGGCGGCCCAGGTCATCAACGGCATCGGCCTGCAGACCATCGGTGAGCGGTTCAAGACCATCGACGTGCCGAACATGCTGGTCGCCGCCGATACCGCCGACCTGGTCAACGAAGACGGCGAGTTCGATCCCAAGAAGGCCAAGGAACAGGTCGAAAGCGGTGGGTCCGGCGTCAAGCTGAGCAAGATTCCGGACGAACCGCTGTGGCTCAAGCTTTGCGTGACCAAGGCGAAACAGGCGGCCGAGATGATCGCCGGAAAGAAGGCCGAGGCGGGCGAGGTCGATTCTTCGCGTCCGCGCCGACGCGGCGATCCCGACTGGGTCGAAAACCGCACCGACCGCCGGATGCGCATTTCCAACGACCCCCTTCAGATGGAACGCCGCCGCGGCCGCGACCGCCGCGGGCGCTGACGCCGGCTTCTTGGTGTCGATCCGGCCCATTACCGATGCCGACTGGGACGCCGTCTGGACCGTCCTGGAGCCCGTGTTCCGGGCCGGTGAGACCTATGCCTATCCGATCGACATCACGAAAGATCAGGCCCGCGCGGTCTGGGTGGATCAGCCGGCTGCGACGTTCGTCGCTGAAGACGCGGGCCTGGGCATCGTCGGTACCTATATTCTGAAGCCGAACCAGCCGGGCCGGGGGGCGCACGTCTGCAATTGCGGCTACGTCGTGTCCGAAGCTGCCCGTGGCCAGGGCGTCGCCTCGGCCATGTGCGACCATTCCCAAGAACAGGCCCGCGCCATGGGGTTCCGGGCGATGCAGTACAATCTGGTCGTCGCCACGAACGAAGGCGCCGTGCGTCTTTGGCAGTCCAAGGGCTTCGATATCGTCGGCACCTTGCCGGGGGCGTTCGATCATCCCCGCCTGGGCTTCGTCGACGCGCACGTCATGTACAAGGTTCTCTAAGGCTTAAACACGACCACCTTGAGTCGCCCGCCGGGCGCCAGGATCGCCTCGCGCCGCCCGTCCCCGTCCAAATCCTGGGCCAGCAGGGCAAGGTCGATGGTGTCCGTGTTCACGACTTCGGCCAATTGGCGGAACCGGCCGAAGGAAAACGTCACGACGCGCAGATTGCGGCGCGCCGCGTCGGGCACCAGCAGATCGGGAATGCCGTCGCCGTCCATGTCGGCGGCGGTGGAAAGTCCCTGTTCCGGTGATCCGATGGCGTGGTTGGAAAACCCGGGGGCCTCGGTCTCCGGTTCCAGGCGTTCGTCCCGCCATTCGAACAGGCGCAGGATGCCGCCGATGTGCGGCGTGATGACGGCGGCGATTTCACGCCGTCCGTCGCCGTCGAAATCGCCGACGCCGACCGGGTTGAGCCAGCGGAAGGGCAGGCCGATGGGCTCGCTTTCCGCCGCCATGCGCAGGCCCCGGTCCGACGTTTCGATAACGGCCAGGGCGGCGCCCGCGCGGGTATAGCTTTTGACCGCCAGGATTTCGTCCACGCCGTCGCCGTCGATATCGACGATGCGGGGGGCGCGGTCCTCGAACACGGCCTCTGTCGTCAGGTCCAGGTTTTCCCGGTATCCGCCTTCCAGCCGCAGGGCCAGGCCCCCGGCCTCAATGGCGTCGCCCAGGACGGCATGGCCGTAGCGTTCCGTCGGCTTGCGGTACCAGGCGGCGCGGATGTTGTTCTCGCCCGTCACGACGATTTCGTCGGGCATGGCCGCCGGATCGCTGGAGCCGACGGGCGGCAGGGGTTCCGGACGGGGTGACAGGGTGATGCCCTGTTCGTCCAGGCCGACCACATGATGGCTGCCGTCGGCGAGCCGGATCACCACGGCGCCGTCGATGCGGCCCAGCCAGTCGACCAGGTGCGGAAGTTCGGCCCCGAACTCGCGCGCGTCCAACGCCCGCGCGGCGGGCGCGGCGGCAAGGACGGACAGCAATAGGGCGAAAACAAAGACGGCGCGTACCATGACGCGCCGTCTTATCAAAAGATGCCCGTGCGGGCCAGATGGCTTTATGCCCTTCAACTGGGCCATTGAGGCCCCGCGAAGCGTAAGCGCAGCGAGCCAAGGGCGCGGAAGCGCCCGCCCGGCGCCTGAGGGGGCGATATTAAACCCTCAGATCATGTACTGCCCGCCGTTGGCGGAGATCGTCGAGCCGGTCACGAAACCCGCGTCGTCGGAGGCCAGGAACACCACGCAGCGTGCGATTTCTTCGGCCTGGCCCAGACGGCCGACAGGGATTTGCGGGATGACCTTGGTGTCCAGCACGTCCTTCGGTACGGCCATGACCATTTCCGTGGCGATGTAGCCCGGCGCGATGGCGTTGACGGTGATGCCCTTGGACGCCGTTTCCAGGGCCAGGGCCTTGGTGAAGCCCAGGTCGCCGGCCTTGGCGGCGGAATAGTTGGTCTGGCCGAACTGGCCTTTCTGCCCGTTGATCGAACTGATCGAGATGATCCGCCCGAACGACGCGCCGCGCATGTCGTCGATCACGTTGCGCGACAGGTTGAACAGCCCCGACAGGTTGGTGTTGATGACCGCGTCCCATTGCTCCTTGGACATTTTGTGGAGCGGCACGTCGCGGGTGATGCCGGCGTTGTTGACCAGGACTTCAATGGCGCCCAGGTCGGCCTTGATCTGCGCCACGGCGGCGGAGACGGCGTCGAAATCGCCGACGTCGAATTTATAGACGGGAATCCCCGTTTCTTCCTTGAACTTGGCGGCGGCTTCGTCGTTGCCCGCGTAGTTGGCGGCGACGGTATAACCCTCCGCCTTCAGAGCCAGGCTGATGGCCTGGCCGATGCCTCGTGTCCCCCCGGTAACCAATGCGACGCGTCCCATGATGCCCTCCCTAGGTTTTTTGTCGCTGCGATGGTCCGGGGCGCCGGATGTTGCCGACGCCCCGTCATTTCTGTAGTCGGTGGTCTATCGTTCATCGCCCTCGTTGACGAAGCACGTTCAGTCTCGGTCGTAATCGTGTCCTTAGTCGCGCTGCACGCACATGGCGATGCCCATGCCGCCGCCGATGCACAGCGTGGCCAGGCCCTTCTTGGCGTCGCGCTTCTGCATTTCATAAAGAAGCGTGGTCAGAACCCGCGTGCCGGACGCACCCACCGGGTGGCCCAGCGCGATGGCGCCGCCGTTGACGTTGACCTTGGAGGTGTCCCAGCCCAGGTCCTTGTTGACGGCGCAGGCTTGGGCCGCGAAGGCCTCGTTGGCTTCGATCAGGTCCAGGTCGTCGGTCGACCAGCCGGCCTTTTCCAGGGCCGCCTTGGAGGCCGGGATCGGGCCCGTGCCCATGACGGCGGGATCGACGCCGGCGGTCGCCCAGGAAACGATGCGCGCCAGCGGCGTGATGCCGCGCTTCTCGGCGCTGGCGGCGGTCATCAGAACCGTTGCCGCAGCCCCATCGTTGATGCCCGATGCGTTACCGGCGGTCACCGTGCCTTCCTTGTCGAAGGCCGTGCGCATGCCGGAAAGGGCTTCTGCCGTGGTGCCGGGTTTCGGGTGTTCGTCCGTGTCGATCACGGTCTCGCCCTTGCGGGATTTGATGGTAACGGGGCAGATCTCGTCCTTGAACTTGCCGGCTTCCATGGCGGCGGCGGCTTTCTGCTGCGACGACAGGGCGAAGGCGTCCTGTTCCTCGCGGGTCAGCTGCCAGCGCTGGGCGACGTTTTCCGCCGTGTTGCCCATGTGATAGCCGTGGAAGGCATCGGTCAGGCCGTCCTTGATCATGCTGTCGACCATTTCGCCGGAGCCCATCTTGATGCCGCCGCGCAGATTGATGACGTGCGGCGCCTGGCTCATGCTTTCCTGGCCGCCGGCGACGACCACGTCGGCGTCGCCCAATTTGATGGCCTGGAAGCCCAGCGCGACCGTGCGCAGGCCCGAGCCGCAAAGCTGGTTGATGCCGTAGGCCGTGGCTTCGACCGGAATGCCGGCGTTGACGGCGGCCTGGCGGGCCGGGTTCTGGCCGGCGCCGGCCTGCAGAATCTGGCCCATGATGACTTCGTTGACGTCTTCCGGCGCGACACCGGCGCGTTCCAGCGCGGCGCGGATGGCGACTTCGCCCAGATAGTGGGCGGGGACGGAGCTGAGTCCGCCGTTGAAGGCGCCGATGGCGGTGCGGGCGGCGCTGGCGATAACGACTTCAGTCATTCTGATCTCTCCTCAAAAAAACACATTCCCCGCGTCGGCGCCGGGCCTGCCCGGGAAGCGGCCACGGGCGGGAACGGATGGCCTCGCGAGGCGACGTATCGGCGCGGCGGGACGCCGCCGCGAAGTCTTGAAACCGGTCGGAAATCGGCCCTTTGGGCCAAGTTTACGGCCGTCGTCTCCCTTAAGCCGTTATATGGCGCATCCGGGATCGATACAAGGCCGGGCGCCGGGCTTCCATGACCTACATCAAGTTGGGGTGCGACCCCGTGCCGTCAAGGCGCCAGCAGCCAATCGGCCAGGCGGGGGAACATCTCGCGGCGGGCCCGCCCGCCGGTGACCAGGCCGATATGCCCGGTCTCGACGGACAGCGTTTCCGACCGGGTCAGGAGGGCGGCGAGCGCCCGCGAAGACGCCGGCGGCACCAGGTGGTCGCGTTCACCGACGACGACCAGCGTCCGGCAGGAAACGTCGGCGGGCCGCACGGGCTCGCCTGCGATCCGCCATTCGCCCCGCGCAGGCGCGTTGCCCAACTGCCAGTCGCGGAAACATTCCAGGGCGACCGGCCCGGCCAGGACGACCCCGTCGTTCAGCCAGTCTTCCAACTGCACGAAGCGGCGGGCGTCGGGGCCTGCCGGGTCCATTGTGGCGTAACGTTGAAATTTTCGTGGCGTCAGATAGGGGTCGAGGGTCGCGAACATCGACTGCATCATATCCACGCCGAGCACCCCGCCCTGGGCCACCGATGCCTCGACCCGGGGCATCATCGCGCCGAGCAGCCGGATCAGTCCCATGTCGCCCATATGAAAATCCCAGGGGGCGGCCAGCAGCGCCAGGGCGCGGACGTCTTCCGGGCGGCGTTGGGCCAGGGCCAGGGATAGGGTGCCGCCCATGCAATATCCGGCGAGCGCCACCGGCCCGCCGTTCAGCCCGACGGCAAAATCCAGGGCCCGCGCCAACCTGCCGTCGATGTAATCGGTCAGGGTGAAGGTGCGCTCGTCCCCTTCGGGATCGCCCCAATCGACGACCAGGGGCCGCAGGCCCCGCGCCGCCATGTTGCGCAGCAAACTTTGTTCGGCATCCAGGTCCAGAACCCAATAGCGGTTGATCAGCGACGGGACGACCAGGACCACCGGGGGCTCTTGTCCGTCGGCGGGACGGGCCGCTTCCGGCGCGGCGCCATAGTCGAGCAGGCGGCTCGACCCTTCCGACCAGACGGCCGGCGGCGCGGCCGGGCGCGCCGTCCGCGGGGCCCGGCGATACATGCGCACGCCTTCGGTGAAGCGTTCCAGACGGGTGCGGGCTTCGCGCGTGACGGCCTGATAGAAGGCTTCAGGTGGAACGCCGTCGAGGGCTTTTTGCAGGTCGTTTCTGCGATCCTGCAGCCCCGGCCTCAAGATCGGCAAGGCGCCGTTCGATCCCGTCAAGGCGGCGAGCGAGCTCAGCAAGGTCGACGTCTGCACCGCCATGTGCAGGGTCAGGGGCCGGGGCCCCGGAACCGTTGGCGGCTGGGCCGGGGGCGGCGTTTCCGTCGTCTTGCTGGTCATCGCTGGGGGCTTCCTTGGGCGGCTGCTTTCCGGCGTTCATGGCCTGCTGCGCCAACGCGGCGAAGGCGGTGGCCGAGCCGGTCATCATTTGGGTCATCTGCGACATGGTGTCGGCGACCTGCGGGTCGCTGGCCATGCCCTGCATATGGTCCTGCCACAGGTCCAGGTATTGCTTGGCCAGTTGGTCCAGGTCCGGCTCATCGGCCATGGTGGGATCCTTCCGTTCGCGTCCGGCGGGTTAAAGATACCATTCGCTCCCGCGCCGGGGGAACATTTCATTGCGGCGCAACAAAGGACGCGCTAGGTTTTCCGCATTGCAACGATTTTCCGTGGGGAGACCGATGGCGGATAAAAAACCCTCCGAGGGTGAGCCGATCATCATTAAGAAGTACGCCAACCGGCGGCTCTATAATACGGCGACATCCAGTTACGTGACCCTCGACTACCTGTCACAGATGGTCAAGGACGGTGACGAATTCGTGGTCAACGACGCCAAGACGGGCGAAGACATCACCCGTCAGGTGCTGACCCACATCATCGTGGAAGAGGAAAGCAAGGGCACCAACCTGCTGCCCATCAGCTTCCTGCGCCACCTCATCAGCTTCTATGGCGACAGCCTGCAGGCCGTTGTTCCCAATTACCTGGAACAGACGATGCAGTCCTTCGCGACGAACCAGGAAACGCTTCGCAAGACGATGGAAGACGCCCTTGGCGGCTTCAATCCCTTCGGCCAGTTCGAGGAAGTGTCCAAGCAGAACATGGCGATGTTCGAAAACGCCATGAAGATGTTCACGCCCTTCCTGCCGGAAGGCGAGGGCACTGCGGCACCGACCCCCGGCACCGCCCCCGGCGCCAAGGACGGGGCGGACATGGACGACATGCGGGCCAAGCTGGAAGCGATGCAGAAGCAGTTGGATTCACTGTCCGGCGGCGAAAAGTAGGCGGGCCGGGACAGGCGGGCGTTCATGCGCCGGCGTCTCTGCCTTACCGCCTTTTTGCCCCAGTGACTTTTTCCCCTGTGGGTTTCCTCGGTCAGTCGATTTCGCGGACGACGCGGAAGCTCAGCCAGTAGCTTTTGACGGCGGCCGCGTTCTTGGCCCGTGACGACGACCGCGACTGGCGCGAGTAGTAATACCAGGACCCGCCCCGGATCACCCGAATGTCGCAGTCCCCGTCCGTCCGAACGGAGCCGTCGCGGGGGGCGCCCTTGTAATCGGGCACCCAGCAATCGGCGACCCATTCATAGGCATTGCCGTGCATGTCGTAGAGGCCGAAGGGATTGGCCTCGTAACTGCCGACCGGGGCGTTGCGGTGGTTGGGCCAGGCGCCGACGCAATTCCGGCAGTTCAGCTTCTTGGCGCTGGGGTCGTCGCCGAACCAATAGGCCGTGGTTGATCCGGCGCGCGCACCGTATTCCCATTCGGCCTCGCTCGGCAGGCGATAGGTCTGGCCCGTCTTCTTGCTCAGCCAGTCGGCGTATTGCTCGGCCATGTGGAAATCGATGTTGACGATCGGCTGACGGCCCCGGCCCCAGTTGTGGTCGTGCGGATTGTGCGTGCATGCCAGTTCCCGCAGGCAGGCTTCCCAGTTGTCGAAGGTGATTTCGAAGCGGCTCATGGCGAAGGGCTTCTTGATGAACACAGGATGCTTGGGTTGTTCCGCGGGCAGCAGATTGCTGCCCATGATGAAGGCCCCTTTGGGCAGGACGACCATTTCCGGGCAGACATCGCAATCCTTGAACACCTTCGGCGCGGTGGCGGCCGGTGTCTTGGCGGTGGCTGGAGCCTGGGCCACCGCTGGCAGGGATGCGACGAGAAAGACCGCCAAAGCGATCGGGCCGAGGATGGAAAATCGAATAGGGGTCATGGCCTCTGGATTTGCCGGTGGTGACGGGATGGGTTGCCCAAGTAAGATAGTCATATTAGCAGGATAGGCTCAATAAGGGCGCCGCGATGACGGTGTCCTTGGGGCACCATGGAAAAGCGGAATTAGGGAATGTCAGCAGACGACGGTTTCGTATTCACAGGCCTTTTGGACGGCGAGGGCGGGGCCCGCACGATCGACGTCGATCAAATGTCCATCGAACAGACCAAAGGTCTGGTTGAATGGGTCCATCTGGATATTTCGAAAGAACCGGCACGGCGTTGGCTGCACGATCAGGACGATATCCCGCCCGTCGCCGTCGAAGGATTGCTGGCGACCGATACGGAGCCGCGCTGCGCCGAAATCGACGATGGCATTCTGCTGATCCTGCGCGAGGTCAATACCCACGAAAACGCCGATGCCCACGACATGATTTCGCTGCGCCTGTGGATCGGGCCGCACCGCATCATTTCCGGGCGCCTGCGGCATCTGGCCGCCATCGAGGACATCAAGGTCGCCCTGGCCAAGAAATCGGGCCCCGGATCGGTCGCCCAATTCCTTTGCGCCGTCGGCCATAACATGGCCAAGGAGAAGTCGCAGATTCTGCTCGGCCTGGCCGAGGAATTGGACGAGATCGACGAGGACCTGGCCCAGGCCGAGGAGACCAAATCCCTGCGTCCGCGCATCGCCGGCCTGCGCCGCCGGGCGATCCACCTGAGCCGCTTTTTCAAGCCGCAACGCGCCGCCTTCGCCGATGTCGCCGCCCGCCGCCCGCCCTGGGTCGACGATGCGGCGGCGGACGAACTGGCTGAACTGTCGGCGGAATTCGGGCGCCTCGCCGCCGATATCGAAGCCATCCTGGGCCGTGCCCAGGTGACCCAGGACGAAATGCGGTCGCTGGAAAATCAGCGGGCGACGGACATCACGACGACGCTGACCGTGGTCGCCGCGATCTTCCTGCCGCTGGGGTTCGTCACGGGATTACTGGGGATCAATGTCGGCGGCATCCCGCTGGCGGAATCCAAGGCCGGGTTCTGGATTACCTCGGGCGTATTAGGCGCGCTTGGCGTTGGCCTATGGTTCTATTTCAAGAACCGCAAATACCTGTGACCTAGGCGGTCTTCGCGAGCCTGGCCGCCGCCCAACGGGCCGTTTCGGCCACCAGGTCCGACGCATCGCCGGTCAGGGCGTCGATCTGGGGCGCCAGCGACGCATCCCCCGAATTGCCCATGGCGATCAGAACGTTGCGGACGAAACGGTCGCGCCCCGTGCGCTTGATCGGCGATCCGGCGAAGGTTTCGCGGAACGCGGCGTCGTCCAGTTTCGCAAGGTCCGACAGGCGCGGCGCCTCGGCCAATGCCGGGCGCGGGCGAAAGGCGTCTTCTTCCGTCGGTTCCGCGAACTTGTTCCAGGGACAGACCGCCAGGCAATCATCGCAGCCGTAGATGTGATTGCCCATGCGTTCCATCAACTCGGGCGCGATGGCGCCTTTGTGCTCGATGGTCAGGTAGCTGATACAGCGCGTCGCCTCCAGGCGGTAGGCCTCGGGCAGGGCGTCCGTCGGGCAGGCCTCGCGGCAGGCGTTGCACGACCCGCAATGGTCGACTTCGGGCGCATCGGCGGGCAAGGCGACGGTCGTCAGGATTTCGCCCAGGAACAGCCAGGATCCGAATTCGCGGGAGACAAGATTCGAATGCTTGCCCTGCCAGCCGATGCCTGCCCGGTGGGCCAGCGGTTTTTCCATCACCGGCGCCGTATCGACGAAAACCTTCACGTCGGCGTCGTCCTGGCCTTCGCCCACCGCCGTTTCCTGAAGCCAGCGGGCCAGCCGTTTGAGGCGCTTTTTCAGAACGTCGTGATAGTCCTTGCCTTGGGCATAGACGCTGACCGCCCCCCGGTCCCGTTCGTCCAACACGGCCAGCGGATCCCACGTGGGGCCGTAATTCCGGGCGACGACGATGGCCGTGCGGGCGGCGGGCATCAACGCCTGCGGATCGCCGCGCAGGGCGCCGCGCGGGCCGTCCGCCATCCAGGCCATGGTGCCGTGATGGCCGGCTTTCAGGAAATGGTTCAGGGCCTGGCGGTCCTTGGGGTCGGCCTGGGCATCGGTGACGCCCAGCGCGTCGAAGCCCAATGCGCGGGCCTCCGCCGCGAGGCGCTGTTTCAGGTCTGCCTGCTGATCCTGGATCGGCTGGTCTGGGGTCATTCTTCTCGTCCGGGCCGCGATATGCTACGGAGGGCGAGACTACCACAGGCAATGAATTGGAGAATGGTTCGTGGCGACGGGTGAAACGGCGGTCGTGCTGCTGTCCGGTGGATTGGATTCCGCGACGGCCTGCGCCATGGCGCGGGACGGCGGGTACGATATTCTGACCCTGGCGTTCCGCTACGGCCAACGCCATGCGGTGGAGTTGGCGGCCGCCGAACGTCTGGCCCGGGCCATGGGATCGAAACGCCACGTCGTCGCGGAGATCGATCTGACCGTCTACGGCGGATCGGCCCTGACCGCCGATATCGACGTGCCCAAGGGCCGCGACACCGCCGAGATGGCCGACGACGGCGTGCCCATCACCTATGTTCCGGCGCGCAATACGATCTTCCTGGCCCATGCCCTGGCACTGGCCGAAACGGGCGGGGCGTCCGATATCTTCATCGGCGTCAACGCGCTGGATTATTCCGGATATCCCGATTGCCGCCCAGCCTTCATCAAGGCGTTTCAGCGGCTCGCCAATCTGGCGACCAAGGAAGGCGTCGAGGCCATGGCGGCGGGGCAGGACGGCCCGTTCAGCGTGAAGGCGCCCCTGATCGACATGACCAAGGCCGAGATCATCCGGGCGGGGCAGGCCCTGGGCGTCGATTACGGCATGACCTGGAGTTGCTACGACCCGCAACCGGGACCGGGCGGCATGGACGGCGTCGTCCATTGCGGGCAGTGCGATTCCTGCCAATTGCGGAAGAAAGGGTTCGACGAGGCCGGGGCCACGGACCCGACCGTCTACGCCGCGTGAGCTAGCCGATGCCGCCCTGGGCGGAAAGCGTCAGGCCGAGAAAGATCAGAACGCCAACGCCCAGCAGCACCGCATTGACGCATTTGCGTACGATGGAAGGTTTAAGATCAAACATCGCCTCCTCCTGTCCCATGCGAGGTCGATCAGATTTTTCTAAAGTAAATGCGGTGGCCCGGAATTTCCGTGACCCGGGTCACAAAATTTGGAATTTTCTCGCCGCGTCTACGTTGGGCGCCGTGAACCGGGATTGCGCATGACCTATAGCGTCAAGGAAATCTACTTTACCCTGCAGGGCGAGGGCGCCCAGACGGGCCGCCCGGCGGTGTTTCTGCGCTTCGCCGGCTGCAATCTGTGGTCGGGGCGGGAACAGGACCGGGCGACGGCGCAATGCCGGTTCTGCGATACCGATTTCATCGGCACCGATGGCCCCGGCGGCGGGGCCTTCAAGACGCCGGGCGACCTGGCGGCGGCGGTCGCAGGGGCCTGGCCCGTCGGCGGGCCGAGGCAGGGCGATCCCTTGGTCGTCTGCACCGGGGGCGAGCCGCTTCTGCAATTGGACGAGGCGTTGATCGCAGCCCTGCACGCGGTCGGCTTTCGTGTCGCCGTGGAAACCAACGGCACGATCGAGGCCCCCGCCGGACTGGATTGGATCTGCGTCAGCCCCAAGGCCGGGACAGAGGTCGTGCAGCGCCGGGGCGACGAATTGAAACTGGTCTATCCCCAGGCGGACGCCCCGCCCGAAGCCTTCGCGGCCTGGGAGTTCGAGCGTTTCCTGCTGCAGCCCATGGACGGCCCGGACCGGGACGCCAATACGGCGGCGGCGGTCGCCTATTGCCTGGCCCATCCGGCCTGGAGCCTGTCGCTGCAGACCCACAAGATGCTGGGCATTCCCTGATCTTTTCAGGCCGTCCGGCGATTTTTGCCGAATTTCATCCGCCGGTAACTTGACCCCATGGTGCATTGCACCCATCTAGGGTTAATCATACCAGAATATCCGTTCTGGACCGGGCTTCCGATCATCCGGGTGCCCGGCGCGGCGTCACAGGGGGCGCTGTCGTTGACGGGGCTGGCAACAACGATAGGGAAGTCGAAATCATGCCGAAATTGAATATCAACGGGGTCGATCATCAGGTCGACGGACCCGCCGACATGCCGTTGCTTTGGGCGATCCGCGATCTGGTCGGCCTGACCGGAACGAAGTTCGGATGCGGCCAGGCGCTGTGCGGCGCCTGCACCGTGCATCTGGACGGGTATCCCACGCGGTCCTGCCAGACGTTCATCGGGGACCTCGAAGGGGTCAAGATCACCACCGTCGAAGGCCTGGGCGGCAAGGTCGCCGAAACGGTTCAACAGGTCTGGACCGATCTGGACGTGCCGCAATGCGGCTACTGTCAATCGGGTCAGGTCATGGCCGCCGTGGCGTTGCTGACGGAAACGCCGAAGCCGACGGACGAAGACATCGACGCGGCGCTGGACGGCAATCTCTGCCGCTGCGCCACCTACCACCGCATCCGGGCCGGCGTCCACGAAGCCGCCCGCCGGTTGGAGGCCTGAGCCATGTTGCCGAAAATCATCGAACATCTCGCCCCCGCCGCCACGGTCGAAACGACCCGCCGCGGCTTCCTGATGACCGCCGGCGCCGCCGCCGGCGCCCTGATCGTCGGCTTCGGATCGTCCCCGGTTCGGGCCGCCGGCGCCGGTGCGGCTGCCGCTGCCGCGCCGGAACCCTTCGACGCCTATATCAAGATCGCCGAGGACGGCACGGTCACGGTCCTGTCCTCGCAATTCGATATGGGGCAGGGCTCCTACAATGGCCTCGCCACCTTGGTGAACGAAGAACTGGGCGCCGACTGGTCCAAGATCACGGTCGAGGGCGCGACCGGCGATACCAAGCTTTACGGCAACCTGTCCTGGGGCGGGGCCGTGCAGGGCACGGGGGGATCGTCCTCGATCACCACGTCGTTCGACCGCTACCGCAAGGCGGGGGCGGCGGCGCGCATGCTGCTGACCGAGGCCGCGGCCAAGGAATGGAACCTTCCGGCGTCCGAGATCACCGCCAAGGACGGCGTGCTGCGCCATGCGTCCGGCCCGTCGGCGGGCTTCGGCGAGATGGCGGCCAAGGCGGCGCAACTGCCGGTGCCCAAGACCATCCCGCTCAAGGGCCGGGACGATTGGTCGTTGATCGGCAACGCGGACCTGCGCCGTTACGACAGCCGGGCCAAGACCGACGGCACCCACGACTTCACCATTGACGTGAAACTGCCGGGCATGCTGACCGCCGTGATGATCCACCCGCCCAAGTTCGGCGCGACCGTGGGCTCGTTCGACGCATCCAAGGCCAAGGCCATGAAGGGCGTGGTCGATGTGGTCGAAACACCGCGCGGCATCGCCGTGGTCGGCGAGCATATGTGGGCGGCGCTGGCCGCCCGCGATGCGGTCGCCGTCACCTGGGACGAAACCAAGGCCGAAACCCGAAGCTCCGCCCAGATCATGGCGGGCTACCACAAGGCCGTGGAACAGGCGCCCCAGGCCGTTGCCCGCACGCAAGGGGACGCGGCCAAGGCCCTGGCCGGGGCGGCCAAGACGGTCGAGGCGACGTTCGATTTCCCCTATCTCGCCCATGCGGCGATGGAGCCCCTGAACGCCGTCGCGCGGATGAACGCGGACGGCACCCTGGAAATCTGGGGTGGGCTGCAACTGCCGGGCCTCTACCAGGGAATGGTCGCCAAGGCCGCCGGGATCGATCCGTCCAAGGTCGTCTCCCATATCATGAAGACGGGCGGCGGCTTCGGTCGTCGCGGCACGCCCGACGGCGACGTCATCGTTGAGGCCGTGATGATCGCCAAGGCGATCGGCTACAAGGC
Source organism: Rhodospirillaceae bacterium (assembly GCA_002696205.1). Classification (GTDB taxonomy): domain Bacteria; phylum Pseudomonadota; class Alphaproteobacteria; order Rhodospirillales; family Casp-alpha2; genus UBA1479. Next base: position 1,931 of record NZRL01000166.1, on the reverse strand, counting down.
TCCGGTCAAGGTACAATGGACCCGCGAGAACGACATGCGGGGCGGGCGGTATCGCCCGGCCTATGTCCATAAGCTGACCGCCGGGTTGGACAGCGACGGCAACATCGTCGCCTGGACGCACCATATCGTCGGCCAGTCCATTGTCGCCGGCACGCCGTTCCAGGGCCTGATCCAGAACGGCATCGACCAGACCTCGGTCGAAGGGGCGTCAAACCTGCCTTACGCTATTCCCAACATGCAGGTCGGCCTGACGACGATGAAGGTCGGCGTGCCGCCCTTGTGGTGGCGGGCCGTCGGCTCGACCCATACGGCCTATGCGACGGAAGCCTTCCTGGACCAGGTCGCGGCCGAGGCGGGCAAAGATCCGTTGCAGCTACGTCTCGCCCTTTTGAAGGACCATCCGCGCCATGCGGCGGTTCTCAAACTGGCGGCGGAGAAGGCCGGTTGGGGCAAGAAACTGCCTGAGGGCCGGTTCATGGGCCTGGCCGTGCATGAAAGCTTCCACAGCTACGTCGCCCATGTCGCCGAGATTTCGATGAAGGGCGGCGAGGTCAAGGTCCACCGGGTGGTCGCCGCCGTCGATTGCGGCACCGTGGTCAACCCGGACACGGTCAAGGCGCAAATCGAAGGCGGCACCGGGTTCGGCCTGGGCGCCATGCTGGCCGAGGAATTGACCCTCGGCACCGGTGGCGTGGTCGATCAAGGCAACTACGACACCTATACGCCGCTGCGCATCAGCGCGATGCCCAAGGTCGAGGTCCATATCGTGCCTTCGACCGAACCGCCGACCGGCGTGGGTGAACCCGGCGTGCCGTCCATCGGGCCCGCCGTGGCGAACGCCATCCGCCGGGCGACCGGCAAACCCATCACGACCCTGCCCCTTACCCGAGGCATGCAGTCGTAAGACCGAAGGCCGCCCCCCGATCAGGAGGGCGGCCTTCTTCTTTCTCAATCCCGCGATTTTTACTGATCGACGATGAAGCCGTCCTTGTGGGGGCGCATGCGGATCTTGCGCGCGAAGGCGGGGAATTTTTCCGCCGCGTCGGGGGCCAGCTTGGTGCCCAGGCCCGGGGTCTTGGGAATTTCCGCGAAGCCGTCCTTGAACGCCGGCACGTTGGTGACGATACCGGCACCGGCCAGTTCCGTGGTCGGCTCGTTCGACGTGCCCTTGTCTTCGAAGCCGACGCCGACCGTCGGATATTCCTGGATCGCGAAGTTGGGGATGGCGGCGTCCAGTTGCAGCCCGGCGAACAGGCAGACCGGCGACAGCGGGTTGTGCGGCACGACCTGCACGTCGTGGGCTTCGGCCAGGGCGGCGATTTTGCGCGCCCCGGTGATGCCGCCGCACAGGCAGATCGACGGCCGCACGTAGGCGACGCCTTCGCGGGTTAGCAGGGTCTGGAAATCGTAGATCGAATTGTACCGCTCGCCGGTCGCCAGCGGGATGGTGATGCGGTCGTTGACCCGCGCCATGGCGTCGAAGCTGTCCGGGCGGATCGGGTCTTCGTAGAACATGGGGCGGTAGGGCTCCAGTTCGCGGGCGAAGGCGACGGCCTCGGCCGGGGTCAGGCGGCGGTGGATTTCGATGCAAAGGTCGAAATCGTCGCCCACGGCTTCGCGCACGGCGGCCACGACGTGGACTGCGTCGGCGATTTTCTGGGCATAGGGTTTGAAATAGGCCTGGTCGCGGTCTTCATCCAGGAACGGATTGAAATGGCCGATGGCGGTGAAGCCCAGCGCCTTCAGCTTCTTCACGTTGACGACCATCTCATCCAGGCTTTCGGCCTTCACATGGCCGTAGACGCGGGCGCGGTCGCGGGTCGGCCCGCCCAGAAGCTCGTGGATCGGGGCACCCAGCGCCTGGCCCTTGATGTCCCAGAGCGCGATGTCCAATCCCGAAATGGCGCCGCAGATCGCCGCCCCCCGGAAAT
>NZRL01000165.1 GCA_002696205.1 Rhodospirillaceae bacterium | reverse complement strand
CGCCGGACGGATGGGCGCCGCCCGTGAACAACAGTTCGTTGGAAAGCCGGTCGAAGCGGAAGCGCTCCACCGCGCGCACCAAGATAGCGTCGATGCCAATACGGCTGGCGGTCCGGGTCCACATGACCTCGGCCACTGAAAAGCCGTAGAACTTGCCCCACATCATGCGGCCGAAAGCATGGTTGAAGCCGGCCTTGGCGAGGTCATCCTTCAACGCCTCGGCCGCGAGCTGGTCGACCTGTTCTTCACCGCCTGCGACGACGTCCCAATCCACCGACATCACAGCCAGGCGGCGTTGTTGCCAAGTGCTCGACACCTGATGGTCGCGGGTGAAGCCGCGCCACGTTCGGATGTTCTGCGGCGTTGCCTCCATGGAGTTGTCGGTGAAAACGCCGCTGTAGGCGATCTTTCCGCCAAGCGCGGTGACTTCTTTGAACTCCGGCTTGGCAACGGTTTTGGTTTTGGGGTCTTTCGCCATCTATCGCTTTCCTATTCTTCCGAGGATGCCACCTTGAGCGATGCCGCCCATCCGCGCGCCGGGGGTCAAGGTGCGGGCGCCGGAGGCCGTGAACTCGCCACGGGCCGCGTTCTTGACGGCGCCGCTCCACAACATTTCGAGGGCGTCCGGGCCGTCGTCGTGGTCGGCGTTCGGGTACTGTTGAAGTTGTTCGATCAAGACCTTTTGGCTTGCGTGCACGCGAATGCGGGCGTCGTGAACCGGGATCGACAGGGATTGAATACGCAAGTCCTTGTCGGTCGACGGGATAACGGGCATCGCCGGCAGGGGGACACCCGCACGGCCGGCCTCGGTTATCAATTGCTGGCGCAGGAATTCCTGAAACTGGACGGATTCGAAAAACCACAACGCGCAACTGAATTGCTTTTGGTAATGGATAATGTCGTCGATGATCTTTCCGGGCACGCGCCGCTTGATGTCGGCAATTTCGATATCCAGCGAGACCGCCGAACGGTCGAAGGCACCAACCAGGATGGCGCTCGGGTCTCCACCACGCCGGCCGGTATTGCCTTTCTTGCCAAGGGACGGGTCGCATGCACCGAAGTACACGCGGCCCGGCGTTTCATGAACCCAGTAGGTGAGCCTGGCGAACATCCCGTTCGCGTCCGATGGCATGTTTTGATACTCGGAATTGAACGCGCCGGCATCTTTGACTTTGAGTTTCATAAGAGCCAGCAACGGCCGCTTGAGCGGCCAGGACACGACGGCGCCCGCCTCCATCGCTTCGGCGTTGTCGTCGTAGAATTCCTGGGCAGTTTCGGGGCCGTCGTTGCGGACGAGTTCTTCCCAGGATTCCCACAGGTCCATGTTGACCGGCTGTTCGATGATCGCTTGAAAGGTCTTTGCTTTCCAGAACGGCGTCTTTTGCGTCCGGGCCAGGACGGAATCGAAATGCAGGATCGTACCTATAAAGAAGATGTCGAACTTGGCGCCGGCTTCGCCCAAGTTCATCACCGCCTTGTTGAGCCAGTCTTGCAGCTTGTCCCGCTGCGACGGCGTCTTCACGTTTTCGTCGTTCTCGATATCGTCCAGGAACACGACGTCCGGCCGATAGGCGCCATGGCGAAGGCCGCGAATTTTTTGGCCGGCACCACGGGCGTGGAACTTTACGTCGTTGGCGGTGACGCATTCGCCCTCACGCCAGATGCGACCCCGGCCGAAGGCCTTGGGGAAGTCCATCTTGAGGCGGGGGTTGACTTCCAGTTCGGCCTTGAACGCTTCGACCACCACGGCGGCCTGTTCGTAGGAATCCATGATGTAGATGATGTAGCGCTTGGCCTTCTTGAGCGTGAGCCATAGCGCGAAGATCAGCATGTACGTGGATTTCGCCTCGCCGCGTGGGGCGGCGACGGCCAGTGCCGAGGGATCGGCGGCGGCGACATAGTCGGGAAGTTCCGAAATCAACCATTCCTGAAAGACGCTTTTCCCGACGCGGTCGGGGTCGCGGATGTAGTGCGGGAAATAGGTTTCGGCAAAGAACTCGAAATCGTCCAAGGCGCGGACGGCCCGCGCGGCCGAGGCCTCGGGGTCCGGGTCGAAGCCATCGACGCGCGCTTCAATGGCCGCGCGAAAGGCAATCGCGTATTCGGCCAGTTGATCGGTGAATTCCTTTTGCGTGGTGCGGTCAACCATATTGCTTCGCAATCTCGGCGCCGAAAGGTTCGAGGATTTCCGCGAACGCCAAGGCATGTTCCGGGTGGCGTTCCTGGACGAAGGCGCCCAGGTTTTCGACAAGTTCCATGGCGAACGACAGACGGTTTAGGCGGGGGCTCGCACGGCCGGCGGCGGCGATGCATTTGGAGAAGCTATCGGCGAGCGAGTTCAACGCGCCGATCTTGTCCCGCGCGAGCATGTCTTCGTTTTCGGTGATTTCCTTCGTCAGGGTTTGGTGCAGGGTGACGAAGTCGTTGACCATAGCGGACAGGATTTCGTCCATGCTTCCCGTCGACATCGAGGCCGAGGCGCGGGCCTTGTCCCAGTCGTCGCCGTCGGATTGGGCGCGTTTCTTCCACCGCCGAGCCGTGCCGATGGGCACGCCATGGGCGGCGGCGGCCTGCGTCAACGGCCATTTGTCGAAGACATAGGCCCGGCGCACGGCGACAACGGCGTCAGGATTACGAGCCGCCAATGTTTCCTCCAAAGATTGTGACGGCGAAACCGGAAAGCGCGCCGGAAATGATGCCGTAGACACTGGACCGCTTTTCGACGGCGCGGAGCCGGGCTTCCATCGTGTCCAGTTTGTCGCGGGTATACTTCGTGTCCTCTTTGATGCCGTCGACGGTGCCAATGAGGATTCCGAGTTCCTTGTCCGTCTCACTCATTGATCGCGACCTTTCCTTGACCGATGGCGTTCACGAATTCCGGGGGCAGGATGTATTCCCGCCGGGGGGCGTCGTTGGCTGCGTCCTGCAAGCCCACAAGCATCGTCGGATCGTCGAGCGCGGCGCGATACACGCCGGAGACAATCCATTCCTTTCCGCCGACGAACAGGCGCGCGCCACGGACAACGGCCGGGTTGGTGGCAACCGTGAGCTTGTCGACGTAGCGGTCCATTTCATGGTCGGTGAACAGGCGCACGGGCAGGCGATGGCGCCATGACTTCGCGTGCAGCAGGCCAGGCACCAAGGCCATGACCAGCGAGGCGAACGAGCGCCAGAAACCCGGATTGAACAAGAGACGGCCCGAGGCCGTTAGATGGTGATGCATCCCCTTGTGCCTGTAACGCAGGACCAGCAAGGGGAGCCATGGGACGATGTCGGCCGTGTTGGTGACGCGGTCGAGCGGAATACCGGCCAGGGCCGTGAGCCCGTGAACGAACGCGCAATTGCCGACACGCGGGCAACCGTAGGTGACGACGCCGACAATAAGCCGGGCGCGCATGTTGAAGGGGCCGGCGAGAATGGCGGCGGCGATGACGGCCAGCGCGCCACCCAAGGAATGGCCGGTCAAATAGATCGGCTTGCCCGGCGTCAGGGCTTTGGAGACGTCCCCGATGACGGCTTCGGTGGCGGCGAGAAAGCCGGAATGGACCTTGCCGCCGACGTCGGTTTTCATCGGTGTTTGCGCGAACCGAAGGTCCGTCAAGATGTCCTTCGGCGAGGTGATTTCGGTGCCGCGAAAGGCCAAGACCTGGAACCGGTGGAACTCGGCAAGGAACGCCTGGGTGCCATCGGCATCGAAAAATGAAAAACGAATGAAGCCCGGCAAGTCGCCGAGGTTGTCGGCGATGACGGCGCGGTCCCGATAGGCGAGGCGCGCGAGGTCCGCCAACCAGGCTAGGGCCTCTCGGTCGACCGAGAGGCCCCCAACCACGGACTGGGGCGGCGGCCGCATTACGAGGCGGCCTTCACCGAGGCGGTGGGATTGGGCGCGGCGTCCTTGGCGCACCGCAACTGCACGGCCGATTTGATGATGTTGATTCCGGCGACCAGGTCGGGAACCTGGGACAGTTTCTCAATGGCCTCGTGGAAGCCGCCGATGGATACGGAAATGCCGGCGGATGCCAAGACCTTCACCGACAGTTTCACGAAATGTGCCTTGTAGACCTTGCCCGGCGCGTCGAGGTCGGCGCCGGCATCGAAAGCGGCTTTCATGCGGGCGACGTCGTCGCGCAGTTCGGCGATTTCCCCGGCGTGCCGGCCGCCATACCGTTCGTCGAGAAGGTCGGTCAGCATGGACGCGCGCATGACACGGGTGTCGTCGTTGCACGGGTTGCCCAGTTCGGCCGAGGCCGCGCGGTCCATGAGGCTGCACGCTCCCAGAACCGATGACGCCAGCAGCATGACCGCCGCCACGATGGGAAAGGCATATTTTTTCATCGTCGGAACTCCTGTGTTAGGGCCAGGTGTAGGCCCGGTTGAGCCAACCGGCTTCAAAATCCGGAGCCTCAAGGCTTCGGAAATAGCCGGCGGATTCGGAACAGATCGCCGACAGGATCGCGTCGGCGTTCCAGTCGGCGGCGGCGTTGAGGTTGAGGCGGGAAATCGGCCCGACATAGCCGTCCTCGGCGACCTCGAAACGGCAGCTTCGAAGGGCGCGTTGAACGCATCGGCTGGCACCGCCGTAGCCCATCGGCAACGACAGGTCGAAGAACTTGGCCGCGACCTGGCGGTGTTCGACCTCGCCGAAGCGGAAGCGCCGCCAGATATCTTCGTAGACCAGGCGGCCTTGATCCTCGGTCATGGCGCGGATGTCGTCGGCGTCGATATCGCCGTCGTTGTCGAGGTCGAAATCCAAGAGGATTTTGCCGCCCTCGCTCAAGATCGCGCCTTGCGCCTTGGCGTAGCGGAGGGAGACCCCGAAGTTGGTAATCCCGCCGGGGTCATTCGGGTGATCGACAAGGCCCTTTTCATTCTCCATCGCGAAGCCAATCGCGAAGGCGCGGTCAAGGGTGCTTTCGGTGATGGGGGACATCGGTACTTCCCAAGCTGTTTAGCTTTGGGAAGTGTGGCGGTCGCGCGTTATGCGCGTGACCGGAAGGCTTCAGGGAAAAGCGGCCTTAGCTCGTCTCGGCGGCGCTTTTGAGATGAGCGAGAACATCGGCTATCAACTTGTCGCCGTCGGTGTAGATATCGCCGACCGGTTGGCGGGGCTTTGACGTCCTGGCGTCAATCACATGCGACCCGCCGCCTTGGTGTGCGGATAGGCGTTGCCGGAAATCCTTGAGCCGCCGCGATAGTTCGATCTTGTCCATTTCCAATCCCATAAGTTCCGGGTCTCAAAGAAGCGTGCCGGTTTTCGACTTTTTGTCTTCTTCGAGAATTTGCCACACGCGCCGCTCGGTGCATTTCGCCCGGCGGGCGATCTGCGAAATGGTGAAGCTCTTTCCCCGGAGCGTGATGACCAACTGGCGACGTGCCTTTTCTTCGTTGTAGAGGTGCATCGGAATATCCAATTCGATGCCGCCGTAGTATTTCACTAACCGCTTGGCGCTTTCCATGCCAAGCAATTTTACAACGTCGCGGTGATCCTCGGCGCGACGGGGCACGTACAATCGAAGGCCGCCGAACTTCGAAACCAAGGCGGCGGCGATATCGATGCCCAAGGTTTCCGCGACGTCGCGGATGGACTCCGTCAGTTCCTTAGCACAGTCGTTATCGTTCAAGAGACACCCCCGCGCGCCGCGCCATTTCCTTCAACGCTTCGATGACCTGATTCCCTTGGGCGGCGCTCAACCACTCAACGGAATCGACCTTGGTTTGACGCTTCACGAAAGCGTCCAGGCCCGCCTTGTTGGTGACGCCGGCCTCGGTCAAGAGGCGCCAATAGACGTAGATCAGGCGGACATATTTTTTCGTCGACCGGGCCCGGAAGTTCTGGCGCCGTTTGTCGGCGCCCGCGACCTTCCCCGGCGCCCATCCGCGCGCGGCGAAATGGTCAAGCACGGCGGACAGGCCGGCCGCGTCGATGTCGCGGCAGGATGTTTTCCCCGTCACGGTTTCAAGGACGTCACGATAGGTGTCATCGTCCAAGCCCAAGTCTTTCTTGGCGATATGCACCTTGGCGATAAGGGCCGTTCGGCTCATGCGACTCTCCCATGTACCAGGGCGGAATATTCGGCTTCCGCACGGGCCAGACAATCGGGGCAGATGTCCGCGCCGCCGATGGTCGTTTCTTCCGTTCCGTCGAAGGCTTTCAGACGTCCGCCGATGTACTCGTATCGGGTGACGGTTCGCTCCACCTTGACGGTCTCTCGAAAAACCATGCCGGTGCCGCCACAGCGTCTACACATTGGGATGGCCCTTCATGCCACGTTCTCCAATTCGTCAGCGCGCGGCCAGTCGCGGCCGACGTCGTTGAAATGGCCCGTTTGATGGCCCCAGGTATCCCAACCGTCGCGGTTCTCGCGGCTGAATATGTCGGCGCACGGACCCGGATAGAGACGCCGCGCGCGGTCATAGGCTTCGTCCGGCTTGCGCGAGTGTTCCCGCGTCGGCGCGACGATCAGTTCCCGCACGCTGGCATCCAACCGGGGCGGGTTGCCCGTCATGCCGAGCCAGCAATCTTCGGTGTTGGACCGCGTCCCGTATCCCGTGGTCATTTTCCAATTGTAGTCGTCGTTAATCGGCAGGTCCGGGCACGGCCGGTCTAACGATTGCTTGGTGCACTTCGCCCAACAGAACGCCTTGCCGGAGAACCGGAAGCCCCAGGCGTCGAACACGCCCGGCAGTTCGTTCATGATGGGCGAGGTAGCCCACAAGAACAGGGCGCAATCCTTGGCCGCCAGATGCCCGACGGGCAGGGCCTTGATTGCCTCAATGGACATGGTCTCATAGTGGCGTTTCGGATTGCGGCCCTCGCCTTTTTCCGACCAGTTTTCGAACTCCCACGGCGGGTCGATCATGATGACGCCGTAATGGAAGATCGGCAGTTCGGCGAAGGTAATGTCCATCGGTCGCGGCCTCTGTCTCTCGTCTACGCGGCGACCAGGGCGGCCGAATTCGCGGTGTTGAAATTGGCTAGAAGCAACGACCGATAGACCCGGCGGGGAACGGAGTTCCCGACCTTTGCAACCTGGTCTGTCTTGGTCAGTTTCTTGCCCTCGAAAATCGGATCGATGATGTAGGAGTTGGGGAAGCTATGCGCCCGGAACAGTTCGGGCGGGGTCAACATGCGCATTCCGATATCGGTGATCTGGTATTCGATGCCGGCGACCGTCACCAATCCGAGGCGGTCTTTCGCGGTGATTGTCGGCATCGGCGCGGCGCAACTGCCGTGTTGCCCGCCGGTCCCGTAATACTTCACCAGGAAGGCCCGGACCTCGCCGACGTGAAGGCCCTGTCCCGTCACGGTCGGCATGGGGCGGTCGGCCGGCGCCATGCGGCGCGTCGATCCTTTCAGGTTGATTAGGTGAGCCGCGACCAACTGTTGGTGAGACCCGGAAGCCATCAGGGTTGAAATCGGGGCGTCAAGCGGCCTGCCCGCCTTGATGCCTCCGTTGCGCTCGCTGTTGTGTTGCGCCAGGAAGGCCGAGACGAGCGCGGATTTCCCTTGCCCGTCGGCGGTAACCGTGGGCAACGGACCATCCGCACGGCGGCCGGTTCCCTGCCCGAATTGTCGGGAGATATGGGGGGCGATCAAAAGGTGTTCGGCTTTGGTCGTAACCGTCGTCAGGGGATTGTCGACGGCGTTCACATAGCCGCCATTTCCGCCCGTCTGTCCAATGCGCGCCACGTATGGCGTGACTAGGGCTTTTTCGCCACGGTTGGCCCCGGTAATCGTCCGGAATGGTTCGCTTGTCGCCTCCACCCGGTCACTGCCCTGATGGGTGAGGTTGACTATGAACGGTTCCTCCGCATCGATGACGAACTTGAACATCCCTCGGGCTATCCGCCGCATGGTGTTTTCGGCCAACGGGCGGTCGCGCTCAAAGATCGACGGGCACGGGATTGACCAGTCAATGCATTGCGCCGCCGTCCGGAACGGCTTCAAGCCGCTTTCGGCGAAGCCTTCGGATTTGGGATCGCCATAGGCGGGCGTCGGCCATCCGATCGGTCGGTCATCGCACCGGGCCACCAAGAAAAGGCGTTCACGGATTGTCGCGTCGCCGAAGTCCGAGGCGCGAAGGGGCGCCCATTCGACCCGGTATCCGTAGCGCCGCAAGCGCTCCACCCAGTAGTTGAACGTCTGGCCTTTGCGGTCTTTGCAGGGCCGTTGGTCGGCGGACAACGGTCCCCAGTCTTCGAACTCTTTGACGTTTTCCAGGGTGATGACGTCGGGGCGTACCGTCCGCGCCCAACGGGTGACGATCCAGGCCAGGCCTCGGATATTCTTCTTAACCGGCTTGCCGCCCTTGGCGCGGGAATGGTGGGTGCAGTCGGGTGAGAAGTGAGCCAGCCGGACCCGCCGGCCGGCGCATACCGCGACCGGGTCGACGCGGAAGACATTCTCGCAAAGATGCAAGGCCTCGGGATGATTGGCCTTGTGCATGGCGATGGCTTTGGCGTCGTGGTTGATCGCGATATCGACGCGGCCGAATACATCGCCGATGGCGAGACTGGCGCCGCCGCCCCCGGCGAAACAATCGACGATCAAACCGTCGGTCTCTTGGTGGATGTTGGCAATGGTCATCTATTCTCCCCCCGCTTCACAGACGGCGACGAAGGCCCCGAGTCGTGCGGCGGCTTCATCGCAAAGCGTGCGGAAGGCCACCCGGTCCATGCTCAAAACCTTGGCGCCCTGGCCCTCGGTCAGGTCTCCGGTCACCGCCATACGCGCGACCGTCGACATGATATCGGGAGTGAAGAAACCCAAGGCGCCTCGGCATGGGATCAGCGGCAACGGGCGGACGTTGGCGAGGACGAATCCGTAGGGTCCGAAAAACCAGTCGCTTTCCACGCTGGTGACGCAGTCGACGATTTCGGCATGCCCAACAATTCCACCGCGCGGATAATCATCCCATTCGTCGCGGTCGAGTTCCGCAACGCTCTTGCTGGCATGAATTAGAACCGGGCCGCGATACGCCGTCGGCCATGACCGATTTTCGACGTCCTTTCCTTCGAACAGGATTCGTTGGCACCACGGCTGGCGGATCGAAAGCGCTTTCATCGTTCTTTCCTGTCAGGGGTCGGAAGTGGCATTGTCGTTCTCTCCTTTCGTTGTTGTCATGGGCACGCCAAGCGCATGCAACGGGGACAAGTCCACGCCGAACCCAAGCAACGCCGAACCGTGGCTGGCCGCCTCTTGGCGGCCATTGTTCCGCACGATGCCGAAGCGCAGTCGGGCTTTGACGAATAGCGCCGAGGTACTGGCGGCGAGCGCCTTTTGGAAGATGCGAGTTTCGGTGTGGGCCGGGATCAGCAGCACGACCTTTCGGCGGTGGCCTTCGTCGATGCAGCGTTCAACCCACCGGGTACGCGCCTCGCCATATGGCGGATTGCAGAACACGGTCGCGGCGTCCCACGGCTCCGCGCACCCGTCTTGCGGCGGCGTATAAAACTTGGCGGCGGTGGTCGGGTTGTCAGGTTCCGTGCATGGGTCCAGGCCGATACCGCCCAAAAGACGACGGATCGGCTCAAGGACGTATTCCGGCGTCAGCATCCGTTGCCGTTCATGGTGATCGGAACGGCGGCGTTTGCTATTGTCGAAACGGTGTGCGGCGATGGTCATGGGGTGTCCCTCTCCATCAAAATTGAATGGTGGCCATGGTGCCCCTGCATCGGTTCGACCACGAACGGGAGCCGCCAGCCGTCCAGCAACAAGGCGAGAAACTGGCCGCGCGGGGCGTAGGTGACTTCGGTCACGAGGCCGGGGGCGGCCGATAAGGTGTCAGGGGTTTTTTGCATTTTTTGCAAATTACTCTCCGGGTGGCTCCTACCCCGGAAGGCCCGCCACCGCTTTTGCGGCTCGGGCCTTGGGCGGGGCTTTCTCCCGCACGGGGCATGGTGATGTTCCTTTGTCCTTGAGTTCCCTGTTCATCCACAGATGCTTGCACCCCCGAAGCCGGGCCACCCGATGTCGGGCCCCCGGCCAGGGCGATACGTCGCGAATGGGCGGCGGGTTATGCCGCTTCGTCCGCCGTTTCGGCGGCGGCCGTTTCGGCCGGCGTGGTATCGGGGTCGGCGATGTCGTTGGCGGGAAGGTCGACCGAGGCCACGTCCAGCGAAATCGGCATGTAGGTGCCGTCCGCGGCCCGTTCGTAGACGCGGATATAGGACTTGGACCCGATGACTTGCAGGCTATCGGAAATCGCCTTCATGGCGCGGTCCCACCGGTCATCCTCGACTTTGAGCCGACGCAGGCCGAGAACCCGTTCGGTCGAGACGTTGCCTTGCTTGTCGACCTGGAAAGCGTCCTGGACGAGAACCTGAATGTTCTTGTTCGCACCCTTCGACCATTCGCGGATACATTCGTCGATCAGCGCCTTGGCGGCCTGCAAGCGTTCGTCGAAGCTGATGTTCTTCGACACCGCGCGTTGGACCTTGAACCGGCCGTCGTAGGTGGTCAGCGTGACGTTGCCGCCAGCCCCGCCGATCTTGGCGTCGTATTCGGCGGCCGACCGATCAAGGAACGCCTCGACCACGGCGAAGGCTTCAGCCTTGAATTCGGCGAGGTCGGCCGACGCCTTCTTGGCTTTCCTGACCAGGTCTTTCACCGTCTTGTCGCGGTCCAGGTCGAGGGGCTTCACCTTGTCACGGGGCACGAGGTGGCCTTGGGCGTCTTCCATGTATCCCGGCGGGATGGTGGCGTTGGATTGAGAAGTCATATCGATAGTCCTTTCAGGGTCAGGGAAATGAGGCGGGAGAACAGGTGCCGTATCAGGCGGCG
>NZRL01000164.1 GCA_002696205.1 Rhodospirillaceae bacterium | reverse complement strand
CTTGCGGTGACCGGGGCGATCACGCGGATCGCAAGGCTGGTGCCGCCTTCGGTGATCATGGGCGTTCAACTTGGCGTCGGGGTCCAACTGGTGCTCCTCGGCCTGTCGCATATGCAACAGGAACCCCTGTTCGGCGGTGCCGCGCTCGCCTTGCTGTTACTTCTTTTCCTGACGCCATTTCGCCACCTGGGATCGCTTGCGGTCGTTGTCACGGCGGCATCGGCATTTCTGATGACCGGAGATGCGCCGCCCCTGACGGCGAGCGCGGGCCTCTACATGCCGGTGATGGCGTTTCCGACGGTGGCTGACTTTCAGGCCGCGTTGACGACGACGGCCTTGCCGCAACTGGCGCTGACGCTGTCCAACGCCGTACTGGCGACCTCCGCGATCGCCGCCGAATTCTTCCCCGAAGATAAGGATCGTCTGAGCCCCAAGCGCCTGGCGCTGTCGACCGGGGTGTTGAACCTGGTGCTTTCCCCGATGGGCGCCTTGCCCATGTGTCACGGGTCCGGCGGGCTGATCGCGCAACATCGGTTCGGCGCGCGCGGCTGGGGTGCCCCGGCGTTGTTCGGGGCATTCTGTCTGACGCTCGGGCTTGGCTTCGGTCCGCAGGCGCGGGATGTTCTGATGCTGGTGCCGTTTGGCGCCGTGGGCGCGATCATCGCTGTCGCCGGGGCAGATTTGGCGTTCAGCCGCAAGTTCCTTCAGGTCAAGCCGAGCTGCCGCGTCGTCATCCTGTTGACCGGCGTTGTCTGCGTCGCCGGCAACATGGCGGTCGGCCTGATCGCCGGATTGGTCGCGGAAGCGGTCCGCGGCGCCTATCTGCGCCGCCGCGGGGAAACCCCAGGCCTCTGACCCGTTATGCCGGTTAACGGCGCGCCGTCTGGGCGGGCTAGACGCCTAGCATCACATCCGTCGCCTTGACGATGATCGTGACTTCCTTGCCCACGGCGATGCCAAGGTTCTGCACCGATTCCAGGGTGATCGACGAAACAACGGTATTGCCGCCGCCGATATCGACGGTGACCTGGGCGTTCACGGCCCCGTCCTTGACGTTCGTGACGGTGCCTTTGATCTGATTGCGTGCGCTGATTTTCATAATGGCCGTCTCCTCATTGCCGGAAGCGTGCATAACGATGCAAATCTAAGCAGATCGTCCTTCCGGGTCCATGATCCATCTCATAGACTGAATTCGGACCGGATCGGTCCTGGGAGGGCCAATTACGATGCAATTCGACCGCCGCCGGATACTGGCACTGATGGGATGTTTGGGGGCGCTGGCCGTGCCCGCCGTGGGGCGTGCCGCAGTCCGGCGCATGACCGATTCCGCGGGGCGTGCGGTCGATATGCCGGAGACCGTTTCCAAAGTCTTCCCCGCCGGTCCGCCGGCTTCGATCATTCTTTATATGATGGCGCCCGACCTGATGGCGGGATGGACGCGCCCGCTGCGCGGCCAGGAACGCGCGGGTATTCCGGCGAGGTACCATGACCTGCCGACGACGGGGCGGCTGACCGGGCGCGGCGGCAGCGCCAACCTGGAAACCGTGATGATGATGAAGCCGGATCTGATCCTCGATTACGGCTCGGTCAAACCCACCTATGTTTCCCTTGCCGATCGGGTGCAGGCGCAGACGGGCATTCCTTATGCCTTGATCGACGGCCGCTTTGACAACATCCCGAAATCGTTTCTGACCTTGGGCGATCTGATCGGCCGTCCGGACCGGGGCCGTGCCTGCGCCGCCAAGGCGGAGGAAATCATCGGTGAACTGGCGGCGGCGCGGGCATCCGTTGCGGGGGCCTCGCCGCCGCGGGTCTATTACGGGCGGGGGGCGGACGGCCTGCAAACGGGCCTCAAGGGATCGATCAATGTCGAATTGCTCGCCCATGCGGGGGCGGTCAACGTCGCCGAAGCGGCGGGCGAAGGCGGGTTGACCAAGGTGTCGCTCGAACACGTGCTCGGATGGGACCCGGACGTGATTCTGACGACCGACCCGAATTTCTTCGAATTGGTCTGGACGCACGACGTTTGGAAGACCTTGCGCGCGGTCAAGGCGGGCCGGGTCTATCTCTCGCCGACCATTCCCTGGGGATGGTTCGACCGGCCGCCCTCGGCCAACCGGCTGATCGGGCTCTATTGGCTGCTCGCGGTGCTCTACCCCGACCACTTTCTCGACAGGCTCGAGGATCGGGCCCGCGATTTCTATTCCTTCTTCTACCACCTCGATATCGACGGCGATCTTCTGGCCCGGATCATGGGGCCGGGCAGCCATCCCGGAAATCCCTTCAGACCATGACGGGTGGGGGAACAGCGGCGGTCCGGACCCGCAGGGCGCTCATCTATGCGCTCGGTCTCGGCGCCGTGGCGATGTTGTTCTTCGCCGCCGCGACGGTCGGCCGGTTTCCCGTCTCCATGATCGACGTCGCCCGCATTCTTTGGGAAGGCATGACCGGCCTGCCGCAAGATGTCGGCGACAGGGCCCGCGCCGTGGTTCTGGACATCCGGGTGCCGCGCCTGACGGCGGCCCTGCTGGTCGGTCTGGCGTTGTCGGCCGCCGGAGCGACCTATCAGTCCGTGTTCCGCAATCCCCTGGTCGCCCCCGACATCCTGGGGGTGACGTCGGGCGCCGGTCTGGGGGCGGTCCTGGCGATCTTCCTGTCGCTGCCCGTCGCCGCGATCCAGGCCATGGCCTTCGTGTTCGGGCTGGGGGCGGTGACATTGGTTTATTCGGTGGCTCGTGCCGTGCGGGGCGCGCATGATCCGATCCTGGTCCTGGTTCTGGCCGGGGTTGTGATCGGCGCGGTGATGGGGGCGGGGATCGCCGTGCTGACCTATCTCGCCGATCCCTACGATCAGTTGCCGGCGATCACGTTTTGGCTGATGGGTTCGCTCGCCGGGGTCACCTTCGCCGACCTTGCCACGGCCTGGCCCGCCGTGGCCCTGGGGCTCGTGCCGCTGTTGTTCCTGCGCTGGCGGGTCAATCTGATGTCCCTCGGCGACGATGAAGCGCGGGCCCTGGGTATCGATACGGAACGCCTGCGCCTGGTCCTGGTGGTTTGCGCCACGCTTGCGACATCGGCGGTCGTCGCCATCGCCGGGACCGTCGGCTGGGTCGGGCTGATCATCCCGCATATGGCCCGTTTCCTCGTCGGGCCAGAGTTCTCGCGCCTGTTGCCGGCGACGGTCCTGCTGGGGGCGATCTATCTTCTGGGGGTCGATACGCTGGCCCGCGCCGCGACGACCGTGGAAATTCCCTTGGGCGTTCTCAATGCCTTCGTCGGCGCGCCGCTGTTTCTGTGGGTCCTCGCCCGGGCGAGGCTGTCATGGCGTTGACGATCGAAACCCGCGCCCTGGCGACCGGCTATCCGGGCTACCCGGTGGGCCGCGACATGAATCTGACAGTTCGGGGCGGGCGGGTGACGGCGCTGTTGGGCCCCAACGGCTGCGGCAAGACGACCCTGTTTCGAACCCTGCTGGGATTGCTGAAACCCCAGGGCGGGCAGGTGCTGATCGACGGCGACGACCTTGCCGGTCTGCCCCGGGGCGAGGTCGCCAAACGCGTCGCCTACGTCCCCCAGGTTGTCGAAGGCTACTTCCCGTTTTCGGTGATGGATGTGGTGCTGATGGGGCGCGCCCCGCATCTCGGTATGTTCGCGGCACCGGGCGCCGTGGACCGCCGGGTCGCCGGCGAAGCCCTGGCGGAACTGCGCATCGCCGATCTCGCGGAACGGTCCTTCACGGCAATCAGCGGCGGCCAGCGCCAGCTCGTTCTGATCGCCCGTGCCTTGGCCCAGGAAGCGCCCGTAATCTTCATGGACGAGCCGACGGCGAGCCTGGATTTCGCCAATCAGTTTCATGTCCTCGACTGTATCAGCCGCCTGTCCCATGCGGGCCGGACCATCGTGATCTCGTCGCACCATCCGGACCATGCGCTTCGCTTCGCCGATGATGCCGTGCTGATGGAAACGGGAGGCGTGTTCGCCGCCGGGACGACCGGCGATACGCTGTCGTCAGAAACGCTCAGTCGTGTCTACGGCATGGAAATCTTGATCGCGGAGGTCACAGCCGGAAGCGGGGGCAACGCTTATCGTGTCTGCCTCCCCAACCCTGATGACGGGCCGGTGACGCCATGATCCAGGGATCGAGGCCTTGTGTGCCCACCATTTTGCCTGAATTTTCGCCGCGTAGGGTCAGCGGATTGCGCCCTGAATAGCGCCGTTCCTTGAAAATCGGCGGCATCGCCTGCATATTAACGAAACCGAACGGCGGGTTGCGCCCGGGAAACGATCCTGTGGCTGCCGCGAAAAATGTGCCGTTCCGCTGTCTCATGACGGATATTCCCCGCGACATATCGCCCAATGCTGCTTCGCAGACGACGCCCGGCAACCGTCCGCATGACGGCGGTGTCTTGCCCGCCGACGGCAAGGTTCCGAAGCTTCACCCCCATCGCCCGCCGCATCCGCAAACGGAAGAACGCGAAACCCGCCGCGTCGGCGTCGAAATCGAATTCGCGGGGCTGGACGTGCCGGCGGCCGCCGCGCTTGTCCAGAAGCGGTTCGGTGGCGAGATCGCCGAGGACGACCCCCATCGGTTGCGCGTCGAGAGTACGGAGTTCGGTGCCTTTGTCGTCGAATTGGATGCCCGGATCGTTCATGGCGAGGATGCCGGCAGCGGCGAGGAAAAGACCGTCGACCTTTCCAAGATTCTGCCCGAGGACGTTGTCCGGGACCTGGAGGGGGCCGCCCGCGATACGCTGGGCCGGGCCGTCACCGGCATCGTCCCGGTGGAGATCGTCACCCCGCCCATTCCCTGGGATGAATTGGGGCAGACGGCGGCGTTGACGGATGATCTGCGGGAGGCCGGGGCCAAGGGGACGGCGGACAATCCGCTTTATGGCTTCGGGCTGCACCTCAATCCGGAACTGCCGACCTTGGACGCACGCGACATTGCACGGTTCCTCAGGGCCTATTTCGTCTTGGCCGACCGTCTGCGTGAAGAGATTGATATCGACATGACGCGCCGCCTGCTGCCCCATTCCGATCCGTTTCCGAAGGATTATGTCCTGAAGGTGTTGGATCCGGACTACGCACCCGAACAGGCGCAATTGATCGACGATTATCTGGAGCACAATCCGACGCGCGATCGCGAATTGGACATGCTGCCCCTGTTCCGCCATCTCGACGAGGACCGGGTGATCTCGCGGTTGGACGACCCGCTGATCAAGGCGCGGCCGACCTTTCATTACCGCCTGCCGAATTGCGATCTGGGCAATCCGGCCTGGTCGCCCGTGGTCGAATGGAACCGCTGGGTTCGGATCGAGGAATTGGCCGCCGATCCGCGGCGCCTGGACCGACTGGCGCGATCCCGCCGCCGACGTCTGCGCAAGCCCGCCCCCTTGCGGTGGCTGGACGCCGCGAAGGCCAAGCTCGCCCGATGAGAAAGAGACCGCGCATCGGCGTGACCGTGTCCAACAGGGGCGCGGCCATGTCTTGGCTCGCCAACTGGCTGTCGGTGACCCGGGCCGGCGGGAAGGCCGTGCGCATGTCGGTCAACGGCAAGACCGATATCGATGGCCTGGACGGATTGATCATCGGCGGCGGGGACGATATCGGGGCGGGGCTCTATGGCGGTGAATTGTCGCTCGACCTCAGGATCGACGAAGCCCGCGACGCTATGGAACAGGGAGCCTTGGACCAAGCCCTGCATGCGGACCTGCCGGTGATGGGGATCTGCCGGGGTTCGCAGATGATCAATATTCACCTGGGCGGCACCCTGCATCAGGATATCTATACCGTGTATCAGGACCTGCCGCGCATGCGCACAGTTCTTGCGCGAAAGGACGTGTCGATCAAGGAAGGCACTCGCCTGGCCCGGCTGATGGGGGGCGAGCGGGCCAAGGTCAACAGTCTCCATCATCAGGCGGTCGACCGCCTGGGCGATGGCCTGATCGTCGCGGCCCGCGACGGGGGCGGCGTGATCCAGGCGACCGAACGTCCGGGTGACGGCTTTCTCATCGGTGTGCAATGGCACCCCGAATTTCTGATCTTCCATCATCGTCACCAGAACCTGTTTCGCGGCCTGGTCGCCGCCGCCGAGGCCAAGGCCGGGGCATAATTCCGGGGCTCGTCGGCACCCGGCGCGATGTGTGATTGGTCCCGGGGCGATCTGTGACCGGCGCCCGCGCGATGAGCCGCCCGGTGAAGAAATGCGAAAATTCAAAAGAGAAAAATATTGCGAATGATTATTATTAACATTACCTAAGGCGTCAGAGGAGACGCGCCCATGACCGACCTGAAACCGATGAAGAATCTGTTGAATGCCGGCGAGGCACTTGTCTTGTTGGCGATCCGGGATTGGCGGGGGGCCGTTCCGGAAAGCAGCCGTTCCGATCGGGCAGGGCGGGGCGGTTCGGCGGGGGCCGAACCTCACAGCTTACCCGAGGCTCTTGGCGAGGCCGTCGGTGCGTTCCTCGACCTATTGTGGCAGACGGATCCGTTCATCGTGCGGTTCAACCCGCCGGCGACCAAGGGGCTGACCCTGTTCGAGTTGCAGACGATCTATGTCATCGGCGAATGGCGGGCCGGCAACCGGAATACGGTGCATGAAATTCTGGCCTGGTGGTTCCCGGACACCCAGATCGCTCATGGCCGGGCCTTGCTGACCGAGGTTTCCGAAGTTCTCGACGATCTGAACGTCGATTTCCGCGCAAGCAAATGGGTCCATGCCCATTTCCTGGGCTTGGGCTCGGACAAGGTGCGCGGCGGCGGTGGCTCCAAGGTCCCGACGGGAACGCGGTTCGCGCCGCCGGGCGTGCTTTGGGCCGCCGGGGCCGCGTCGCGATCCGTCCACTGATCTTCAAAGACAGACATCCAAGTATACAACAACCGAAAAAACGAGGCAGACAATGGCCGAAACGCCCCTGGTCGAGTTCGACAATCTTCATGTGACCTTTCCCACCAGCGGCGAGCATGTCCAAGCCGTGCGCGGGGTGTCCTACAACATCATGCCCGGCGAGACGGTCGGGGTGGTCGGCGAGTCCGGCTCCGGTAAATCGGTCACGGCGATGTCGCTGTTGCGTCTGAACGAAATGATGGGCGCCTACATCCCCGAGGGACATATTCATTTCAACAGCCGGGATCATGGCCGCATCGACCTCTCCCAGGCGGAAAGTTCCGTGGTGCAGGACATCCGGGGCAAGGAGATCTCGATGATCTTCCAGGAACCGATGACCTGCCTGAACCCGGTGCTCAGCATCCGCACGCAGCTGACCGAACCCCTGTTCCAGCATCAGAACATGGAGCCGGAAGCGGCCGAGGAAAAGATCGTCGGCCTGCTCAACCGGGTTCGCATTCCGGATCCCCGGGGCAAGCTGAACCAATATCCCCACCACCTGTCCGGCGGCATGCGCCAGCGGGTGATGATCGCCATGGCGTTGGCCTGCGAGCCGGCCCTGTTGATCGCGGACGAGCCGACGACGGCCCTGGACGTGACGATCCAGGCGCAGATTCTCGACCTGATCAAGGACCTGCAGGAAGAGTTCGGCATGTCGGTCATGTTCATCACCCACGACATGGCGGTGATCGCCGAAATGGCCGACCGGGTGGTCGTCATGTACCACGGCGAAATCGTCGAACAGGGGCCGGTCGACCAGATCTTCCACGACCCGCAGCACCCCTACACGAAGAAGCTGATCAACGCCGTGCCGCGCATCGGCAGCATGACGGGCAAGGCCGCGCCGGAAAAATTCCCCGCCGTCGCCTGACCCACCGTCAGCGCCTCTTAATCAAAAAAACCGAATTGGGTGGAACCGAAATGAACGAGATGTCCAATCCCGACTACCTGTTGGAAGTCGACAACCTGACGACCTACTTCGATATCAAGGAGGGCCTGCTGCGCCGGACCCTGGCCCGTGTGCACGCGGTCGAGGGCGTGTCCTTCAAGGTCCGCGCCGGTGAGACGCTGAGCATCGTCGGCGAAAGCGGCTGCGGCAAGACGACGACCGGCCGCACCATCGTCGGGTTGGAGGCCGCGACCTCCGGCAACGTGACCTTCCAGGGCCAGGACATGGCGTCGCACAAGGGCGGCGACCGGCGCGATTTCTATACCAAGGTCCAGATGATCTTCCAGGATCCGTATTCGTCGCTCAATCCGCGAATGTCCGTGCGCGATATCCTGGCCGAGCCCCTGAAGGTCCATAATCTGGTGCCCAGGGACGGTATCGACGCACGGGTCGGCGATCTGTTGCGCAAGGTCAACCTGCCGGTCGATTTCGCGACCCGCTATCCCCATGAATTCTCGGGCGGCCAGCGCCAGCGCGTTTCCATCGCCCGGGCCCTCGCCATGGACCCGAAATTGATCATCTGCGACGAGGCCGTCTCGGCCCTCGACGTGACCATCAAGGCCCAGGTCATCAACCTGCTGATGGACCTGCAATCGGAGCTTGGTCTGTCCTATCTGTTCATCAGTCATGACATGGCCGTGGTCGAACGCATCAGCCACCGGGTCGCCGTCATGTTCCTGGGCCAGATCGTCGAGATCGGCAGCCGCGAGGACATTTTTGAAAACCCGACCCATCCCTATACGAAGAAGCTGTTGGCCGCCGTGCCGGTGGCCGATCCGAACCAGCGGCGCAAGGAACGCAAGCTGATGGTCGACGAAATCCCAAGCCCGGTGAAGCCGCTGGGCTACACGCCGGAGCTTGTCACCTACGACGAGGTGTCGCCGGGCCACCTGGTCGCCCGCACCTGATCGTCGGGATCGGGCCTACGGAAATTCGAAGAAAGCCGCGCCCGCCGTCAGGCGGCGCGGCTGTCGAAGGACTGTTCGATGCGTTCGCGCAGCATGGTCACCGTCGCCGGTTTGGTGACGAACCCGTCCGCCCCCAACGCGCGGGCCTGAGATACCAGTTCGTGGCGGCCGTGGCTGGTCAGAAAGATGACCGGCGTGTCGCGGACCGACGGATCGCTTGAATCGCGCAGTTCCTTTAGAAACGTCAGGCCGTCCATCGGCCGCATTTCAATATCGCACAGAACGATGGCAGGTCGGCTTGCCGCCACGGCCTCGAGGCCGCCTTGTCCGTCGGCGGCGGTCTTGATCGTGCCGAAACCGATTTGTTCCAGCATTTTGCAGACGATGTTCAGGACGAATTCCTGATCGTCGATGATCAAGGCGGTTTTGTCTGCATAAATAGGGTCGCTCAAAAGTCACCTCTTCTAGGCGTTGCAAGGACCTTGTGGCCAAGGCCTACTTGGGCCGTTTCCATGGCCATTCTCTCATAAATGGTACCACGGCCTGCGCCCCGCGCAACGCCGATTGTGCCTTGCACACATTAGGGTTCAGGCCGATGTCCGGTCGAAACCCATGTCAGGACAGCGATCGCCGGTCGTGTCCGGCGACGGCCTGCGAGACGACCGCCAGTTCAGGCTCGGTGCGGCGTGATATTTCCTCGGCGCGGCCGGTGTCGCCGGAATTCAGGTGCATCTCAATTTCTTCGCACAGATTGGCGAAGCGCACGGCCCCGGCAAGGCGCGAGGTGCCCTTGGCGGCATGGGCGGCTTCGCGGGCGCGCACGTAATCCTGCTCGGCGAAGGCGTCCAACAGGTCATCAACCAGGCGCCGGGCATTTCGCAGATAGTCCTGCAATAGGGGGGCGACCATGCTTTCATCGCCGCCGACGGCGTCATTGATGTAGCGCAGGTCGAGGACCGCGTCGCCGGGTTTCCGCCCATTGTCGGCTGGGGTCGCCCGGTCGTCGCCATCGAGCGGGCGCCGGGCGCCGGCCGCCTGAGGCAGCCACCGTTGAATGATTTCGTTGAGTCCGGTGCGGTCGACCGGTTTGGCGATGTAATCATCCATGCCGGCGGCGCGGCAGCGCTCCTTGGTGCCGATCAGGGCGTCCGCGGTCAATGCCACGATCGGCAGGTGCGGGCGCTTCTCCGTGCGTTCCAGATGCCGAACCTTCTCTGCCAATTCATAGCCGTCCATTTCCGGCATGTGGCAATCGGTGATCAGCAGCCCATAGTTCTGCCGTCGCAGGCGGCTCCAGGCATCGGCGCCGTCGGTCGCCGTTTCGACGGCGACCCCCAGGCGTTCCAGCATCATGCAGATGACCTTGCAGTTTACCGGGTTGTCTTCGGCGAACAGGATCAGGGTGCCGTCCCTACGGGCGGTTTCGATATCGGGTGTCCGATAAAGCGGCAAGGCGGCCGTATCGGCCGCCGCGCGGACCGGCGTATCGAGGCCCGGCAGGCTTGCCCCCAGCGCCCTTGCGGCGGCGTTCCAGATCATCGACCGCTGGACCGGTTTCGGGACCAGCAGGTTCCGGGCGCCGAGGTGCTCGCCGGAAACGGTCATGATATCGGCGCGCGGCATCAGCACGACGGTGCGGTGCGCGATGGGATCGCCCGCTTTTTCCCGCCCCGCCATAAAACGGGGGACCCCGTCGGGGGCTTGGTCGTGGTCGAGAATCAACAAGTCGAAATGCCGATTCAGGTCGCCGGTTTCGGCCACGGTTCGATTAAGGGCCCGGAGACTGTGGATGACCTCCATCTCGCCGCCCAGATGGCGCAGATAGGTCCCAATGATCTCCGCCGTCGTTTGGTCCCCGGCCAGGACGCCGATCTTTTTGCCGGCAAAGGGGCGCCCTATGGTGCCGACCGGGTCGTGACCGGATGCCATGGAGATGCGGAACCAGAACGTCGATCCTTTGCCCTTGCGGCTTTCGGCGCCGATTTCACCGTCCAGCATGTCGACCAGGGCCTTGCTGATGGAAAGCCCCAAGCCCGTGCCGCCGAACCGCCGCATGGTGGACGTATCCCCTTGTTCGAACGGTTCGAACAGCTTTTCCGTGTTCTCTGCTGGAATGCCGACGCCGGTATCCTGGACGCGGAACAGGTAGCTTGCGGCGCCGTCATCGCGATCGGCATCGGCGGGCCCGCGATCGCGCAAGACCTCGATCTCGATCCGGCCGTCATCGGTGAACTTGACCGCGTTGCCGACCAGATTGAGAAGAATTTGGCGAACCCGGGTGGGGTCGCCGATCAGTTCGTCCGGGATCGCGGGGTCGATGAAAACGTTCAGGCGATTGCGCTTCTCCTCGGCGCGGGCGGCCATCAGATCGGCCACGCCTTCGACCAGGTCGCTCAGCCGGAAAGGTTCCAGGTCCAGGTCCAGGCGCCCGGCTTCGATCTTCGAGAAATCCAGGATGTCATCAATGATGCCCATCAGGGTGCGGCATGAATCCTGGATAATCCCGAGCATGCCGCGTTGCGTCCCGCTGAGCGACGTGTCGTGGAGCATTTCGGCGACGCCCAGGATGCCGTTCATGGGGGTGCGGATTTCATGGCTCATATTGGCAAGGAACACGGATTTCGCCTGGTTTGCCTGTTCGGCCGTGTCGCGGGCCTCGCGCAGGCGCTCCTCCATGCCGACGCTTTCCGATATGTCGACATGGATACTGACGACGCCGCCGTCGGGCAGCCAGCCACGCCGGGTTTCCAGGGTTTGCCCGCTTCTCAGTCGGCGGCGCAGGACGGTGTTTCCTTGTTCGCGGACCCGGGCGACATGGGCATCGACGAACTCGTCGATCGTACCCGGCAGGTCGCCGTATTCGCCGCGTTCCGCCAGGAAGCGGATCGTATCGGCGAGCGGCCGGCCTTCGTGGACCAAGTCCGGCGGCAACTGAAACAGTTCGATGAAATGATCGTTGAACGTGACGTAGCGGAGGTCTTGATCAAGCACAACGATCCCGTTGTTCATGGCCCGCACGGCGGTATCGAACAGGTCGGTCTTTTGCTTCAGGTCGCCTTCGATGCGTTTCAGCGCGGAAATATCGGTCGCCGTGGTGCTGATCCCGCCGTCCGAGGTCCGGTTTTCCTGCAGCAGGTACCAGCGCCCGTCCGTGAACTCGCGGATGATCGGCGGCCCTGGGTTGTTGTGGGCGATCAGGCGGTCGGCGAGGAATTCCTCTTCCCTCCCCCGGGCCTCGGCGATCACGCCTTGGGCCATGCTGGAGCGAAGGATATCTTCGAAGGTGCCACCCTCGGCCAGGATCTCCTCGGCCTCGGGATGGGTGTCGGCGTACCGGTCGTTCATCAGGACCAGACGGTCGTCCGCGTCGAATAGGGCAAAGCCCTCCTGCAGGCTGTCCAGGGCGGCCCGCAGGCGGGTCTCGCTTCGTTGCACGGCGGCTTCGGCGCGGCGGCGTTCCTCGACCTCGCGGGTCAGTTCCAGGGTCCGTTCCTCGACCCGTTTTTCCAATTCGTCGTGGGCCCGGCGCAGCTTGTTTTCCGCTTCTTGGCGTTCGCTGATGTCACGGGCAAAGGAAAAGACGTATTCCTTGCCTTCATAATCGAGGAAGGTCGCGATGAGTTCGACCGGGAAGGTTGTGCCGTTCTTGCGGCGATGTTCGCTGATCGAAACGCGATGGCCGTGCTCTTTCATATAGGCCCAGCGTTCGTCCCAGATCGTCTCGCGCGACGGATTGATGTCGACGACGCGCATGTTGAGCAGTTCCGTTCGCGAGTACCCCAGGTTTCGGCAAGCGGCTTCGTTTACATAAATGAACCGGCCGTCGCTGCCGAAGGCGAAGAACGGGTCGTAGACCTCGGCCATCGCCGATTCCAACATGTAAAGCTGCTGCGTCGCGATGCGGCTTTCGGTGACGTCGAATAGAACCATGCAGACGGCGGGGCCGTCGCCCCATTCGATCAGGAACGACCGGTTGTTCAGCCAGATCTCGGTGCCGTCATTCTTCAGACCCCGGTAGATGTAATCGCTGGGCGCGTCGCCACCCTGAATGCGGGTCAGGTCGTAGCCGCGGATACGGGCGATTTCTTCCGGCGCCAAGGTGGCTTCCAGGCTCCCCTGCTGAAGGAATTCGTTGTGACTGTCGTAGCCGAAGATGCGCAGAAACGCCGGGTTGACGTAAAGCGGGTGGAAGCCGCGGTGGACGACGATGCCCTGGTTGGCTTCCTCGGTCAGGGTTCGGAACCGCCGTTCGCTCTCGATCAAGGCCTGTTCGCGGGCGAGGCGGCGGGAAATGTCCTGCACGAAGGCGAACAGGAATTCTTCACCGGCGTACTCCATGACGTTGGCGCGCACCTCGACCGGCACGACACTGCCGTCCTTGCACCG
Source organism: Rhodospirillaceae bacterium (assembly GCA_002696205.1). GTDB lineage: Bacteria > Pseudomonadota > Alphaproteobacteria > Rhodospirillales > Casp-alpha2 > UBA1479. The sequence continues at coordinate 27,144 of NZRL01000164.1, read as the reverse complement.
GTGGCGGGTTTCGAACCGGGTCTGCCCGGCGTTCTTGAGGCCCTCCCAAAAAATATCCCAATCCGTTTCAGGCGGCGGCCCGTCGCTGAAATCCGGATAGGCCATGTTGAGGAGTTCTTTCTGGGTGTAGCCTAATTGTCGGCAGGTCGCCTCGTTGGCATACAGAATGCGTTGGTCGCGGCGTAGCCAGAACAGGCCTTCGCCGGAGTGCGACAGGGAAAATTCGCTGAACCGCAGATGCTCCTGTGCGGCTTCCTTGTCGGCGATTTCCTTCTGCAATTCGTACGTCCGCTCCGCGACCCGCTGCTCCAGTTCCTCTTGATGACTCTCCAGTGCCTGTTCGAATTCCGACCGTTCGGTAATCAGGTCGTTGATTTCGCGGCCCAACAGACCGAATTCATCCGCGCCCCGAACATTCAGGGTGCGGGACAGGTCGCCCGATGCCCGAATATCGAGCAGTTCGCGCTTCATGTCGGCGAAGGGGCGGACGATCAGCCGGCGCATGAGATACAGGATCACGCCTAGAACCACGATTGAGGCAAGGACCGCCATGATCCCGGCCGTCCGCACCGTGTTTTCGCCCAGGCCGTGGACGGACGACCATGCGCTGATCGAATAGAGAGCGGCCGGAAATCCGAACAAGTCGCGCTGCACCAAATGGGCGGTCCAGGCACCGTTGGTGTTCTGTTCGATTTCAGGTTCGTTGAGGGCCAGGATGCGATCGACCCGCTGGCGTTGCCCGGCGGACAAGTCGCGTGTGATCGGCGTCAATTCCAGCGCGTTGTTCATCTGACCCGAAATACGGGAGACCGTCGTTTTGTCCAGCAGCCGCCCGACGATGACGGTGCCGGCGGCCGGCTCGGTGCCCGCTTTGCCGCGAAGCGCCGTTGCGACGATCATCATCGGGCCGCTTTCCGTGGCGATGGTGCCGCGAATGTGGCCGATGTCCCTGGCATGGGCCAGCAACGGGTGCGTGCGGGAGAACATGTGACCGTTGAGCGCGGGAATCGTGACCTCAGCGCCTGTGCCCCGGTTGCGTAACCGCCGGAACAGGACGCGTCCGTCGCGGTCGAGGACCACGATCAGGTCGAGGGATTGCGCGATCAGGTCCTTGTCGGTCATGAAACGGCGGGCGAAATCGCCGTTGCCGGAGCGGGCGAAATCGTTCAGCGGTTCCCATTGGGCCCAATTTTCCGCCAAGGGATCGAGGACCTTCACCTCGTCGTCGACGCTGGCCATGGTGCGGCCGATCTCGCGCCGGATTTCCTGGCGTTCCAGCTCGCGGAATCCTTCCAGGACGACGCGATCGAGAACCAGCAAGTCGCCGGCCAACAAGCCGCCCAGAACGAACACCAACACGGCGATGATTTTGGTTTGGATCGACATGATCCGCTGCCCGCCCCCCTGTTTCGCCCGGGCGATAAACGATTTCGCCTCGGGGATCGACATTTTTGCACGGAATCATGGGCTCGGACAAACGGCGAGGGCGCCGAATTCCGGGAATTCGCCCAGGAGCGGCAAGTCATTAAACGGTCATAAATCCGCAAGAATTGGGTCACCGCGCCTCCCTTAGATAGCTCGCGCGTCCGGTGCGAATGTCCGCACCCGCTTTCCGGCACCCGGATCGGCACGGCCCGATACCAAGGCCCGTCGCCCCCGTTTGCCGTTTGCCAAACAGATAACCGACCGCCCGCAACGGGTGGGCCCAATGATAGGCATGCCGATGACGTCCGACCCCGCACCTGCGATCCGCGTTCACAATCTTTCGAAGACCTTTCGCAAGGGCTTTCAAACGACACAGGCCTTGGACGAGGTCAGTCTTGCCGTCGCGCCAGGTGAAATGGTGGCGCTGATCGGTGCGTCGGGTTCGGGAAAATCGACTTTGATGCGTCATATCTCCGGCCTCATGCTGGCCGACAAGGCGGGCGACGGGATGATCGAGGTGCTCGGATATCCGGTCCAGGAGGGCGGGCGGATGGCCCGCGGCGTGCGCCTGGTACGCGGCCGCGTTGGCGTGATCTTTCAACAATTCAATCTGGTCGACCGGTTGTCGTTGATGACCAATGTCGTGCTCGGCGTGCTTGGCCGCATTCCCGCCTGGCGGGGCTGGTTCGGGTTGTTCACCCGTGACGAGAAACTGCGCGCTCTCGAAGCGCTGCGCCGGGTCGGCATCGACCAGCATGCAAGCCAACGGGCGTCGACCCTGTCCGGGGGCCAGCAGCAGCGCGCCGCCATCGCCCGAGCCCTGGTTCAGGGGGCGGAGGTTATTCTGGCGGACGAACCGATTGCCTCCCTCGATCCGGAATCGGCCCGCCGGGTCATGGAAAATCTGGCCCGCATCAACCGCGAGGACGGGATCACCGTCGTGGTCTCGCTCCACCAGGTCGATTTCGCGACCCGCTATTGCCCGCGCACCGTGGCGCTGCGTGACGGGCAGGTCGTCTACGACGGGCCGAGCGAGGCACTGACCCACGAATTTCTGCGCGAACTCTACGGCGCCGCCGGGGAAGAGCTGATCCTGCCCGGCCCGATCGGCGGCCCCGCGCCGAAAGCCCGTACCGCGCATCTGCGTCCGGCCTCCGCCTGACCGGCGGAGCCGTCGCGCGCCCACTGTTTGCCCCACCACTGTCCCACCGAACTCGACAACTCAGGAGGAAGTCAAAATGTTCAAAAAGGCCATGATCGCCGGCATCGCGCTGGCGGCCTTCGCCACGGTTCAGACGGCAAAGGCAGAAATGCCGAACCCGCTGACCTTCGGCATCATCTCCACGGAATCGTCCCAGGGTCTGAAGAAAAGCTTCACGCCGTTCCTCGACGACATGAGCAAGGCGCTGGGCGTCAAGGTGAAGGCGTTCTTCGCCTCCGATTATGCGGGCGTCATCGAAGCCATGCGCTTCAAGAAAGTCGACGTCGCCTGGTTCGGCAACAAGTCGGCCATGGAAGCCGTCGACCGCGCCGGCGGCGAAGTCTTCGTGCAGACCGTCGACGTCACCGGCAACCCCGGTTACTGGTCGCTGCTGCTGGTCAATGCCTCGAACGACAAGCTGAACAAGCTGGAAGACGTTCTCAAGTGCGACCAGTCCCTGACCTTCGGCAATGGTGATCCGAACTCGACGTCCGGCTTCCTGGTTCCCAGCTTCTACGTCTTCGCCAAGAACGATGTGGACCCGAAGAAGTGCTACAAGTCCGTGCGTAACGCCAACCACGAGACCAACGCGCTGTCCGTCGCCAACGGCCAGGTCGATTTCGCCACCAACAACACGGAATCTCTGTCGCGTTTGCAGAAAAACCATCCGGACGCCGGCGCCAAGCTGAAGGCGATCTGGAAATCGCCGCTGATCCCGAACGATCCCATCGTTTGGCGGTCGGATCTGGATAAGGGTACCAAGAGCGTCCTCAAGGGCTTCTTCCTGTCCTACGGCCGCCTGGGCCCGAACGCCGAGAAGGAAAAGAAGATCCTCGCCGGCGTCAGCTCCGGCTGGGCCCCGTTCGAGGAATCCTCGAACGCCCAGCTTTACCCGATCCGCCAGTTGCAGCTGTTCAAGGACAAGACCAAGCTGGTCAACGACGATCGTCTGGACAAAGACGAGAAGGCGAAGAAGATCGCCGATATCGAGCGCAAACTCGAGGTTCTCAAGGTTCTGAGCGACAACCAGCTGGCCATCAACTAAGGCCGGCAACCCGAGGCGCCGCGCCCCGCCCCGGGCGCGGCGCCCCCCTTTTTACAGCTTCAAATTCAATCCCATTCGACGAGAGGCCCCATGACCGTGATCGACAATACGGGTTCCGCCGCCCAGGCCATGCCGCAGGTGCAGCTCCCTGAACGGGACCTTAAGCGTTCCCTCGTCAACCTGGCCGGATGGGCCGTCGCCTTGGCGGTGCTGGCCTGGGCCTGGGAAGGGGCGGAAATGAATCCGCTCGCCCTGGTGCAGGATTCCGCGAACATGGCGGAATTCGCGTCGGGCTTTTTCCCGCCGAATTTCCACGAATGGCCGACCATGCTGCAGGAGATGCTGATCACCATTCAGGTGGCGATCTGGGGCACGGTCCTGGCGGTCGTCTGCTCGATCCCTTGCGGCATCCTGTCGTCTAAGAACATTGTTCCCTGGTGGGTCTATCAGCCCATGCGCCGGCTGATGGACGCGGCCCGCGCGATCAACGAATTCGTCTTCGCCATGCTGTTCGTCGTGGCCGTCGGCCTGGGCCCCTTCGCGGGCGTGCTGGCGCTCTGGGTCCATACGACCGGGGTGCTGGCCAAATTGTTTTCCGAAGCCGTCGAGGCCATCGACCCCAACCCGGTCGAAGGCATCCGCGCGACCGGCGCCGACGGCATTCACGAAGTCATCTACGGTGTGATCCCTCAGGTCCTGCCGCTCTGGATTTCCTTTTCCCTGTATCGTTTCGAGAGCAATCTGCGCTCGGCCACGGTGATCGGCATCGTCGGCGCGGGCGGCATCGGCATGGTGCTATGGGAATTCATCCGCGGGTTCTATTACGCCGAAACGGCGGCGGTAATGATCATCATCATCGGGACGGTCACGGTCCTCGACATGATCTCGCAGGTTTTGCGCGAACGCTTCACCTGATCAGTGGGTGGCGCCGTTTCTCGGCATCGGTCGGCGGCCTATCCCGGGTTGCCGTCCCGTTAATCCTCGCTTGGCCGACCTTGGGGAATGGGGTACGGTTTTGCGCCTATCCTGATTGGGAGGAGGCGTGCGGACCCTGGGCCGCGCGGACAATCAAGCAAGGAAACAAGAACGATGCCGCAAGACGCAGCAACCGGTACCGAGATTGCCACCGCCGCCGAGATGGCGGTCGCGGGGGGCGACCGCAATGCGGAAATCCGCGAGGAAATCGGCAATCTGCAGGATGAAATTTCCCAAGTCGGTAAGGTCGCCGAACAGATCGACGCCATCGCCAAGCAGACCAACCTGCTGGCCTTGAACGCGACCATCGAAGCGGCACGCGCCGGTGACGCCGGCAAGGGTTTCGCAGTCGTTGCGGGCGAGGTTAAGAACCTGTCGGCGCAGACCGCCCGGGCGACGGCCGAAGTCGGCGAGGTGCTCGAAAACCTGCGCCGCCGGGTCGATCATCTGGCGGGCCTGCTTTAAGTCCCGCGCGTCACCTGACCCAAAACGTTTTTTGTATCGATCAGGCGACCTGTCGGCCGCCGCGCCATACGCCCATGATCGTCGGGACGTGGTGGAAGGTTTTGACCCGAACAAGGTCGGCGCGTTTGCCGGCCGCGATTTCACCGCGGTCATCCAGCCCGACCATCCCTGCAGGCCCCGCCGTGACCATGGCGACCGCATCGTGGAGGGGCAGGCCATGGCCGTCGGCCAGGATAAAGGCCGAATGGACCATGGAAATCGGCACGTAATCCGACGCCAGGCCATCGAGCAATCCGGCTTCCGCCATTGCCGCCGCCCCGACGTTGCCGGAGTGTGACCCGCCTTTGACCACGTTGGGGCTGCCCATGATGGTTTTCATGCCATGGCCATGGGCGGCATGGGCGGCTTCCATGGTGGTCGGGAACTCGGAAATCAGGATCCCGGCGGCGTGGCCCTCGTTCACATGGTCGGCCGTCGTGTCGTCGTGACTGGCGAGCGGAATGCCGCGCGCGCGCGCTTCGGCGATGACGGCTTCGCGGTTGGGGGCGCTGTGGTTCTTCTGGCGCTCCAGCAGGCCGTCGATCTGGCTGTCCAATTCCTCGGCGGTATAGATGCGGCTGTACATGCGCTTCCATTTATCCAGGTCGCGCCATTGCCGCTGGCCGGGCGTGTGGTCCATGACCGAGATCAGGGCGACCAGCGGATGATCGATGATTTCCGCCAGTTCGTTCATCACCGTGTCCGATGCGATCTCGGCGCGGATGTGCAGCCGGTGATCGGCCTTGAACAGGTCTTCGTCGACGTCGGCGGCGGCCAGGGCTTCCTCGGCCAGGGCCAGGGCGTCCTTGCGCCCCGGCTTGCCGAGGTGCAGGTCGCCCACGACCAGGGAATCGAATACCGTGGTGATTCCGGAGGTCGCCAACATGCGGTCGTGAACCTGGAACGCGGCAAGGCCCGGCCAGGTGACGCCGGGGCGCGGTTCCAGGTGTTTTTCCAGGTTGTCGGTATGGATATCGACCAGGCCGGGGATAATGAAATCGCCCTCGCAATCGATGGCCTGGGGCAGGCCGCTCGGCCCTTCGTCGACGTCACGGATCACCCCGTCGGCGATGCGCAGCGTGCCGGTAAAGCTCTGCGTGCGGGTCACGACCGTTGCGTTGGTGAGGATGAGTTCCGAGGCCATGGCCCCACTGTTTATCATGATGTTCATGTTCCCGCGCGCTCTTGAATGATGTGTGTTTCCGTATCAGGCGCCGGCAATCTTTGACGTCGGCCCGTCCATGCCTCTTAGGCGCGCGCGGTGTCCAGTCTATGACCGATCAATGACGGATGAGTGACAGCGGGTCGTTTTGGTGATTGGGCGCCGCGATCAGGACGACGGTTCGAACAGCAATTGCACGCGGTCGCCGGCGAACCGGGTCAGCCCGTATTCGATGGGCTTGCCGTCCGTATCGACGTTGATGCTCTCGGCGACCAGGACCGGGCGGTTCGGCGGCTGGCTGAGCAATTGGGATTCGTCGGCGTCGGGCATGCGGGTGGTGACGCGGGTGATCTTGCGGAAAAAATCGGCGACCCCGAACTGGGCCAGAACCTTGGAGATCGAGCGGGATTCCTCAAAGGCTTCGATCATGCCGGGAAAGCGTTCGGCGCAGAAAAAATGGTCGGCGACGCTGATCGGCCGTCCGTCCGCTTCGCCGATCGTGCGGATCAGGGAGACCAGGGCCCCTTCGTCCAATTCCAAAGCTTCGGCCACGTCGGGGGATGCCTTGACCCGTTCGCTCAACAATACCCAGCCACCCGGCTGGCGTCGTTGGGCCATGATGTTTTCCGTGAACCGGGTGCGGCGGCGGACCGGATAATCGATGACGTGTTCATGAACGAAGGTGCCGCGTCCCTGTTCGATGCGGATCAGGCCTTCTTGTTCCAACGCCTTCATGGCGCGGCGCACCGTGTGGCGGTTGACGTTGAACCGTTCGGCGAGGTCGTGTTCCGTCGGCAGGCGCGAGCCCGGCGCGATCATGCCGCTCGCGATATCGTCGGAAATCTGTTCCTCGATCTGGCGCCATAGCGAAACGCCCGATCCCCGTCTGACCATGGTTGGATCCATTTGCGGCCTCTGTCCGTTGTTCTGTTCGTTGATGCCCGGTCGGATGCGGCCGTTCGGCTCGGTCCGTCGTGCCGGCCGTAGACCGTGTTTGCCGCCGGGCGCCCCATGGTGAATTGGCGGCGCGGCGTGTCATTCAAATGTCACGACTTGCCGATTTACTTCGCATCGGGTTCTGACCATATTACCATCAAAGAAGTAGACGTCTAGACAAATTTTAAGTTTGTCTAGACTGTCGCCACCCTCCGGTGCCGTCGAGCCGAATGGCTTGATCGGCGGATCATCCGGGGCCGGGGTGGCTCGTGATGCGATCGAACGCCGATATCGAAGCCGGAGCGCGAACGAACAGATGCCCGAGACCTCGCACCAGGATCAGCCGGCCGATGGCGTGCCCAAGGACCGCGCCGAATGGATGGGGTTGCTGGCCCGGGCGCCGGAACGGGACCTGGAGGCCGCGTGGCAGGCGCTTGCGCCGAATCTGCCCGAGGCCGGCACCGGGGAATATGAATTCCTTCGCGCCCCGGAACAGGGCCTCGTCATGGTGCAGGGGCGCGCGGGCGGTGACGGCAACGCCTTCAACCTGGGCGAAATGACGGTGACGCGATGCGCGGTCCGCCTGGCCGACGGCACGGTCGGCCACGGATACGTCGCCGGCCGGTCGGCCCGGCATGCGGAATTGGCGGCGGTCTTCGACGGGCTGCTGCAGACCGACCGTTGGGCGGCCCTCGTGACCGACCGCGTAATCCTTCCCGTCAAGACGGCCTTGGGCATGGCCAAGGCGGCGAAGGCGGCCAAAACCGCGGCGACCAAGGTCGAATTTTTCACCATGGTCCGCGAACAGGGGGCGGGGCCGGAATGACGACAGTACGATACGCCACGGCGCCCGGGGCCGGTCTGGCTCTCGGGCTTAAAGATCCGGTCCACGGCGCCCAGACAGTTTTTCGCGCCGTCCTGCGCGCCATGTCCCGTCCCGGAGAAATCCAGGATTTGACCATGGCGTTGGGCCCGACCTTCGCGCCGCCGCATCCGTTGGTGCCCGCGGCGGCGGCGGTCTGCTTGGCATTGCTCGACCTCGATACGCGTCTCTGGATCGACGGCGGCGGCGATGGGGCGGCGGCCTACCTGCGGTTCCATACCGGGGCGCCGATTGCCGATGCACCGGACGAAGCCGATTTCGCGGTCATCGCGGACGGCGCCATGATCCCCAGGCTGGACGCGTTTTCTCCCGGCACCGATGAACTGCCGGAACGGTCGGCGACGCTGATCGTTCAGGTCGCGGGCCTGAACAGCCGGACAGGCGAGGGCGCCTGGCGGCTGTCCGGCCCCGGGATCGACGGCACCGCCGATTTGGCGATCGGTGGTCTGCGTGACGGAATGGCCGAGGAATTGGCCGTGAACTTCCGGCGCTTTCCCCGGGGCGTCGATCTGATCCTTTGTGCCGGGGCGCGGGTGGCGGCCCTGCCGCGCACGACCAAGGTGGAGGCCCTCTAGGATGTACGTTGCGGTCAAGGGCGGGGAAAAGGCGATCGACAACGCCCATGCGTTGCTGGCCGAGGAACGGCGCGGCGACACCGACGTGCCGGAGCTGTCCCTGGATCAGATCAAGGGCCAGATGGGCCTGGCCGTCGACCGGGTGATGGGCGAGGGCTCGCTCTATGATCCCGATTTGGGGGCGCTGGCCATCAAGCAGGCCATGGGCGATCTGGTCGAGGCCGTGTTCCTGCTGCGCGCCTACCGAACGACGCTGCCGCGCTTCGCCGTCAGCACGCCGGTCGATACGGCGGCGATGACGATCCGCCGGCGTATCTCCGCGACCTTCAAGGACCTGCCGGGTGGCCAGGTGCTCGGCCCGACCTTCGACTATACCCACCGGCTGCTCGATTTCGCTTTGGCCGAAGATGGGCCGGAGCGGAAAGAAAGTGCTGAGAAAACGGATGAGGGCGACGGGGCGGCGATGACCGGGCCGATGCCCCGGGTGACGGACCTGCTGGGCCGCGAGGGCCTGGTCGAACGGGAAACCGGGTCGGAAGCCGCGACAGCCACCGATGCCCCGGCCGCGGACCTGACCCGCGAACCGCTCGGTTTTCCGGCGGGGCGGGATGTGCGCCTACAGAATCTGGCCCGTGCCGATGAAGGCTTTCTGCTGGCATTGGGATATTCGACCCAGCGCGGCTATGGCCGGACGCATCCCTTCGCCGGGGAAATCCGCATGGGCGAGGTCGCCGTGGAGATCGTGCCCGAGGAATTGGGCTTCGCCATCGAGATCGGCGACATCACCGTCACCGAATGCCAGATGATCAACCAGTTCGCCGGATCGGCGACCGAACCGCCGCAGTTCACGCGGGGCTACGGCCTGGTCTTCGGCCGGTCCGAGCGCAAGTCCATGTCCATGGCCCTGGTCGACCGGAGCCTGCGCGCCCGTGAATTGGGCGAGGATATCGTCGCCCCGGCTCAGGACGAGGAATTCGTGCTCTATCATTCCGACAACGTCGAGGCCCAGGGCTTCGTCCAGCATCTGAAGCTGCCCCATTACGTGGATTTCCAAAGCGAACTGGTCCTGGTCCGCGCCCTGCGCGAAGAGGCCGAGGCCCGCCGCCGGGAGGCCGCCGAATGACCGTCCCCGCGACCACGCAAGACAGCGGCTACAACTTCGCCTATCTGGACGAACAGACGAAGCGGATGATTCGCCGCGCGATCCTGAAGGCCGTGGCGATCCCCGGTCATCAGGTGCCCTTCGGTTCGCGCGAGATGCCGCTGCCCTACGGCTGGGGGACCGGCGGGATTCAGGTCACGGCCTCGATCATCGGGCTTGCAGACGTGTTGAAGGTGATCGACCAGGGGGCGGACGACACCACCAACGCCGTTTCGATCCGCCGCTTCTTCGCCCGCACGGCGGGCATCGCGACGACCGAGAAGACCGAGGACGCGACGGTCATCCAGACCCGCCACCGCATTCCCGAGATGGACCTGCGGGACGATCAGGTCATCGTCTATCAAGTGCCGATCCCGGAGCCGCTGCGCTGGCTCGAGGCGCGGGAGACCGAAACCCGCAAGATGCACGGCCTTGCCGATTACGGCGTCATGCATGTGAAGCTTTACGAGGATATCGCCAAGTACGGCCATATCGAGACGTCGTATGATTATCCGGTGCTGATCAACGGCCGCTATCTGATGTCGCCGTCGCCGATCCCCAAGTTCGATAACCCGAAGATGCACGAGATGGGGGCCCTGCAATTGTTCGGCGCCGGTCGCGAAAAACGCATCTACGCCATCCCGCCCTACACCCGGGTCGAAAGCCTGGATTTCGAGGACCATCCGTTTCAGGTCCAGACCTGGGGTGCCGTCTGCGCCATCTGTGGCGACGGCGAAAGCTTCCTGGACGAGGTCATTACCGACGATACGGGCGGCTCCATGTTCGTCTGTTCCGACACGGACCATTGCGGGCGCCGGGTCGCCGCCGGCCACAAAGGGCCGGGCGGGCCGGAGGAGGGGGAATGACGACCATGCCTTCCGTCGATGCCCGCGACGACGGGCCGCTGCTGACCGCGACCGGCATTTCCCATTCCTACGGTGACCGCATCGGCTGCCGCGATGTGACGCTGGACCTCTGGCCCGGCGAAGTGCTGGGCGTTGTCGGCGAAAGTGGATCGGGCAAGACGACGCTGCTCAATTGCCTGTCGGCGCGGTTCATTCCGGCGGCGGGGGCGTTGACCTACCGCCTGCGCACGGGCGAGGCCGCGGACGTCTATGCCATGGGTGAGGCCGCACGCCGCATGCTGATGCGCACGGACTGGGGCTTCGTCCACCAGAACCCGCGCGACGGCCTGCGCATGGGGGTCAGCGCCGGGGCCAACGTGGGCGAACGCCTGATGGCCGTGGGGGCGCGGCACTACGGCGCGATCCGCGAGCAGGTCACCGACTGGCTCGGTCGGGTGGAAATGGACCTGGGCCGCATCGACGATCTGCCGACGCAGTTTTCCGGCGGCATGCAGCAACGGGTGCAGATCGCCCGCAATCTGGTTTCGGGCCCGCGCCTGGTGTTCATGGACGAGCCGACCGGCGGTCTCGACGTGTCGGTGCAGGCGCGGCTGCTCGACCTGCTGCGCGGCCTGACCAACGACCTGGGTCTGTCGGCGGTGATCGTGACCCACGATCTGGCCGTGGCGCGCCTGTTGTCGCACCGCCTGATGGTCATGCGCCGGGGCGAGGTGGTGGAACAGGGTCTGACCGGTCAGGTGTTGGACGACCCGCAACACGCCTATACGCAGTTGCTGGTTTCCTCGGTGTTGCAGACATGACCGGAGAACGCGCGGTGAATGACGACGAACAACCGGTGATCCGCCTGGAAGGCGTCGCCAAGTCCTTCGTCCTGCACAATCAGGGCGGTATCGAATTGGACGTGTTCCGGGGCATCGATCTGGATGTCTTCACGGGTGAATGCGTCGCCCTGCACGGGCCGTCGGGCACGGGCAAAAGCTCGCTGATCCGCCTGATCTACGGCAATTATTTGTGTTCGACCGGGCGCATCCTGGTCCGCCACGGGGGTGGGGTGACCGATATCGCCCAGGCGGCCCCCCACGAAATCATCGAATTGCGCCGCCATACCATGGGATATGTCTCGCAGTTCCTGCGGGTTATTCCGCGCGTCCCGGCGTTGCAGGTCGTGGCGGAGCCGTTGCGTGCCGTTGGCGTCGGCTCAGAAGAGGCCGAGGCCCGGGCCGGCGAGATGCTGGCGCGGTTCAACATTCCCGAACGTCTTTGGTCGCTGGCACCCGCAACGTTTTCCGGCGGTGAACAGCAACGGGTCAATTTGGCCCGCGGCTTCGTCATGGATTATCCGGTGTTGCTGGTCGATGAGCCCACGGCCTCGCTCGACCGTGCGAACCGCGACGTGGTGATCGACCAAATCCGCGCCGCCGTCGACCGGGGCGCCGCCGTCGTCGGCATCTTTCACGACGCCGCCGTGCGCGAAACGGCGGCGACCCGCATCGTCGAATTGACGCCCGCGGGCGCGGCCGCCTGAATACGGTTCCGGTTCAACGCATCATGACGCACCCACCCGACGCCGCCGGTGAACGCTTCGCGGTCTATTTCCTGCCGCCGGCCGGCTCCCCGCTCTGGCGGGTCGGGTGCCGTTGGCTGGGGCGGGATGCGGATCGGCCCGGCGGGGATGTCCGCACACCCGCGGCGGACCTTGGGCCCATCTCGGAAACCGAGTGGGCGGCGGCGACGGCGGAGCCTCGCCGTTATGGATTTCATGCGACCTTGAAACCGCCGTTCCGGTTGGCCAACGGTTGTGACCTGGCGGACCTGGACGGCGCGCTCGCGCGCTTCGCCGCCGGGCGCCGTAGGTTCTCGGTCGGTGAGTTGCGGCTCAAGGTCCTCGACGGGTTTCTCGCCCTGTGCCCGGCCGCCCCGTCCCCTGATTTGAACGCCCTTGCCGCCGATTGCGTGCGGGACTTCGATGCGTTTCGCCGTCGGCCCGATCCGGTCGAACTGGACCGTCGCCGCGCCCGTGGCCTGACGCCGCGTCAGGAGGCGAACCTGACGGCTTGGGGTTATCCTTATGTGTTGGACGAGTTCCGCTTTCACATGACCCTGACCGGGTGTTTGGCGGACGATGCGGCAGCGCGATTCCTGGATGTGCTGGAGCCGATGTTCGCCGAGGCACTGTCCGGCCCGCTCTTCGTCGGCGGTGTCGCCCTGTCGCGGGAACAAAGCCCCGGGGCGCCCTTCGAAACGTTGCGCCGCTACGTATTCGCCTAACGCCGAACTCCTCACTTTATTCTTTTTTGTTCCGCAGATGTGGCGGCCTGCATGGGTGCGGGCCGGTCGCCATGCATGGCTGTGTCCGTCCGGACGTGTGATTTCAGTATGATGACGGTTTGGCTAAGGTAACTTTACGCATTCTTATATTTATGGTATTGGTTAAATCGTAATAAGAAATTATCGAATGATATTTAAGTAATAAAATATATAAAAAGAAAATAAATTTGGGTGCCAATGTGACAATAACTAATATTTGCTTTAATAATTATGACATTCCGAAATTTTAACTAACGATTCGCACGTTGTGCGTTTTTTAATATATGAAATGAGCCATGTAAATGAACCGGAGGTCAGGAAAAATGGTCCGTTCTTTACTGCTCGCCGCGGGTCTTTTGTTCGCCGTTTCACGGATTGCGCCGATGCCGGCGGCCGCCGCCGGATCGATCTGCGGCGACCGGTCCGAGATCGCGAGCAGTCTGTCGCAGCGATTTTCGGAAGAACCCCGGTCGCTCGGCGTCGATGCCGACGGCGGTATTCTCGAAGTCTTCGTTTCCGAAACCGGTTCCTGGACGATCATCGTCACCAATCCACGCGGCCGGACCTGCGTTTTGACCGCGGGGGAGAATTGGGAAACCATGGCGCCGCCGATCAAGGGACAGCCCACCTGACGGCCCGCCCAGGCGGACGAGGACTGGCCTGACGAAAGTGCGGGGACTGCCGACCGACGGGTGAAATACAAGGCGTCAGCCGGGCCGTCATCCGACCTTGGAATCGGCCTGTCGCGGAAGCCGCATGGGTGGCGGGGGCGGTTTTGTCCCCAGCGGTCGAGAAAAAAACCGTTGAAATTTCTTAGGCGGAGTGTTCTTATTTTTGCAGTGGTATACCAGATGCCAATGAGCCGAAAACGGCCGTGGCAATTGCCGCGACTTTTGGGAACTAACAGACCAAAGTATTGACAGGACCGTCCGACCCAACCGCCCTCCCATAAAAAGACTCCCCAAGAAAAAGACTCGATAGGCGTCAGGGGACGACATGTAACGGCAGTTCGCCGTCGCCTATTCCGATGGCGGGCGCCTTAGGCGCTAACATCAACTGGGAGGACACCCATGAAGACTTTCTTCAGAAAACTGCTGGGCGTCGGCATTGCCGCCGGCCTGGTGACCGGGTTCACGGCCGTGACGGGCAAGACTGCCCTGGCGTGGGAGCCGGTCAAACCGATCCAATTCGTCGTGATGGCGGGCAAAGGCGGGGGCGCCGATAAACTTGCCCGGCTGATTCAGTCGATCATCGAAAAGCACAAGCTGTCGCCGAAGCCGGTGACGCCGATCAACAAGCCCGGTGGTTCCGGCGCCGAGGCGCTGGTCTATATGAAGAACCACAAGGACGCCGACCATGCCATCATGGTCACCCTGAACTCCTTCTACACCACGCCGATGCGCCAGCCGCGTCTGGGGGTTGATCCGCTGACCTTCGCGCCGATCGCGCGGATGGCCGAAGACACCTTCCTGCTGTGGGTCAACAAGGATTCCGGCATCAAGAACGTCGACGAGTTCGTCGCCGCCGCCAAGGCCGCCGGCAACAAGTGGATCATGGCCGGCACCGGCAAGGCGTCCGAAGACAACCTGCTGACCGACTTCCTGAACGCGGCCTATGGCCTGAACATGAAGTACGTCCCCTACAAGGGCGGCGGCAAGGTGGCCAAGCAGTTGGCCGGCAACCACGCCAATTCCACCGTCAACAACCCGTCCGAACAGCTGGGTTTCTTCGAGGCCGGCAAGACGGTCGCACTGGCGGCCTTCACGGACGAGCGTTTGCCGCTGTTCAAGGATGCGCCGACGTTCAAGGAACTGGGTAAGGACTTCGTCTATTACATGCAGCGCTCCGTCGTCGGTGCGCCCGGCATGAGCGCCGATGCCCAGGCTTTCTATCAGGGCGTGTTCAAGAAGGTCTACGCGACGCCGGAATGGCAGACCTACATGAAGAAGAAGAGCCTGCAGGGCGAGCTTCTTCAGGGCGACGCGCTGATGACCTATTGGAAGCGTGAGAACGAAGTGCATCGCAAGATGCTGATCAAGATGGGCGCCATCAAAGGCTAAGTCCGTCTCACCCACGTAACCAAGACGAACTCACGATAAAGGGGAGGTTCCGTCGTCATGCGTCGTGCTGAAATCATCACTGCTGCCCTGATGGCGGGCCTCTCTCTTTACCTCATGTTCAAGAGCATGGAATTGCCGATCGGTTGGATCCCGGGCGAGGGGCCCGGGGGCGGGTTCTGGCCCTTCTGGCTGGCGGCCTGCATGTTCGGCTCCACGGTCTGGATCGCGATCAACTGGTTCCGCCGCTCCAGCCCGCCGTCCCAGTCGGAAGAGCCCTACCTCGACTCCTACGCCATGAAGATGTTCATCCTGGTCGGCGGCGGGGTAACCGGCATGATCGCCCTGGTCGAGATCATCGGCATGCACCTCGCGGCGGCGGTCTTCCTGATCTACTACATCCGATTTCTCGGCGGGCATTCCTGGAAGGTGACGCTGGGCATCGCCCTGCCGACGCCGGTCATTACCTTCCTGTTCTTCGACATCGCCTTGCGCAAATTCCTGCCGACGGGGTTGATGGACCCCCTCTACATCCCGCTCTACGACATCTTCCTTTAGGTCCGTATCCGCGGGCGCCTTTCCGCCCGGCGGGGGGCGAGTGGCAAAATCCCTGGTCTACAAAAGACCAGGAACCAGAAAACAAGACGGCACCGCCGGCAAGGTCCGGCGCCGTCCGGGGAAACGAAGTAAAGAAACATGGAACTTCTCGGTCTTTTATCAGATGGGTTTCTGGTCGCGTTCGAACCGCTCAACCTCGGTCTGATCGTGCTGGGGGTCGTCGTCGGCCTGTTCGTCGGCGCCATGCCCGGCCTGGGCTCCGTCAACGGGGTCGCGATCCTGCTGCCCATGACTTTCCTGGTGCCGCCGGCCTCGGCCATCATGTTCCTGGCCGCCCTTTATTACGGGGCGATGTACGGCGGGGCGATTTCGTCGATCATGCTGGGCATTCCCGGCGCCTCGACGGCGGTCGCGACGACCTTCGACGGCCGGCCGCTGGCCATGCAGGGCGAGGCGGACAAGGCGTTGATCGCCGCCGCCCTGGCGTCCTTCGCCGGCGGGACGATCTCGGTCATCCTGTTCACCCTGTTCGCGCCGCCCCTGGCGTCGGTCGCTCTGGACTTCGGCGATCCCGAGATTTTCGCGCTGATGATCCTGGCCTTCGCGACCTTCGTCGGCCTGTCCGGCGACGACATCGCCAAGACGATTTTTTCGATCTGTATCGGCATGGTCATGTCGGCCATCGGCTTCGACATTATTTCGGGCGAACCGCGCCTGGTCCTGTTCGATCTGATCGGCTTCCAGTCCAAGATCAACTTCCTGGTTCTGGCCATCGGCATCTACGGCATCGGCGAGATGATGTGGACCATCGAGGTCAGCCGCGGCGAGACCATGATGTCCAAGGCCACGATCACCTGGGAACGGACCATGTCCAACCTGAAGATCATCTGGGGTACCTGGAAGGCCTGGCTGATGGGATCGGGCCTGGGCTTCTTCGTCGGCATTCTGCCGGCGGCGGGGGCCACGCCGGGCTCGTTGATGGCTTACGGCGTCGCCAAGATGACGTCCAAGGATCCGTCGCGGTTCGGCAAAGGCGCGGTCGAAGGCGTCGTCGCGCCGGAAGCCGCCAACAACGCGGCCTCCACCGGCTCCATGCTGCCGATGCTGACGCTGGGTATTCCCGGCTCGCCGACCACGGCCGTGTTGCTGGGCGGCATGGTCATCTGGGGGCTGCAGCCGGGGCCGCGGCTGTTCGTCACGGAAACCGATTTCGTCTGGGGGCTGATCGCTTCGCTTTACGCGGCGAATCTGTTCGCGGTGATCATCAACATCGCCTTCATTCCGCTGTTCCTGTGGTTCCTGCGCACGCCGTTCACCATTCTGGCGCCGCTGATCTTCGTGCTGTCGATGGTCGGCGGATATGCCTCGACCGAACGGATGTTCGATGTCTGGCTGATGCTGATCCTGGGTGTCGGCGGCTATTTGATGCGCAAACTGGACTATCCGGTGGCCCCGGCGGTGCTGGCGATCGTGCTCGGCCCCATTGCGGAACCGGCATTGCGCCAGTCCCTGTTGATTTCCGGCGGCGACGCCATGGTGTTCTTCAACCGGCCGATCGCCGGCCCGATCACCATCATCGCCCTGGTGCTTCTGTTCTTGCCGGCGATCCAATTCGTCTGGCGCAAATATGTCCGCGGTGCCAAGCAGACCGCGGGATGACGTGACAGGCCGCCATGCCGCCGAGGGCCGGTTCGATCGGCCCGGCGGCGCAAGGCGGCGAAGGAGGTTCGACGGACGGTCTGGAATGCCGGTTTTGTGGGTTCTGGTGTATTGTATACCACAGAGAAAGGGGCTATACCCTCGGGCCATGCCGCCGGCCATCGGCGGAGAGCGGCCCGCAACGACGCCGGCATCGGGATCAACACGGGGGATCAACGGGGGCATCCCGGCAGAGACGAATTCCGGATCACGGATGTCTCGGGCCAGGATGACTTGAAAGCAGGGTCATGGAAAGAGAAGCCGAAACCATCGCTGAAACCGACGCCGCCGGCTCGTCCGGTCTGGTCGTGCAGCCGATCGACGCCAATTTCTCGCTCAAGGACCGCATCTACGATTCCTTGAAACAGGCGATCACCTCCATGAACATCTACGCCGAGGACGCGGAACTGCGCCTCGACGAACGCAAGCTTTCCGAACAATTGGAAATCAGCCGGACGCCGATCCGCGAGGCGCTTGCCCGTTTGGAGCAGGAAGGCCTGGTCCACATCGTGCCGCGCAAGGGCGTGTTCATCGTCCGCAAGACCAAGCGCGAGATCATGGAAATGATCACCGTCTGGGCGGCGCTGGAAAGCATGGCGGCACGGCTTGCAACGGAAGTCGCCTCGGACGAGGAGATCGCAGGTCTGCGCACGCTGTTCGCCGAGGTCGAGAGCGAGGAAGCCAAGGCCCATATCGACGAGTATTCGTCCAAGAACATCCGGTTCCATCAGGCGATCCTGCGGCTCGGCGGCTGCCAGTTGATCCAGGAAATGGCCGACAATCTCTTCATTCACATGCGCTCGATCCGGGCCCGCACCATCGGCGAGGCCGATCGGGCGCGGCGGTCGGTGATCGACCACATGCATATCATCGAGGCGCTTGAAAACCGGGACGCCGAACTTGCTGAACGTCTGGTCCGGGAGCATTCCATGAACCTGGCCCGGCATGTCGAAAAATACGTGGACTATCTGGACTGATCCTTCGATGCGCCCGCCGGCTCGCAGCGGCGGGGAGCAGGGAACAGAGCCTTAGAAAAAACGAAAGGGAGTACCGAGGAATGGGCGAAACGGCAGCCAACATGGGACAGGAAACCAACGACGCGGAAGCGGTGGACCTGACCGACGGCTTTCACCTGATCATCGATGCGCTGAAACTCAACGACATCAACACCATCTACAACGTGCCGGGGATTCCGATCACCGACCTGGGCCGCATGATGCAGGCCGAAGGCATGCGGGTGTTGTCGTTCCGCCATGAGCAGCACGCCGGGTATGCCGCCGCCATCGCGGGCTACCTCACCAAGAAACCGGGCGTCTGCCTGACGGTTTCGGCGCCGGGCTTCCTCAACGGCCTGACGGCCCTGGCCCATGCCACGACCAACTGCTACCCGATGATCCTGATGTCCGGTTCGTCCGAACGGGAAATCGTCGACCTGATGCAGGGCGATTACGAGGAAATGGATCAACTCGCCGTCGCCAAGCCGCTGTGCAAGGCCGCCTATCGCGTGCTGCACGCCGAAGACATCGGCATTGCGGTCGCCCGTGCCATCCGCGCGGCCGTCTCCGGCCGCCCGGGCGGGGTCTACCTGGACATTCCGGCGGCGCTGCTGGGCCAGACGATGGAAGCCGCCGCCGGTGCGGCGTCCCTGGTCAAGGTCATCGACCCGGCCCCGGCGCAGCTGCCGGCGCCGGACGCCGTCGCCCGCGCGCTGGACGTTCTGAAGTCGGCGGAAAAGCCGCTGATCATTTTGGGCAAGGGCGCTGCCTATGCCCAGGCCGACGATGCCATCAAGGAACTGGTCGAGAAATCGGGCATCCCTTACATCGCCATGAGCATGGCCAAGGGCCTGTTGCCGGACACCCATGATCAATATGCGGGTGCCGCGCGGTCGCTGGTGCTGAAGGAATCGGACGCGGTTCTGATGATCGGTGCCCGCCTTAACTGGCTGCTCAGCCACGGCAAGGGCAAGCAATGGGGCACCGCGCCGAAGAAGTTCGTCCATATCGATATCGAGCCCAAGGAAATGGATTCCAACGTCGAAATCGCGGCCCCGCTGGTCGGCGATATCGCCTCCTGTGTCCAGGCTCTGCTCGACGGCATGGGCGGCGATTGGAAGGCCCCGCCGGCGGTCTGGACCGACGCGGTCAAGGCCAAGCGCGACGCCAATGTCGAGAAAATGGCCCCACGTCTGCAGAACAACAACGTGCCGATGGATTACCACGGTGCCTTGGGCGCTCTGAAAAAGGTCGTCGCCGACAACCCGGAAATGATCCTGGTGAACGAAGGCGCCAACACTCTGGATTTCGCCCGCTCCATTATCGACATGTTCAAGCCGCGCAAGCGCCTGGACGTCGGCACCTGGGGCGTCATGGGCATCGGCATGGGCCAGGCCATCGGCGCCGCCGTGGAAACGGGCCATCCGGTTCTCTGCATCGAAGGCGACTCGGCCTTCGGCTTCTCGGGCATGGAGATCGAAACGATCTGCCGCTACGACCTGCCGGTCTGCGTCGTCGTGTTCAACAACGGCGGCATCTACCGCGGCACGGACGTCAACCCGACGGGCGGTTCGGACGTGGCCCCGACCGTGTTCGTCAAGGACGCGCGTTACGACACGATGATGGAAGCCTTCGGCGGCGTCGGCGTCAATGCCACCTCGCCGGATGAACTTCTGCAGGCCGTGACCGAAGCCCTCAAGTCGGGCAAGCCGACCCTGGTCAACGCGGTCATCGACGAAAAGGCCGGCACGGAAAGCGGCCGGATCGGCAACCTCAATCCGCAAAGCGTCGTCGCCAAGAAGTAACGCCGCACATCAGATCAAATCAGAAAAACAGGAACGCATCATGAAAGCTCTCGAAGGCGTCAAAATCCTGGACATGACCCACGTGCAGTCGGGTCCCACCTGTACCCAATTGCTGGCCTGGTTCGGGGCCGACGTGATCAAGGTGGAGCGCCCCGGTGTCGGTGACGCCACGCGCAAACAGTTGGTCGACGTCCCGGGTGCCGACTCGCTCTATTTCACCATGTTGAACCACAACAAGCGGTCGGTGACGCTGAACACCAAATCGGACGAGGGCAAGGCGATCTTCACCCGCCTGATCGAGGAATGCGACGTGATGGTCGAGAACTTCGCCCCGGGCGCGCTCGACCGCATGGGCTTTTCCTGGGAGAAAATCCAGGAAATCAACCCGCGCATGATCTATGCCTCGGTCAAAGGCTTCGGCCCCGGTCCCTATTCGGACTGCAAGGTCTATGAAAACGTCGCGCAATGCGCCGGCGGTTCGGCCTCGACGACGGGCATGCTGGGCGAAACGCCGATGGTCACGGGGGCTCAGATCGGCGATAGCGGAACGGGCCTGCATCTGGCGCTGGGGATCGTCACCGCACTTTACCAGCGGACCCATTCCGGCAAGGGCCAGCGCGTCGAATGCGCCATGCAGGATTCCGTCCTCAACCTTTGCCGCGTCAAGCTGCGCGATCAGCAGCGCCTGAAGGCGGGCCCGCTCAAGGAATATTCCCAGTTCTCCGAAGGCATTCCCTTCGGCGAGGCGACGCCGCGCGCGGGCAACGATTCCGGCGGCGGTCAGCCGGGCCGCATCCTGAAGTGCAAGGGCTGGGAGAACGACCCCGACGCCTATACCTACTTCATTACCCAGGCGGCGGTGTGGAAGAACATCTGCGACGTCATCGGCAAGCCCGAGTGGAAGGAAGACCCCGAATGGGCGACCCCGGAAGCGCGCCTGCCGAAGCTGAACGAGATGTTCGGCGCGATCGAGGATTGGACGACGACCAAGACCAAGTTCGAGGTCATGGAAATCTGCAACCCGCTGAACATCCCCGTCGGCCCGATCCTCAGCATGAAGGAATTGGCCGAGGAGCCGAGCCTGCGCGACACCGGCACCATCGTCGAGGTCGATCATCCGGAACGCGGCGCCTACCTGACGGTCGGCTGCCCGATCAAATTGTCCGATTGCCCGGCCGACGTGGCGCGTTCGCCGCTTCTGGGCGAGCACACGGATGAAATCCTGTCCGAAATTCTCGGCATGAACGAAGACGAGATCGCGGCGGCCAAGGACGTGGGCGCGGTCTGACCGCATCCATCGGACCCGACGCCGACCGGCGGCACGAACTCCCAATCCCAAGGAGAGGAAACAGAAAATGCGTTTGATCCTTAACGGCCAGCAGGCCTTCGGCAAGGCCACGTTGGAAAAGATCCTGGAAAAGGGCGAGGACGAAATCGTCGGCGTGTTCTGCGCGCCGGACAAGGAAGGCAAGCCCGTCGACCCGGTGAAGGAATTCGCCGTCGAAAAGGGCCTGCCCCTGTTCCAGCCGCCCAACTACACGGACAAGGAAGTCCTCGACCACATCCGGTCGCTGAACGCCGACCTGATGGTCATGGCCTATATGATCATCTTCGTTCCGGAAGAGGCCCGCGACATTCCGACCCATGGGTCGATCTGTTTCCACCCGTCGTTGCTGCCCAAGCACCGGGGGCCGTCGTCGATCAACTGGCCGATCATCGGCGGGGCGACGGAAACGGGGATCACCATTTTCTGGCCGGACGACGGCCTGGACGAAGGCTTCATCCTGCACCAGGACAAGGTTGCCATCGGCCCGGACGATACCCTGGGCGATATCTATTTCGGCAAGATCTTCGACCGCGGCGTCGAGATGATGCTGGAAGCCATCGACATGGTGAAGGCCGGCAACCCGCCGAAAATCCCCCAGAACGAAGACGAAGCGACCTACGAATCCTGGTGCCGCAAGAAGGACATGGAGATCGATTGGTCCAAGCCCGTCGCCGACGTCTACAACCAGATCCGTGGCTGCAACCCGCAGCCGGGCGCCTGGACGACCATCGACGGCAATGAACTGGCCATCTTCGACGCGCGCCGCGTCGACGGCGACACCGGCGGCAAGCCGGGCGAGGTCGTGGCCATCGAGGAGGACCACATCCTGGTCGCCGCGACGGGCGGGGCCGTCAAGGTCATGCGCCTTCGCCCCCACGACGACAAGAAGATCACTGCAGCGGACTACGTGGCCAAAGCCGGCCTCAAGACAGGGAAGGTTCTGGGCGCCTAGCATCCACCGCCCGGCACCGCATCACGTCCCCTGGGAGATACGACCAGGGCAATCCAAGAGATCCCCAAAGAGGGACACGAGAGGAAACCATGCCGAAAAGTGATATCGAAATCGCCCGCGAAGCCACCATGAAGCCGATCGCCGAGGTCGGTGCCGAAAAGCTGGGCATTCCCGCCGACGCGCTTCTGCAATACGGCCCGCACAAGGCCAAGGTGGACATGGAGTACCTGCAGTCGTTGGAGGGCAACCCCGACGGTAAGCTGATCCTGGTCACCGCCGTGACCCCGACGCCGGCCGGCGAAGGCAAGACCACGACGACCGTCGGTCTGGGCGACGGCCTGAACAAGATCGGCAAGAAGGCGATGATCTGCATCCGCGAACCCAGCTTGGGTCCGTGCTTCGGCATGAAGGGTGGCGCCGCCGGCGGCGGCTATGCCCAGGTCGTTCCCATGGAGGACATCAACCTTCACTTCACCGGCGATTTCCACGCCATCGGCATCGCCCATAACCTGCTGGCCGCCCTGATCGACAACCACATCTATTGGGGGCATGAGCCGGCCATCGATAACCGCCGCGTCGCCTTCAAGCGTGTCGTCGACATGAACGACCGCGCGTTGCGCCAGATCACCAACTCGCTGGGTGGCGTCGCCAACGGCTTCCCCCGCGAAGACGGGTTCGACATCGTCGTCGCCTCGGAAATCATGGCGATCTTCTGTCTGTCCAACAACCTGAAGGACCTGACAGACCGGATCGGCAAAATGATCATCGGCCAGAACCGCCAGCGGGAATCGATCTATGCCCGCGACGTCAAGGGTCCGGGCCCGATGTCGGTGTTGCTCAAGGAAGCCATCGCGCCGAACCTGGTGCAGACGTTGGAAAACAACCCGGCCTTCATCCACGGCGGCCCGTTCGCCAACATCGCGCACGGCTGTAACTCGGTCATCGCGACCAAGTCGGCGTTGAAGCTGGCCGACTATGTGGTCACCGAAGCCGGCTTCGGCGCTGACCTGGGCGCCGAGAAGTTCTTCGACATCAAGTGCCGCAAGGCCGGCCTGAAGCCCGCGGCGGCGGTTATCGTCGCCACGGTTCGCGCGCTCAAGATGCACGGCGGCGTGGCCAAGGACGAGCTGGGCACGGAAAACGTCGAAGCCGTCAAGAAAGGTTGCGGCAACCTGCTGCGTCACATCGAGAACATGAAGAAGTTCGGCGTGCCGGTGACGGTCTCGATCAACAACTTCATCACCGATACGGATGCCGAACTGAACGCGGTGAAAGAGGCCGCCGAATCCCAGGGCGTGAAGGCCTTCATCGCGACCCATTGGGCCGACGGCAGCGCCGGTACGGCGGCGCTGGCCGAGCATGTGGTCGAACTGGCCGATTCCGGCCAAGCGGACTTCAAGCCGCTCTATCCCGACGAGATGCCGCTGTTCCAGAAGATCGAAACGATCGCCAAGGAAATCTACCGGGCGGAAGAAGTTACGGCCGACAGCAAAATCCGCAATCAGCTCAAGGATTGGGAAGCCGCCGGCTTCGGGAACTTCCCGGTCTGCATGGCCAAGACGCAGTATTCCTTCTCGACCGATCCGAACCTGAAAAACGCGCCGACCGGCCATAGCGTCGCCCTGCGCGAGGTGCGGTTGTCGGCCGGGGCGGAATTCATCGTCGCCCTGACCGGTGAGATCATGACCATGCCGGGCCTGCCCAAGGTGCCTTCGGCGAACAACATCTACCTGAACGATCAGGGCCAAATCGAGGGCCTGTTCTAAGCCTCGAGAAGACCTGACAATATTCCGGCGGTCCCGGCCAGTTGGCCGGGGCCGACCGGGCGCGACGGGAGGACGTCCATGACCATACGCAATATCCTGGTGCCGGTACGAGGTGACGGAAAGGGCGAACAGGTTCTGAACGCCGCCGTCGCTTTGGCCAAGAAGTTCGATGCCCATATCGACGTCGTCCATGCGCGGATGGGCTCGAAAGACATGCTGGCCTACGGCGCCACGCTGGCCGGGGTTCGTGACGTCGTCAACGACATCGCCGAAACCCACGCGGCTGAGGAAGAGGCCCGGGTCAAAAAACTCTACGAAGAATATTGTGACAAGATGGGCGTGGCGAATATCGCCGAGCCACGCAGCGGCATGACCGGCGTCAGCGCCTCCTGGCGTGAGGAAAAGGGCCGCCAGGCCGCCGTCGTCTCGCGGCGCGGGCGGCTGACCGATGTCATCTTCGTCGCCCGGCCCGATGGGCAGTTGGGCGTCAATACCTTCGAGGCGGCGTTGATGGAAACGGGCAAACCCGTGGTCAGCATTCCGCCCAAGGATATCTCCGAGATCGGCAAGACCATCGCCATCGCCTGGAACGGCTCGCCCGAGGTTTCGGCCGCGGTCACGACCTCCCGCCCCATCGTCGAGACGGCGGACAAGGTCATCATCCTGTCGGCGCCGGAAGTCCATGGCGACGACCTGCCGGCATCGGACCTGGCCGATTATCTGCGTTGGCACGGTCAGGACAGCGAGACCATCGTCCTGAAAAGCAACCCCCATGAAATCGGGCAGGCGCTGTTGAAGGCCTGTGCGGACAACGGGGTCGATCTGTTGCTGATGGGGGGGTATGCCCATGCCCGCCGCCATGATTTCAAGATCGGCGGCGTCACCCAGTACGTGGTGGAAAACGCAGACATTCCGGTTCTCTTCCACCACTAGGTTTCGGCACTCGGTTCCGGGGCCTGTCTTCGGCTTTTGTGCCCGGCGGTGCAGCCGCCGGATGTGCCGGTTATTCCACGATCAGGAAAATCCCCTGGTATTGCTGCGCTGCGTCAACGCCTGTTGTTGATGGGGCGTACGGCGATGGCTAAGGTCTGTCCCCGTTTGGGATGTATACAATCCCGCTCAGGTCAGTGCCGGCCGGTGCGGGCACAACGATATCGTGGGGAAACAGAAGAATGACTTTGTGGATCAGGTACGAACACCAGGGTGCGGAAGGCTTCGGCACGTTGGACGGCGAAACCATTACCGTGCATTCCGGCGACATGATCGCCGGCGCCGCGGCGACCGGTGAGACCGTCAATTTGTCTGACGTTACAGTCCTGGCGCCGATCAAGCCCGGCAAGATGGTCGCCCTTTGGAACAACTACAACACCATGCGGGAAAAGATGGGCGGCGAACGGCCGGAGGAGCCGTTGTGGTTCATCAAGACCAACAATTCGATCACTGCCACGGAGACCGCCATCGAACGGCCGGCCAGCTACGACGGCAAGGTCGTCTATGAAGGTGAGTTGGGCATCGTCATCGGCAAACGCTGTAAAAACGTCGGCGAGGCCGAGGCCCTGGATTACGTGTTCGGCTATACCTGCGTCAACGACGTGACGGCGGCGGAAATCCTGAAGCGCGACGGCACCTTCGATCAATGGACCCGGTCCAAGAGCTTCGACACCTTCGGTCCGCTTGGCCCGGTCATCGCCACGGGCCTGGATCCCATGAAGCTGACCGTGAAGACGATCCTCAACGGCGACGAGCGGCAGAATTATCCGGTTTCCGACATGCTGCGCACGCCGGCCAAGCTGGTCAGCGAGATTTCCCACGACGTGACGCTGGAGCCGGGCGACGTCATCGCCTGCGGCACCAACGTCGGCGTCGGCACCATGAAGGAGCCGAGCAATACCGTCGAGATCGTGATCGACGGGATCGGGACGCTGCGCAACACGTTTAACAATTAGACCGACAGCAACTAGACTGAACCCAAGCACACGGGCCCGCATCGCAACGGACCCGGCCGCAGGGACAACAACTCAAAGGGAGAACATCATGCGTGTATGCGTGATCGGCGCGGGCGCCATCGGCGGCCTTATGGGCGCCAAATTGGCGCTGGCCGGAAACGAAGTCAGCGTCATCGACCAGGGGCCGCATCTGCAGGCCATCCGTCAGAACGGCCTGAAACTGATTTGGGAGGACGGCTCGGAGCACGTCGCCCAGGTCAAGGCCTACGAAAAATGCGCCGATGCGGGCGAACAGGACCTGGTGATCCTCGGCCTCAAGGCCCACTATCTGGAACTGGTGGCCAAGGAAATGGACGCCCTGATGGGCCCGGACACCATGATCATGACCGTCCAGAACGGCATTCCGTGGTGGTATTTCCACAATCATGGCGGCCCGCACGACGGCAAGCAGTTGGAAAGCCTGGACCCGGATGGCGTGCTGACCAAGTACATCGACGGCGACCGGATCATCGGCTGCGTCGTTTATCCGGCTGCCGCGGTGACCGAACCGGGTGTCATCCATCACGTCGAAGGCGACCGTTTCCCGATCGGCGAATTGGACGGATCGGAAAGCGAACGCGTTGAAAAACTTAAACAATTGCTCGAGGGGGCCGGTTTCCGATCGCGCGTGCTCGACGATATCCGTTCGGAAATCTGGCTCAAGGCCTGGGGCAATCTCAGCTTCAACCCGATCAGCGCCCTGACCCATGCGACCCTGGTCGACATCTGCCAGTTCCCGGAAACCCGGCTGCTGGCGCAGCAGATGATGGAAGAGGCGCAGATCGTCGCCGAGAAGCTCGGCATCACCTTCCGCCATACCATTGAGAAACGCATCAACGGCGCCGAAAGTGTCGGGGCGCACAAGACCTCGATGCTGCAGGACGTGGAAGCCGGCCGGTCGCTGGAAACCGAGGCCCTGATCGGCGCGGTTCTGGAACTGGCGAAGCTGACGGAAACGGATTGCCCGCATACCTTCTCGGT
>NZRL01000163.1 GCA_002696205.1 Rhodospirillaceae bacterium | reverse complement strand
GATGTCCTTGGTCACGTCGTAGTTGGCGATTTTATTGGCCTCGCGGCGGATATCGTCCAATTCCGCCTCGCGCGCGACCTCGTCCAGGCCCGCCTGGAATTCACCGGCCATGGACCGCAGCTTGCGGATCGCCTGGGTCACCGTGCGCACGGCACGGGGCAGATCCTTGGGGCCGATCACGATGATCGCAAGGATGGCGACGATGAACAGTTCCTGCCAGCCGATATCGAACATGGCGGATTATTGCTCCGAAAGGCCGATCGTTGGAAATGCGGGGGACCTAAATTCCAATAGGCACGCGACCCGCGGATTGCTTAGCTTGCGGCCTTGTCCTTCTCGGCCGACGCCGTATCGGCGGGCTGAGCGGGTTGGTCGCCGTCGATGGCCTTGCGTTCGGCCGTCCCTTCGGCAGGAGCCTCGTCGTCCTCTTTCATGCTTTTCTTGAAAGATTTCAGGCCTTTACCGAAATCCCCCATGAGCCGAGAGATTTTGCCGCCGCCGCCGAAAAGAACCAGCACGACGACCAGGACAACCAGCCAATGCCAGATGCTGAATGTACCCATTATTCTACTTTCTCTTTTGCTTTTTCCGAATAGGGAGACGGGATGATGGCAGAAACGAAATGGTGCCGCAATGCCCCGGCCAGCCCCCCTGACCTATCTAGATAACCCGGATAGATGTAAGGGAATCACAGGGTCATGCAAGGCTTTTCGGCCCGCCCGCAGGAATAAGTCTATATGAGATTTCCCTTTATCGGGACGGGGGTGCATCCCTACCCGGCGGACTGCAGGCCGTCGTCGGGGTCGAGGGCTTCCTCGCTGTCGTCTTCGGTGATGTCGGCACCGCCGGGCGGCGGGGCCTGATCGCCCGTAACCTCGTCGCTTTCGTCTTCGTCTTCGGCGGCGCCATCTTCGCCCAATTCACCGGAAGACCGGTAGACGTTCAACGCCGGGCCGGATTCCAAAAGGCCCATGGCCTTCAGTTCCTTGATCCCCGGCAGGTCGCGCAGGTTTTCCAGACCGAAATGGTCGAGGAACCCGTCCGTCGTGCCCCAGGTCAGGGGACGGCCCGGCGCGTCCTTGCGGCCGCGCGGCTTGATCCAGCCTTCTTCCAGCAGGATATCCATGGTGCCCTTGCTCAAGGACACGCCCCGGATTTCCTCGATCTCGGCGCGGGTGATCGGCTGATGATAGGCGACGATGGCCAGGGTTTCGATGGCCGCGCGCGACAGCTTGCGGGTGATCTCAATATGCTTGGTCATCTGGGCCGCCAGGTCTTCGGCCGTGCGGAACGCCCAGGATCCGCCGACATGCACCAGATTGACGCCGCGCCCGGCGTACTGGTCCTGCAATTCCTTCAACAACGCCTTCAAATCGGCATCGTCGGGCAGCCGGTTGGCGAGAACGCGTTCGGTCATCGCCGCTTCGGATGCGAAAAGAACGGCCTCCAGCAGGCGCAGGTGATCGCGGTTGATATCGCTCATCTTATCAGGATGCCCCTATTGATCGCCGTTGCCGCCGCTACCGGTACCGTCATCACCGCCGTCCCCGGCGACGGCGCGCGGCCCCGCGCCCTCGCCGCCGTCGGTGCGCTGGCGCAGATAGATGGGGCCGAAGGTATCGGATTGGCGAATGTTCACTTTGCCTTCCTTGGCGAGTTCCAAACTGGCGGCGAAGGTCGATGCCACCGCCGATCTACCGAATAGACCGCCCCGGATTTCCTCGGGCAGGTAGCTCCATAGCGACTGCCAATCAGGGGTCCGGCCCATCAGCCGGCGCAGCCGCTTGAGCGCGTCCTCGACCGTATAAACCTCGAACGGCTCGATATGCAATGTCCGGTCGCCGCCCGACCCGCGCCGCCGTTGGCGGGCATAGGCCTGCAACAATTCGAACAGAGTGACCTCGAGAATATGCTCGGTCTCGATCGGATGTTTTTCGGGCGCCCCGCGGGCGAAGAAATCCTGCCCCAGACGCGGCCGCGCCATCAATTGATGCCCGGCTTCCTGCATGGCTTCCAGGCGCTTGATCTGGAACGCCAGGGCGGCGGCCATTTCCTCGCCGGTCGGCTCGTCCTCGCCCCCCAGATCGGGCAGCAACAGACGCGATTTCATGTAGGCCAGCCAGGCCGCCATGACCAGGTAGTCGGCGGCGATCTCCAGGTTCTTCTGCTGGGCGGCGGCGATGAATTTCAGGTACTGGTCGGCGAGCGCCAGGATGGAAATCTGCGTGATGTCGAGCTTCTGATCGCGGGCCAGCGACAGCAGAACGTCGAGCGGCCCTTCATAGCCGTCTAGATCGACCATGAAGATGACTTCGCGGTGCACCGTCGGAGTTTCCGGGGTATCGAAATCGTCGCTCATCGTAATCCTTGCGTCCGCACGGAATATGGGGGCCGAAGGCCCCCGCCCGCTCTAGAACCTTTTAGGCCAGGCGAGGCTTTTAAGCGAGTCCCAGACCCGCGAACAGCAGATTCATCAACGCCTGGGCCGGGACGCCGACCAGCCACCAGAAGATGTTCAGATCGACCCCGATCTGATCGCCGATCAACGGCAGCAGGAAGACCACGCCCAGGATGATCAGAATGCCGACCCGCTCCAACCGGGCAAGCGGCCGGGCCAGGACATCGGGCAGCAACCCGACGGCGACACGTCCGCCGTCCAGGGGCGGCACGGGCAGCATGTTGAAAACCGCCAGCAGCAGGTTGATCCAGACCGAATTGACCAGATTCTGCGCCGTCCATTCGACAGCGGCAGGCGGAAGTTCAGTGACACTGGTCAGCGCGATGCCCGACAGCAACGCCAGGATCAGGTTGGCCCCCGGCCCGGCGGCGGCGACCAGCACCATGTCGCGGCGCGGCCGGTTCAGGCGCGCGAAGTTCACGGGCACGGGCTTGGCGAAACCGAACATGAACCGTCCGCCCGATCCCAACAGCAACAGGGCCGGCAGGATCACGGTGCCGAACGGATCGACGTGTTTCAGCGGGTTGAAGGTGACACGGCCCAGGCGCCGGGCCGTATCGTCGCCCAACATATTCGCGACGAACCCATGGGCGGCTTCGTGAAAGGTCACGGCGAACAAGACCGGCAAAATCCAGACGGAAATCGTGTGGGCCAGCGCGGCGAGATCGATATCGGGCATCATGCGCGAAGCGTCTTTCGGTGGGTTAGGACGCGGCGGTGCGGGCCGCTTCGGCCCGGACGAACCGCGCCAGGGCGTCGCCCCCCATGATATGGGCAGCCTCCGCGATCGGCGCCATCTCCGCCATCTCGCCGTTGCAATGCAGGACCACGTCGCAGCCCGCCGCGAGCGCCCGTTCCGTCCGGTTGCCGAACCCGCCCGACAGCGCGTGCATGGACAAGTCGTCAGAGATCAACAGTCCGTCGAAACCGATATCGCCGCGAATGACCTGCGCGATCACCTTGTCGGAAAACGTCGCGCAATTGTCCTGATCGACGGCGGTATAAACGACATGGGCGGTCATCGCCCAGGGCGCGTCGGCGAGATTGCGGAACGGTGCGAAATCGCTTGCCGCCAAGGTCGCCAAGTCCGTTTCGACCACCGGCAGCGCCTTGTGACTGTCCACCGTGGCCCGCCCGTGGCCGGGGATATGCTTGATGATCGGCGAGACGCCCCCGCCATGCAGGGCGTCCATGATGACCCGGCCCAGGGCTGCAATCGCATCGGTTTCCGTGCCCAGCGCCCGGTCGCCGATGATCGGATCGGCTCCGGGCTGCGGCAGGTCGAGAACCGGCCAGCAATCGACGGTGATGCCCAGGTCCGCCAAGTCTTTGGCGATGGCCCCGGCGTTCTCCGCCAGCGCCGCGGCGGCCCCGGACGGGTCGGTCAGATACATCTCGGCAAACTCGGAAGCCGGCGGCCGTTTCGGCCAATGCGGCGGGCCCAGACGTTGCACCCGCCCGCCTTCCTGATCGATCAGCACCGGCGCGGCGGCGTCGCCGACCGTGGCGCGCAGGTCGCCGACCAAGGCGCGGACCTGATCCGGGGTCTCGACGTTGCGGGCGAACAGGATGAAGCCCAGCGGGTTGGTTTCTTCGAAAAAGCGTTTCTCGTCGTCGCTAAGCGCCGTTCCCGCGCAGCCGAAGATCGCCGCCCGGGGCGTGCCGTTGGGCCGGTCCATCATTTGCCGGGAGCGATGACCAGACACCCCTGCCCGCGCTTGGACAGGTTGGCGCAAACGGCCCGCGCCTTGGCTTTGTCGCCGGCCGGGCCCAGACGGATGCGGTAGAACACGCCCTTCGCCCCCAGATCGGCGCGCACGATATTGACCGCCATTCCGCCCAGCACATCCGAATACTTCTTCTTCAACCGCTCGCCCTCGGCCTTGGCCGCCGTGGCGGCGCGCGATGCGGCAAGCTGAATCTGCCAACTCGACGCTGGAATGGTTTCGGGTGCGGCCGGGGGCGCCGGGGCCGCCTTGGCTGTTTCCTTGGGCGCTTCCTGAACCGGTGCGGCGGCAGGTGCCTGCGCCGGTGTCGGCGCGGTCTGCTGCGATTTCGGCACCAATTGCATGGGGCCACCGGCGGGCGCCTGGGTTTGTGGCGCGGGCGGCGGCGGCGCGGGCTGCGGCGCCGGTTTCGGTGTCGGCGCGACGGCGACCGTCTTAGCCGGCGGCGGCGTGGGAGCCGGCTGAACCGCCGCCGGGGCGGCGGATGACGGCGTCAATGGTTGCGGGGCGACCGGCGTCGGCGCGGGCGCCGGCGCGGCGGGCAACAGGGATTCCGCGTTCGCCTGCTCGGCCGGCGGTGCCGGGTCGGCGCCGGTCTGCGCGGCAGGCACGGGCGGCGTTCCGGCCGGCGGTGCCGCCGTTTCCTGGGGCAGGGCCTTGGCCTGCTCCGGCGGCGGCAGCAGGTTTTCCACCCGGCCGGTCGGTTCTTCGCCCTGCATGCGTTTGTTGATGTCGTAGTCGCGGAAGGGGATTTCCTGGCCGCCCGGATTCTGAGGCCGAACCTTGATCGCACCCTGGGCGGCATGGACCACAGGGACCTGGCCGCCCTCGCCGCCGCCCATGTCGGCCAGGCGGTCGCCGAACAGAAAACCGCCGAGCCCCGCCCCCGTCACCAGGACCAAAACCAGCAACAGCCAGGCCGTCGTCGGGATACCCCGGCGGCGCTTGGGCTCGGGTTCGAACTCCAAGGCGTCGGAGGCGGAAACGCTAAATTCCTTATCGGGCCGGCGGGCCATGGTTAATCCTTAAAATTTCCGGCGTCCCATCGGGGACAGCGGCCTGTCTAGGACGACCGCGTGTGCAGGTCAAACAACCGGCGGTGCTCCTCGCCCGCATAACGGTCCGTCATGCTGGCGATGTAGTCGCAGAGATGTTCCGCCGTCGCCTGGGTCTCCGGGCCCTCGACCTTGGCCCGCCATTCGGTGGGCAGGCATTCGGGCTCGCGGATCAGCAGGCTGAACAGGTCCTTGACGACGCGGCGCGCCTTGCTGGTCATGCGGTTCAGCTTGTAGTGCCGGTACATGTTGTCGAACAAGAATTTCTTCAGGGCGGCGTCCGTTTCCCGCATATCGTCGGAAAAACCGGCGACCGGGCGGCCCAAATGGCGCACGGCCTCGGGGCTTGCGGGCTTGTCATCCATCAGTCGCCGCTGCGTCTCCTCGATCACATCGGTGACCATTTCGCCGATCATTCGGCGGACGGCTTCGTGAATCAGGTGCGATTCGTCCAGATCGGGACTCTCGCCCCGGACCTCGTGAAAGATGCGCCCGACCATCGGCACGTCGGCAAGGTCGTCGATGGTGAACAGCCCGGCGCGCAGGCCGTCGTCGATATCGTGGTTGTTGTAGGCGATGTCGTCGGCGATGGCGGCGACCTGCGCCTCGGCCCCGGCGTAAGTCGCGAGTTCCAGGTCCTGGAGTTCCTGGTACTCGGCGATGGCGCGGGGCAACGGCCGGTTGCCCGAATTGATCAGCGGCCCATTGTGCTTGACCACGCCCTCCAGGGTTTCCCAGGTCAGGTTCAGGCCGTCCCAACCGGGATAACGTTCTTCCTGCTTGGTCACGACATGCAGGGATTGGGCGTTGTGGTCGAACCCGCCGTAGGGCGCCATGACCTCTTTCAGCGCATCCTCGCCCGCGTGACCGAACGGCGGATGGCCCAGGTCGTGGGCCAGCGCCAGGGCTTCGCCCAGGTCCTCGTTCAGATGCAGGTAGCGGCAGATCGACCGCGCGATCTGCGAGACCTCCAGCGAATGGGTCAGGCGCGTGCGGAAGAAATCGCCTTCGTGATTGACGAAGACCTGCGTCTTGTAGGCCAGCCGGCGGAAGGCGACGGAATGAATGATGCGGTCGCGGTCGCGCTGGTAACAGCCACGGGTGGCGCTGACCTCCTCGGGATACAGGCGTCCGCGCGACGCCTCCGACCGGCAGGCATAAGGGGCCAGCGGAAAGGCGGAATCGAGGGACCGGCCAGGGGATGAATGGGAACTGTCGATGGGGGCTTCCTCCTCGATCGTCACGGGCGCGAGACCGGCGAAAGCCGTTGCGCGGGCGACCGGGGTGATTATAACGGTTCGGATGGGAGGCCGACATGCTTGAAATCAAAAGACTGTCTCTTGACGACGCACGCCTGCTGATCCGGGGGGCCGCGAAAAAGTCCCAAGCCATCAAGGTGCCCATGGTGATCGCCGTGACGGACGAATCGGGCAATCTGATCGCCATGGAACGGATGGACGGCGCCAAGGTGCTGAGCGTCACCCTGGCCGTCGACAAGGCCATGACGGCGGCGGTTTCCAAGAAAGGCACCCACGAATACAACGAGGCCTCGGTGCCCGGAAACCTGACCTTCGGCATCTATACGTCGTTGGACGGCCGGTTCTGCATCGTCGGCGGTGGGCGGCCTGTGGCCCTGGGAACGGAAGTCGTCGGCGGCATCGGTGTGTCCGGCGGGGCGCCGGAACAGGACATGGCCGTCGCCCAGGCGGGGCTCGACCATTTCCTGAAGTCCCGCGCGCCGAAAAGGGCGCGGAAAAAATGACGGTCCACCTTCCCCGCTGATCATTGAATTTTCGGCCCTTTGCCCTTAGATTCAGGGCAACCCAATTCACACGATCATGTAAGGATTTTCGCCATGCCGGACGGCACCCAATTGGCCCCCGAAGAAGGCATTCTGATTTCCGATAGCGCCGCCAAGCGCATCGGGCAGTTGAAAGACCAGGACGGCAATCCCGACCTGATGCTGCGCATCGCGGTATCGGCGGGCGGCTGTTCGGGCTTTTCCTACGGCTTCGATCTGGACTCGACGGTCAACGACGACGACCTCTTGTTCGAAAAGAATGGCGTCAAGGTGGTCGTCGACGAGACCTCGCTGGACCTGCTCAAGGGCTCGGAACTGGACTTCAAGGAAGACCTCATCGGTTCCTACTTCCAGATGACCAACCCCAACGCCAACGTGACCTGCGGCTGCGGATCGTCATTCGGCGTTTAACCGCGCCCCGCGTTTCGTGTTAGGAGAAAGGCCCGCCCGAGCGGGCCTTTTTTCATTGGGAGAGTTCAAGCCTTGAAGATCGCCACCTGGAACGTCAATTCGATCAAGGCGCGCCTGCCGCGCGTGCAGGAATGGCTGGGCGAATTCCAGCCCGACGTGGCGTTGCTGCAGGAACTGAAATGCGTCGAGGAAAACTTCCCGCGCATGGAGATCGAGGATCTGGGCTACAACATCGCGGTCTCGGGGCAGAAGACATACAACGGCGTCGCGATCCTTTCGAAGTTCCCGATGGAGGTCGAGCTGACCGCCCTGCCCGGCGACGACGGCGACGAACAGGCCCGCTACGTCGAGGCCGTGATCGATTGCGGCGAACGCCCCATCCGCGTCTCGACGATCTACCTTCCCAACGGCAATCCGACCCGCAACGACGACGGATCGGACCACGAGAAATTCACCTACAAGCTGGGATGGATGGACCGCTTGGTCGTTCGCGCCAAGGAATTGCTGAAGACCGAGGAAGCCTTCGTGCTGGCCGGCGACTACAACATCTGCCCGACCGACTTCGACGTCTACGATCCCGGGCGCTTCGCCGACGATGCCCTTTGCCGCCCGGAAAGCCGGGCGCGGTTCCGCACGCTCCTGAATCTGGGATTGACCGAAGCCTTCACCGCCATGAACCCGGGCGTCCACCAATACAGCTATTGGGATTACACGGGTGGGGCGTGGCAGAAAGACAATGGGCTGCGCATCGACCACCTGTTGCTGTCGCCCCAAGCCGCGGATCGCCTGACCGCCTGCGACATCGACAAGACCCCGCGCGGCAAGGAAAAGCCGTCGGACCACACGCCCGTGTGGATCGAGTTGGCGGCCTAACCGCCGCGCGTCACCGCCCAACCCCATTGCACGCGCGCGTTCGCGACGCGGATGTTGTCGAATGAAACGCCGTGGACATATGATGGCCGGATGAGGCTGTTTCTCGTCCATCTGTTTTGCACCCTGTTCATTCTGTTCGCGGCGTCACCGGGTTTTGCCCAGGGCACCCCTGACGGCTCGGCTGAGTCCACCGCCGATGCGCAACAGCTGCTTGAGGCGTTGAAGGACGACGGCAAGCGCACGGCGCTGATCGCCCAGCTGGAAGCCTATATCGCGGTTCAGAAAGCCAGCAGCGGCGAAACAGACGCATCGCTCGGCCAGGTCATGATCCAGACCGTGGCCGAGAAAATGGATGCCGTCGGCGCGCAACTCGCGACCGTGGCCCGCGACATGGCCGATCTTCCCCAACTGGTGTCCTCGGCCGCGGCCTTTCTGGCGCAGCCGGACAACCGCAATCAATGGCTTCTCCTGGCCGGGCAATTGATCCTGATCGTCGTTGTCGGCGTGATCCTGGAACGTATCGCGAAAACCCTGCTGGACCGCTTCCACCGGTCGATCGAAGCACAGGCGGCAAGCGGCCTGGCGATGCGGTTTTTCCTGACGGTTCTGCGCGTCGTTCTCGACCTGATCGCCGTCACCGCCTTCCTGACCGGCGCCTATGCGACGATGACGCTGGTTTCACCGGCCCATGGCGGGCGCGTGCTTGCCCTTGCCGTGATCAATGCAAGCGTGTTCGCGCGCATCGCGTTGGCGATTGCGAAGATGTGCTTCGCCCCCCGGGTATCGGCGATGCGGCTGGTCCCGATGACGGATGAAACCGCGAACTACGCCTATTTGTGGATACGGCGTTTCGTCTATTTCATCGCCTATGGATATTTCCTGATCGAAGCCCTGCCGGAACTCGGCGTTTCCGGCCCCGTTCACGCGACCGCCGCGAAACTGGCAGGTTTTTTGACGGCCGCGATGGTGTTCATCCTGGTCATGCAGACCCGTTACGGCGTCGCGGACCTGATCCGCGGCGGGGCGGACCGTACGGCGGGCCCGCTTCGCCAGCGCCTCGCCGACGTCTGGCACCTGGTCGCCGTTCTGTACGTCATCGCGATCTTCGGCGTTTGGGCGCTTGAGGTGCCCGGCGGGTTCGACTTCGTGCTTCGGTCCACGGTGGTCAGCCTTGTCGTCTTCGCCGCTGCTTATGTCTGCTCCCTTCTGGTCCGCAAGGGCCTGCGCGAGTTCTTTTCGATCAGCGACGAACAGAACGAACGCTTCCCCGGTCTCGAGGCGCGGGCCAACCGGTATCTGCCCGTTCTCACCGGCGCCGCCCGGTTCGCGATCTACGGCGGCGCGACGCTCGCGGTGCTGAAAGTCTGGGGCATCGACGCCGTCGGCTGGATCGCCACCCCGACGGGCACCGTGATCGCCAAAAGCGTCGCCAACATCGCCGTGATCGTCATCGTCGCGCTTTTGATCTGGGAAATGATCAGCTTCGCCATTGAACGGTATCTGGTGAAGAACGCGAAAGCGGAGGCCGACGCGCCCGGAACGCAACGGGCGCTGACCTTGTTGCCGTTGCTCAGAAACGTCGTTTTGATCACGCTGGCCATTCTGGTGACGCTGACCGTGCTTTCGGAATTGGGCGTCGATATCGGCCCCTTGATCGCCGGCGCGGGCATCATCGGACTGGCGGTCGGGTTCGGTGCCCAGACCTTCGTCAAGGACGTCATCACCGGCCTGTTCATCCTGATCGAGGATTCCGTCGCCGTCGGCGACCTTGTCGTGCTGGGCGGCTACCGCGGCAAGGTCGAATCGATGTCCCTGCGCTCCATTCAACTTCGTGACCTGCACGGCGACGTGCACCGGATCCCGTTCAGCGAAGTCACCTCGACCACGAACCGCAGCAAGGTGTTCTCCTTCGCCTTCTTCGATATCGGCATCGCCTACCGCGAAGACGTGGACCATTGCATGAACGTCATTCGCGAGGTCGGCGAGGAAATGCGCCGGGACGAGAACTTCGCCCCCATGATCATGGAGGACATCGAGATCATGGGCGTACAGAGCTTCGACGATTCCGCGGTGATCATCCGCGCCCGCCTGAAGGTTCTGCCCGGCAAGCAGTTGGGCCTGCAGCGGGCGTTCAACCGCCTGATCAAGAACCGGTTCGACGAGGAAGGCATCGAAATCCCCTTCCCCCACCGGACGATCTATTTCGGCGTCGACGGCCAGGGCAACGCGCCTTCGGCCCATGTGCAGATCCACGAACCCAAGACGGCCGGCGAGAAACGGCCCAAGGCAACCCTTGTCAAAGCGCCCGAAGGCGAGCGCGCGGATTTCGACGAAGAACCCGGAATTCCGGAAAAAGACAAAGACGACGACAAATAGGGCCGAGAGCCCCGGGGATCGCACCTCGAAACGAGGCCAGGCATGCTCGACGCCCTTTTCAAGCTTTCACAGAACCAAACGACCTTGCGCCGCGAGGCTCTGGCCGGGGCGACCACCTTCCTCGCCATGGCCTATATCATCTTCGTCAATCCGGAGATCCTGTCGGCTGCCGGGATGGACCGGGACGCGGTCTTCGTCGCGACCTGCATCGCCGCCGCCGTCGGCTCGCTGATCATGGGGCTGTATGCCAACTACCCCATCGCCCTGGCGCCCGGCATGGGGCTCAACGCCTATTTCGCCTTCACCGTCGTTCTGACCCTGGGTCACAGCTGGCAGGTCGCCCTGGGAGCCGTGTTCATCTCGGGCCTGCTGTTTCTGATTATCAGCATCCTACCCCTACGGTCCTGGCTGATCGGGGCGATCCCGAAATCGCAGAAGATGGCGATTTCGGCGGGGATCGGCTTGCTGCTGGGCATCGTCGCCCTGGAAAGTGCCGGGGTCGTCGTCGCCCATCAGGCGACCCTGGTGACGGTCGGCGACCTGACCAATCCTGAAACGCTGCTCGCCGGTCTGGGGTTCCTGGTGATCGTCGCGTTG